>JAZGCJ010000341.1:0-88014 GCA_036476895.1 Thermodesulfobacteriota bacterium
ATTCTTTTGATAGATGGAACCTGGAAATCATATTCATGTCACCATTGAGCTGTACAATCTTTCTTTCTTCCACAAATTAGTCTATCATTAAAATCCGGCCCTGTTTCTACAGGTTTATGCCATCCAATCCTACATTTCCAACTTACCATTTTTAACACATGCTCGCTCGTATTTTACAATCATAATATTATAGGATTAATTTCTAATTCTGCTGCACAAGACCGGCAGGG
This sequence comes from Thermodesulfobacteriota bacterium, assembly GCA_036476895.1. Lineage (GTDB taxonomy): Bacteria > Desulfobacterota_D > UBA1144 > Nemesobacterales > JAZGCJ01 > JAZGCJ01. The sequence goes on from JAZGCJ010000341.1 coordinate 231, forward strand.
TTTATTAAAAGTACATTTTGCGTGTCTTCTTTCATAAAAATGGAAACAACCAAAATTTGGGCAATAGAGGTCTGCAGATTCACCGTTAATTAGCGGATCTTTACAGTCAGGACATTTTGGATTTGCAGTAATAGACGGTTGTATATAATTTTTAATTCCTGCTTCACAATCACAATTGCCAGTAACTTGTTTACAGTATCTACAATAGATTTTCTCTTTAGTTACTTCTAGTTTATTATTTTTGATTCCCTGTTGATTATTTTCATCAAGCCAAAGCAAAAGACCAAGAAAACTACCAGGAACTCTTGGAGGTAATATTTCAAATTTTGTAGTACTAGCAGGATCTGCTGTTAGATTTCTATATAAAATTTCATCAGGTATGTATGTCATTGTAAACTTCAGCGCCTCGATGTGTGTATCTAATCTTTAAGGACTAGCTAGTCCTAAGTCTCCGTAATTTATTATTTTATGTGTTTTAACCCATATTTTCCATTCTGCAAACGTCATAACTTGTACATATGCGTGTTCTTTATCATCGCTAATTGTCTGTACTATTCTTTCGTTTCCTACCCATTCATAAATACAATTTTCTTCAGAGCTAGCCTTGCAATATTGCATACACACATAATGCTCTATGCCTCTTTCACATTCACAGCAATGGGATATGTTATTGAGGTTCTCTAACAATAAATCTAATGCCTCTTCTGGCGTTTCTGGTTTTCTTTTTGAGTTCATTGTAAATCATGCCATCGCTTAGTCATTAGTAATTTATTATATAATCTCTAATTTGTTGGATATGATCGTTTAAACTATAAACAAATTTAAATTCTGGTCTTGCTAATCCTGTTTGAATTTCTACATCTTGTTTTCTTGGATATTCTGGATGTATGCCTATTAATATATCATAATTAGAATCCATAAACTTGCCAAGTTCATATAATACAATTGGTTGAATCGTTTCTTTAGCAAACCAATATGTAATGAGATCACTTAATTGTAAACGATTATACTCCCATTTAATTTGATAATAAGACGCGCTAGGTTTGTTTATGGGAAAATTTTCTCTTCTTGGATTAAATAAACTAAATTCTAAATCTTCTAATCCTTTTCTAACTTCTTGTTGCCAATCCGGGCAGTTCGTTATACCGCCAGCCAAAAATATGTATGGCTTGGGTGTTTTTTTGCTTTCTTCTATTGCTTCTATATAATACATTCTTCTTCACTTCGCGGGGGGCCCGTTATCATTTAGGTTGTAATAAATTATTACTAGTGCTCTTTGATATTTATCTCTTAATATAGGATCTATTGGTTCTCCGGTGAATGCTTCCATCTCTCGAAGTTCTACCTCAGCTATTTCAAATAATAAATTTATATCTTTCATTTTAGTCCCGTTGTCATTAACCAATGATATTAAATAAATTCAAGACCGCTTTAGATGCTTTAATTATAGCTTCTAATTCTCCATTTTCATATAAGTCTCTGCAATTAAAACAAATAAATAAATCTACAGTGCAACCCGCTTTTAATTGTTCATCTAAACACTGATCATCGTGTAGCAAACAACCGGCATGATATTCTCGCTTATCTGGTTTTCTCTTTGAGTTCATAGTAACTTACCAGTCTTATTCTGCAATATTTTTAATATAATCATCTAAAGAATCTAATAGTAACATTCTCCCAAATTTGGATATTGTTAGGTTTAATTTAGCACAATGCTTTTTTATCATCTCTATATCTTCAAAATTTAGAGCAATGCCAATTGTTCTATAGGGTGATTCTAGTTGATATCTTTTAGTCGCTACCACTTTTATCACATCTTACCTCGTATTAATTATTAATATAGCCACATTCTAAACAAAATAATCCACCATAATGAGGTTCTTGTTTAGCTTCGCCTTCGCATCTATTACAATATTTATATTCCATGGTGTATCACGTCATTCAGTAATTAAGCTATTGAGTTTCCTGTGCTGATCTATCCAATCTTTGAGTATATCGCCATGACATCTCTTAGGAGCACAATAGCAAACCAGATTATCATATTCGGTGGCTATACCAACATAATCCCTGAATTCCTGTGAGTGTTGCATCATGTAGTCAAAATGGATCTTATACAGCCGAATAGCTTCACCACGCCCAAACTCCTTTACCGTAAACGGATTGCCGACTATGGTTCCTTTGCCGATGTAAATATCAGTGAGCGGATTTTTCTTTCCGATCTTATATTTATTAACTACTTTTACCACTTTCCTTTTTTTCCTTTTCAAGAAATTCCTTAAGTTCTTTTTCTATCTTTTGTAGTATTTCTGGATTGTCTTGGTTGAGAGAGAGTCGAAAAATCTGATTTTGTATCCAATCCCTTTTGCGATCATTTTCAATCCAACTGCTGTCGGACATTCGGATCGTAATTTTATTATTCACTTTTTCACTATTCTCAAATGTTAAATGTGTCCGAATAAATTTTGCGTTTAAACCAAAGGATTCTTCTAAGCAGGTTATACAATCAAATATAATGAATACTCCTAATGTATTTACTAATGTTCGTTTATATCTAATTAATTCATGCACACACATTTTTAATCACGTTACTGCATAGTAATTATTCTAATCTTAACATATTTTTTGTTTTAAAACGATATTTTGTCACATAACAACGATCACACGAACAACCCCCAGGTTCAGAGCTGGTGTTATAAGGTTCTATTTGTAAAATATCATAAAATAAAAACACACTAATCTCAGAAGGAATATAATTTCTATTTATAATGGGATAACCTAATGAAATTTCTGTTAGATTTTTAGACAGCATTGCTATTCACTTCCTAACCAAAGTATATTGGAATTTTATCCTGGTTATTTTTTTCACACCAGACAACACATTTCCCCATAAATTCTAACAGTATCGGTTTTCTATACGTGTATTCATCTCTACCTTCAGAAGATAACGTCCCATCTGGATTAAATTCTTGAAGTTGTTTAATACTATCTTCTAAATCTATCAATTTTATATCAAGCGTTTCACCGCACCCAGAAACTCCACAGTTGGCATCGCTAGCATTTATAGAAGCATACCAATCAAAACCTTGTTCTGATAACATTCTAAACGCTCCCATATAGGTTCCGATATAAATATCAGCTTTTGGGTCGTTTGGAGCCCCAGTTATATCATGTGACAATTTTTTCACTTCCTCATTAACCATACCTTTCTTTTATTCTCTCAAGGATTGGTTTGCCATACATTGCGTAATTACCATCTTTTTCCGCAAAGTCAAGTAGTTCCTGATCATCTATAAGGAATAGCCAACATTTAAAATGATCAATAGATCTATTTGCAGAAAGCCCCCTTTCATTTTCAGCTTTATCAAAAGCAAACGGTAAATATTCTTTAATTTCTTTTATAACATTTTCTCGTGTGTATATACCACTTAGTTTCGTAAATTCTTCCAAGGTTACATCTTCATTAAGAAATTGTTTGGCTTTGTCAAATGGTAAATAGAAAATTAAGTCTTTAACTGTACCAAATATATCAAATCCGTTTGCTATTTCTCTAACTTTCACAACTATTTCGTCATAGGTTTTCATTTTAATCCAACTCATATTCTTCTATTTCTTTTTGTAGAACCGGGAATAATGTCACTATACTATTCGCTTCCCAGGTCTTTTCAGCGTAGAAAAGACTTTCTTTGTTGGCATTCCAACACTCATGTTTCTTACACTGTTCAGGCTTAAAATCATGAATTTTACAAAGGCTAGTTTCTATATCTAAGAAAACGCATGGGCCTTTGTTATAGGTTTCTTCATCCGGAAGAACTTTGCCATTATATTCTGTCTTATCTTGGGAATTAAGTCTCGGAAACCAGTTAAAATTTATGCCACTTTTGTCAATGACACAATACTTTTTTATGAATTCTAATTTGGTAAGCTCTAGTTTTTTGGAGATCCTTTCTATGTCCTCCTCTGTTACGCTGGCAGGTCGTTGCCAACAACAAAAGCCAGATTTCTGACATTTATTAGCCCCAATATAGAATGCCGGTTTTAGTTCTTCTTTCTTTTTATCCAAAAACCGTTTTTGTTCTTGTATTAAAGCAGATCTTATTAAAAAATCAAATGCCATTTTAATCCCTAATAATAATCGACGTAAGAGTAAGTGAGCATGATTACCCCGTTCTCTTCCCTGGATCCTATGACGTGAGCACCTGGACAAGTGAATCCGCTGTGGTTAATGGTTATTAATGTATTTGTCAGTCTTTTTAATTCTATAAAATCTATATCTTTATTTTGGAACTGGTGAAACCAAACACGCTCTACAAATAGGATACCATGATCTACGTGTAGAGGTGGGGTTATATGTTTTCTAAATGCTTTGTTAATGATTATTTTAATGGGTTTATTGTTTTTATCCTTCTCAGGGTATTCTGGTGTCATTTCACTCATTTCTTTTTTTCTCCATATTCTTTTTTTAGGCGTTCATAAGTATCCTTGTCCATAATACCCTCTACCGCAAACGCAGCATCAATAAGTTTAGTTAAATAGATCTGTAAACGATATCGGCGGCCTTCATTCTTTTCTGTCGCCATTTTACTTACAACATAGGTAATTTTCTCAACACCAAAAATAGTAAATTTGTCAATACCCCTGGTTTCTGGTGTAGTCAAATAACGTGGTTTTAGGTTTGTTGTTTTGGGTACGGAAGTATCAGCTATGTGTACCGTGTAGTTTAGTTCCCCACAAGTGTTGCAACTAAGCACAACAGTTTTAATAGCTTTTTCAAAAGATGCAATACTCATGTTACTTTTTTTAAAGCCAACAATGGTACGGGCTCCGCAGGAACAGTGTAGTAATCCTGTTAAAGGACGAGCTTCATCCACAGTTTCCATTTCTTGATCGAAAAGTAGAACCTCTTGAACCATTTTCAAATCCTCGTCAGTTGCTACGATTGTCAAATAAGTTTCACTGCTTTATTATTAAAATGGTTTCATTTATAAATTGTTCTACATCAAAAACCAAACTCTTTGAGTAAACTTTTCAATTGGGGCGGATTACAACGAATGCACGTGTTATGGAAGCCTTGGAATCTGTTAAATGGGTTTGATCTTTTTACTCCCTGCTTATCATGGTCATCAAACGTCTTTCCACAATTCCAGCAAGAACTGCAACTATGATGATACTTATCCGTACTGTGATAAGTCCCTTTACAAATAGGGCATTCATAGGGTGTTGGTTTAGTTTGTTCTTTGGCGAATTTCACAAGGGCAATCATTTTATCCCCAATCTCTCCCGCTATTTCCTCATAAGTATGTGTGGACTTTATTTTGTTGCATTGAAAGCACATAGGTTGTATATTATTAGGTTCGTAACCTTTAGTGTTATCAATTCTATCAATTCCATTGTAAAATACTGGGTTTTTATGCTTACTCTTACTATGACCAACAACATCACAAACGATGCAAGGTAAGAACAAAAAATTAGTTTCATCAAGAAATTTGAATGTTAAATTGAAAGAAAGCCCCCGTTTAATTGCTCCTTGTTTGTATTGATTAAGGAACAAATGGATAAATGCTTCTCTTTCATTCTTAAATCGTTTTTGATTTAGTGGAAGATTACAATACAATAAAAAGTCGTTCCACTTTGTTCCAATTCCAAATTCTTTCCAACGACCCTGACTTAAAGCCCCCATAATATTATTAAACTTTTTTGCAGTAGGCGATTCTTTATGCGTTATATAATAGTTTAAAATTCTTTTTTTAGCTTTCTCTAAGCCCTTTTTCCCTTCCCAAAATTCAATTTCATGATTCAAAGGTAAGTCGCAAAATTTTAAAAATTGATTCCAAGTCCATTTCTTTTTTTCTAGAAAATGGCAAAGTTTACGATTCTTTTGTGCAAGGGGAGTTTTATTCGTTTTTTGGTATTGGGTAACTAATTCTTTTTTGTATTTCTCTAATTGGATTTCAAAAGGAGTTTTAGGAGATTGTGGAGAACTGATCGAGAATATTTCAAAAAGTGACATTTATGTTTTCTCAAGCTCCTGTTTCTTTAACTGAGTTTGGTAATCACTAACTAATCTTTTATAGACAATTTCTTTCGATTTTGTTAATTTTATTTGTGTTGATGATTTCAAGGCCATGAAATAATCGTCCATTTCTTTATTACTTATCATGCCAAATTTTTCTTTAGTCGCATCCAGGTAGCTATTTACATTTTCTAATGTTGTTAGTATATTTTGTAAATCACTTAATCCGACTTTTATGCTATTACCTTTTTTTCGTTCTAATTTCATAATGTTGGTCTTTACAATTTGCATTACCAGGGAAATATGATTTATCGTTTTAAACCAACCGCTAAACTCTGTTCCAAGTTGCATTTCTGCTTTAAAGAGTTCTTTGGTATAATCTGCAACCTCTTTGCCCCGAGGATGGTAAAAATCCATCAATCCCGCTAGCTGAGCCCACTGAGATTCCAAGGTCTGGGTGTAGTTGATGATTGTATCGTGACAAGCCATTTGAACTGGCACACCCTGATCCAGATACTTCCCAAGTAAAACACAGAGTTTTACAGTTTCATAGTGTGGAGTTTTGCGAGCTGCAATAACGATATTTTCCCATCTAGATAATAGTTTGTTGTCTTTTAAAGTTAAGAATTCGTCTTTCATTAATTTCATGCTTAAAACCACTTATTGTAAATTCCTTTAGGTTCTTCGTTGGTATAGAGTTCTACTGTGTCATCAAACCCTTTGAAAACATTGTTAGCTATAATGGTAAAATTGCGTCTGCCTTTCATGACGATGAATTCACTGTTTATTCGGCTTATAAGACGGACGAAAGGTAATTCGCATAATGGTTCTAGAACTTCTTTCATTCGTTTCATATATATCTTTTCTTCTTCTCGTCTTTGCCAATAGTCTGTTTCATCTGTCATTTTTCTCCTTAGGTAGTGTATAAATGGTGGCTTTCCGACCTCCTCTTGGACCACTACCAGCTAGTTTAACTTTCAAAACCTTTGCTGATTCCATTGACTCCAAAAGCATTTCTAATTTCCGTTTGCCATATTTAGTTTTCTCATGGATTTCATGCTTCTTTGCTCTTCCACCGAATTGTCGGATTACTGATTTGATATTACTCCAATCATCCTCTTCAGTTTTGATTTGATCTCCTTGTTGTTTGGCTTGTGGCCAGATATCCAGGACTTTGAGAAAGTATTGGGTATAAGTTTCTATGCGTCCAATTGCCCATTCCATGTCTTTTTTGGTAATGATCAGTGCTTTAATCTTGGTAGTTCCCGCTTTCAAAATGAGCTTTTCATACCTTGAAATGGTGGATACCGCTGCAAGTCGTAGCATCATTACTCGGCGTTCTGCATAATAGGAGTATGATAGAGAGCGGTTGTCTTGTTGCCACAATGAGATAGCCAATTGATGATTCTCCTCATAGTATTGAAAACACAATTCTGCGGCAGACTCAGTAAAGCCAAAAATCGTAGGGAGCTTTTCCCGAAGATTCCGTAACCGTTGGGCAAAGTCATCAAGGGCCGAATCTGTGTCTTCTTGGTCCATGCCGGCAAGTGGACCAAAGAAATTCCGTCCTTCTTCTTTAAAAGTCCGATAATTACGTTTTAAGTCTTGAGGATCTGAAATAATATAAAAGAATCTATTTCCCATTCCCTGCACAAAGAATCCACGTTCGATATTTGTAAAGAAGTATTCTGTGGTAGATGCGAGGATACTGACAAAGACATTGAGTCCTCCTTCTGTGCCATGCTTTTTAGTAGTGCGTTTAGCTATCCAACCATCATAAATTTCTGACAAAAATTCAAGCACATCTGAAGCGTAGCGTTTGTTCTTGACATCCTTAAAAATGGCAGTGAATTCTTCTGATATCATTATCCCCTCGTCACTTATTAAAACAGGTGGTTTGGCAGGTTTTTTTGGCTTTTCCTTTTCTTTTTCAGTGACCTCTTTGATTTCTTCAGTAATAACTCCATCCTCGGTTGTGGAAATTTTCTTTATTATTTTCTTAGTAGGCTCTTTGTCCTTTTTTTTCTTTTCCTTTTTCTGCTTAGAAAATTCCCCTATCATTGCTTCTACGGTATGACGTGGGGCCATTTCAAAATCTTTGTTTACTAATTTTCCGAATCTTTGAAGAATCTGTCGTGTAAAATTTCTTACAGGAATTCCTTTAAACGAAATGCGGCTTGGTCCAACATTTAAAACATAAAACTGTAATACAATAGGTCCCATGCGTGAAAAAGCACTGCGTTCTTTTCCTGCAGCCAAACCAATCAAGGAACAGGCTTGCATTTCTACCCACTCATAAGAAGTAGGTACTCTATCCAAAATAAAGCGAATCAAATCCCGTAAAAGACCGTCCGGCAAGTCATTGAGATTTTCATCAATGGTCTTTTGTTGATACTTCCCAAGTGTTTGTTGAACCGGAGGTTGATACTCCCGTCTAGGAACATCAATGATAATATTTTGTCTCTCTAGGGATCGAGATGTGGATAAGACTCGCTTTAAGTTTTTTTGAAGTAAGTCATAGTTTACGCCAAGCTCAGTTTTTTGTTCATCCACATGGCTTAGGAGTTCCTCAATTTCGGTGCTAAGACTCATTTGGTTTCTCTTCCTTTTTGTCTTGTGTCACTGAAGTTTCAATAATTTCTATTCCAGAAAGAATTTTTTTTCTCAAGTGTTTACTTTCCATGTGGGGAGGAGCCTGTCCTATGCTAATACCCCTATGATTGAATATAATAGAATTGTCGGATAGTTTTTCGATAGTTTCATTACAAATAAAGAATATTATCTCATTCATGTGTGGCAGACGAGCTTTATACCATTTACCTTTATATTCTAATGTAGGTCGAAGGCAGTCTTTTTCTGAGCAGATTAATAAACGAGTAACTGTCATGGTGGTTCACGAAAACTCCTATATAAAAATGTAGAGCATTGGTCAGTGCATTGCCAAAAAAAATGAGAAATTGGCTAAAACCTCTGCTCTGTCCCTATTTGCCAAAATGAGTTTAAAAAAGGTTGTACTAATAAAACTTTTAGTTGTTTAGTTTTCAGACTCAATGCATTGATCAAACACTCACAAGCCAAATTCTTGAAATAGATTTGTTGAACGAGGTTGTTCTGGCAATTTTGATTGTAGATATTTATGCAAGGCTCTAGCTTCTTTTATTCGTGCATTAGCTATGGTTATATAAGCATTTTTCTTTTCAATTCCAATCCATTTGCGGTTTAATATTTTAGCAGCTATTGCTGTTGTTCCTGATCCCAAATAAGGATCTAAGATGATATCATTGGGCCTTGAGCCCAAACTGAGTAGATAACAAAAAAGTGTAATACTTTTTACCGTAGGATGAAAATTGCCCTCAACAATATTCTTCTGTCGGACAGGGTTCTCACACTGGCATTTGCTCGGACGATTGGGATTTTGAAAAATGTATTTGCCACAATTGGCACAGGTGTCAAATCGATTGTGACCGGCTTCTTGTTGTGCATCAGTGTTTCCCATAAAATTTTTGACAGATTCATTCGGGAATCTTCCTTTATATCTATCTTTGTTAAAAATACCTTTAATTTCAATACCAAGGTTGCGTTCAGTACGGCTTGGCTTGGCTACAACTAAAAATGGAAAGGTTTTTTGTTGGGATTTTGGCAGATGTTTTATCTGTGCTTCCCACCAGGCATCTAAACTAAAATGACGGGAAAAGCCTCCTGAATCTCCCAAACCTCCTAAATTACTGGGTTGATATAGTTTAGGGTGTTTATCAGGTTTTTTGTCATATCTAGGTAAAATATTAGTTTGACTCTTTTCACCTTTGCCACCAGAAGATTTAGTTATTTCTCCGCTGTCTAGGACATCACCAGACACGAGTAAATTACTAGCAAACCTACCTTTTTCGTGGGCGTGCGTTTTTACTTTGTCATCGGACTTATATCGGGGATCATTAAAGTTATATCTCCCAGTTCCCGCATTAGTATATCGGTTCCATTCTTTCATAGTCCCCTTTTCTATGAATTCCTTTGTTGGGATCCTAGCATCATCAAGGTGTGTGATTCCTTTACCATTAGCTAAAGCCTGAGCTACGAATGTCTTCTCAGTCATCTTTTTCATTGTTACCAAAATTAATTCTCTGCTTGGCTTTGGCTGATATCCTGCATAAGATCCGGCCAATTCCTTTGCCCTATTATCATTAGGGTTATTTTTTAAAATGGCTTTTTCTATGTTTAATGCTTTTGGAAAGCCAGTCGAGTAAACCCATTCTATACTTGTAAAGCCAGTTTCAAATCCAGCTTTCTCTAACAAGGATATCATTCTAGATAACAAATCTTGTCTAGGACTGCACATCCAAAATGCGAAGGCCCCAGGTTTCAAGGTTCTTAGAGATTCTCGCAAAACTTCTAAAGATGGTAACGTCTTATCCCATGACTTCCCCATAAAACTCATGGAATCTCAAACTCGTCTGAGATTCGCTCATTCCGTATGGGGGGTCGCTAACGATACAATCAATAGAATTAGAGGCAATTTCTTTGAGCTTTTCTTCAGCTCTTCCATGTAGTATTGTATTAACAATTTCTTTATTCATATTTTAAATTCCTCAAACAAGTTTCCAAGGTGAGGTTGTTTAGATATTTGAGTTTCACACCTTTTTGGAAGAGTAAAATCTATAATATTCCATTCTACAGTTGAATGGCAAGGATGACACAGTGTAACCACGTTTTCAATATAATTTGCATCATTTGGGTTCTCAAAAGTTACTACAGGATTTAAATGATGAACATCAAGGTTTCTATTTATTTGCTTTTTAGTTATGCCGCATCTCTGGCAGGTGTTATCATCTAATTTCCTAGCTAATCTTTGCAATGGTCTCCAATCTTTGCCATAATACTTTTTATGCCCTCCACGCCAAGCTGGATTGCCTTCGCCTCTATTACCAATGTTTGCACATGTTTGTGAACAAAATCTTAACTTTCTGGCTTTGGTCATTTGAGCACGATTAATAAAGCATTCCTTACCACAAGTTTCACAAGTCCATTCAACTAAAGGTAGTTTTCGCATTGCCATAACGCACTTATTGCAAAAAGTCGGATATATTCGGGCTTTCCAAATTTTTTTATTTATTTTATATTCTGCAAAACAGTTTTGACAAATCCAAATAATATTTGGAAAGTTAAATTCTGTCATATTTTAAATTCCTGTAGTAAATTGCCCCGTCTTTTGCCTTGGCTCGTGTCAAAGCCGAGATACTTGTTGGCTAACTTTATATAATCCTCTCCCAGGTCAATTCCCAACCAATCCCTGCCTAAATCCATGGCCACCTTAGCTACCGTACCTCTGCCCATAAACGGGTCAAAAATAATCCCTCGGTTCCATCCTGCATTACAACTGCATTGTTCATATTCGGGAGGGACTTCCTTTCTTTCTAACCATTTATTACAGGTGTCACACACAATGCCATTTGTTATTTCCGTTCCGCATGACAAACAAAAATCGGCATCGTCACCAAGAAATCCAAACAATTTTCTTAAGCCTGCTAGTGTAAAGTTTTCTAAGCCTTTAGCTTCCTTGGACATAGGAATTCTCTTTCGAGGTTGTGAACATCGTTTGCAAATATACTGTGGGCAGGTGGCTAAAATCGGTGTCTTTACCAGTTCAGGGGGAAAAACAGCAAAGTGGGCTCCTTTGTAAGCCTTGGTTGTAATTGACCATACAGTTCGTTTGGTTCGTGCTGGAATCCTTTGCATTGATTCCAAAATTCGTCTTTTTGTATCAGATGGATTTTGTGCCTTTGCCGTAGAATAGTCTTTCCTAGCTTTGCCTGTGTACGGAGTATTTATATATTTTAGATAGTCATACTGTACTGTCCACTGATCTAAGCCTTGCCGATTTCCCCCCTTTAGATTGTGCTTTCCCCGTTTGGATTCCCGAAGACTGTCGATTGTGGCAAAAGGTTCAAATTGCTGTTCAAAGAAATAATTGCCTTGTTTGACAAAAAAGAATAACCTTTCATAATCCGGGGTGAATTTATCTTTTGCAGATTGCGGCATGGCATTAGGTTTATGCCAAATAATATCATTTCGGCAAATCCAACCTCTATCTATCATGCCAATCTTAAAGCGATCTGGAATGCCAATTAGGGATTTGTCTTTAATGCCTTTTCCTTTGCCTCTAGCTATTGGCTGTGATAGATAGTTTCTGCCTTGAGTTTTTACTCCAAAATTTGTGCTATGGCTTGTATGGCCTTGAGCCTGCCCACCCCCCCAATAAGTATCGCCAAGCACAATCCAAAGGCTTCCTGTAGGCTTAAGCAACCGCCAACACTCATCAAAGGTCTGGAAAAGATGTACAAGGAAGAGTTCAAAGGTGGGTTCGTGTCCTAGCTGCCCGTACCAAGTATTACATGAATTGCAGAAAGATGATTGTTGTTGCCCTTTTGAATTGGCTTCTTCTCGCCAAGGTCGTTGAAATTCTGGATTCCCGGCTTGGAGTTGGATCTCTTTTTGAAAACTAGGTTCCCAAGATTCGTGTTCACATCCTTGATAGCCAGAAGGATACCACATCACCAAAGGGACATCGTAATCCCGGAGCCCGAAATAAGGACTAGAAGTTAGGATAGTATCGATAAATCCTGGAGGCCAGGTTTTCATGATATCAATGTTATGTCCTTGGGTGATTGTATTTGCTTGTGGCCGCATGATATGGTTCCAAGTATTAACATTTTGTACTGATTTTTAAAACTAACTTAACTTAACTATTGTTATGTAGAAAAACTTTAAAAAAAGGATGTTTGATCAATGCATTGGAGTTAAATTTATGACAAAAATTAGTCCTGGTAGTCTTGTGAGAATCAAGGCCGAATATCATAGCGAACGTAGATATGCAAAGCTCAAAGATCACGTTTTTGAAGTGCAGACCATTCAGAATGATCCTGAGGTCCCTAAAATTCGTGTACAAAATAAAACTAATCTGAGACTTGCCCCGCAATGGGTTGAGAAAAAGTATTATGAAGTTATTCCCGCTGAAGAGGCCCCCCCGGCCCCAGTCGCTGAAGAAGGATAAGTAATTCCCATTTTACTGTACCGATCATCGGTACATTTGGGCATAGTTATAATAAAACTTTCCACAGGTTAGGCACTGGACTTTAGCCCCCTTTTTAGTTTTATAGACTAGATATGAGTATTGATGCCAGCAAAACATTTAAAACAACCCAAAATTATATTCATGACACTCTTTGCACAGGTTCAGATCAATGACCATTGAATATTGTTGTAACTGTATTTCGACCTTCCGGTAATCTACGTTCAGCTCTTTAATAGTTTTTAGACATGTTTTGTTGGAACATTTCAGGTTTACAGTTCTCTCTTGTTTGTGTATTTTTTCAAAACTTTTTATCACCGTGTTAATGATATCATAGTCCAGTTCCATCCTAAATTTACTCGGATCTCGAGAGCGAACATCCGCTACCCAATGTGCATCACTCATTGTTGCAGCATCTCAATAATAGGAGTAACGGATTGATATGGCTCTTCCCAATCGATGTATTGAACATTGGGGAAGTTTTTCAGGTGTTCTCGATAAGTTGTGTCTAGGGCCTGGTAATAGGACAAGGGAATTTCCTCCTTTTCCTGCCATGATTTTCTTTGCTCTAGCCGGTACTTTGCGGTTTCTGGTGTTACATCTAAGAAGATAATTCTTCGATAGAACATTCCCGGATTGACAAACCGGAAGTATTGATTATAGGTTTGCAATTCTAGTTGGCTGATGTTGCCTCTATCATGATTTACCTTTGCAAAGATATAGTCGCCAATCAAAGAGCGATCTAAAAGGCATATTTTCCCAAGCCCCACTGTTGATAGCTCATAGGCTCGCTTCTCGGTTTTTGTTCGCTGTAATAACAATCCCATTTGATTAGGAAAGGCCCACCTTTTTGGATCTTCATAGAACAGGGCCAAATAAGGATTGTTATTTACTGGTTCGTAATAAGGGACACAATTTGGCATGGCTACGCATAGTTTCTTAATAAGCTCGGTCTTTCCCGCACCGATGTTTCCTTCTATGGCAATAATCATTCTTGCACCTTTTGCTTTAGTTCTATTTGGATGTATTTACTTAATTTAAAGATAAAAAAGGAAAGAGGTAAACCTAAAGAAATACCACCAAAAAAAAAGGTTATTTGTTCTTTATTGAGTTTGGTGGGCCCCATTATTCCCTCGAATGAAAGGTGAAATTGGTAAGATGACCAAATTCCAAATATAAACATAGATCCAAATAAAAGATAAAGACTAAAGTTCCCCAGTGATTTTCCAATTTGTTGCATTCTTAATGATACTATAATTTTCATTCTTGCAACCTCGGAATTGGACGGGTTAAGTGTGGAGCCATCACTGCATAGCTCACAAAGCCAACCAATGGATATAAAGGCTCATCTACCCGATTGACTTTCTCTGCTAGTTCTCCTAAGCGAGAATACAACCGTAGTCTAACCGCCGGATCTTCAAATATAGGAATGTTCTCATAAAATTGTTTAATTAAAATATTGTGTTTAAACTTTAATTCAATATAAGATGATTCCAATTTCTTTTTGGCCTGATCAAACTTACCCTGGTTTGCCAGTGTAAAGATTTCTTTGCCAAAGTTTCCATTCTCAATTGGGAGATCTTCATATAATTGTTGGTTCTCATAATCGATCATAGGATCCAAACGATTCAAGGCTTTCCGTACATCTCCAAAACTTTCAGTAACCAAGATTCCTATATTTTCTTCATCCTCTTCATAAATCTCTATGTGTTCCTGTTGTAGGATGAAATACATATATTTGGTCATGATATCGTTTGGGATTGGGCGAAAATGAAAATCTGCACACCGGCTTTGAATCGGCTCAATAATAGCATTCAAATAATTAGCGTCCAAAATGAATCGAGTTCCCTTAGCTTTCTCAATTATTCTGCGGAGGGCTTGCTGAGCATCTTTGGTCATTCCATCCACCTCACTGAGGAACAGTATTTTGTGACCTGTAGTAGAAACCATCTTCTTGATTTTCTCCCGCACTACATTAATGCCACGCTCATCAGAGGCATTAAGTTCAACATAGTGCATTGGCCATTCATCATCAAAGAAATACCGGGCACAGTTTTTTGCAGTTACAGTTTTACCCGTGCCAGGTGGACCAATGAACAGACAATGCGGAATGTTTTGGAATTCTTGCCGGGAATACAGATCCTTAATTCGGGTGATGTTTGGCTGTCCGATGATTCTGGCAAATGTTTTGGGTTCATATTTATCTACTAGGGTCATTTTGTTTCCTTCTTGTGGGGTTCGCTTTTGCATGTATAATTTCAAGTAATGAGGATAGAAAAATTGTTTTACGGTTCTTACTTTCGGGAAATTCTTTAATATGTTAATATCTTGGCATTCCATAGCTAACTCGAATATCTCATAAGCTAGTACTCTATCATAGCCAGAATATATTCTCATAATGTTTTCAGATATCCATTGAGCGTGATGATCTTTTCGCTTGCCAAATCGGGTTTGAAATTCAAAGTTTATTTCTTCAACAGAGCCAAGCACAAACAATTGTTCTAGGATTCCAAACAATCCGGCTGATTGGTTATATTTTTCAGACCCAGAGAGTAAGGTGATTAAACTATTGCGGATATCATTGGATATTCCTCGGTAGTCTAATTTCATTCCATTTAAAAAGCCTAAGGTGCGTAATTTGGTTTCAATGCGTTTCATGCCTTGGATTATTTCTTTTGGGTCTGGAGGCCAAAAACGAATCTCTTTTAGAACGGGTGGATTCCCTGTGGATTTACACCATCCGTTATGAGCTTTACGAATCTTATAAACCTCATTGCAAAGTAAAACAAAGGGATATTTACTGTCGTTGATGATATCAAAGATGCGATTGCCATGTCGAAACCATTGAATGCCGTCTGCTTCATCCAGGAGAAAAAGTGTATTTCTCAAAAGTTTGAATTTACTTATCTTTGCTAATTTTTTCCAAGTATTCAAGTTTCGTTGATCAGAGCTATTGTATTCATCAATGGTATAACCGTGTTTGTCGATCCATAGCTTTAAGGCTGTATTCTTCCCGACTCCTGGTGGTCCGTGAACTAACAAGTTAAATTTTGGAAGATATTTGCGTAGGAGATTTATTGCTTGCTTATTTCCAATAATTTCTGTCCATTCATTCGGGTGACTTGCTTGAACCATATCCACGAGGGATGCCTCCTTGTTCAATAACAGTTTTTTGTTTTGTTGGCCGTCTTTTAAAGCCCTTAAGGGTTTTTGGCAGATCTAGTTGATGAAATGCAAAATGAGAAGTGAAAGCATGTCCTTCCTGTAGTTCAAAGGATAGAGTGATGTAAGGAGTCTCTTCTGTGAATTCGTTGTGTGGTCCCATAAATCCCAATGTACCCAGTGGAATCTTTATATATACAAATTGACCTTTTAGATCAACCTTGATGCCAAACTCTTTTAGCTTGGCTTCAATTTTTTCAATATTATAGATAGTACTCAAGATCAAATTCGCTCCATAAACTTATAGGTTCCGCTTCACAACGTAGTTGATAAGGGCAATAAGCACAAAGCCCTGTTGGGACCTTACGAAAGTTGCCTAATCCTGCAGCTGTGGTGATTTTAGTTAATTCATTTTCTAAGTAGTTTTCTTCTTGAATAGGCAGTATTTTTGACTTGCCTGGATATAACATTTCAAATATGACTGTATTTACTGGATAGTTATTAGCTTCCAGGATTGTTTTGTATATAGCTCCTTGTCGTTGCATATCTTGGTTCATGTAAGGAGATTTACTAGTTTTCCAATCTCGGATTACACCAGTCTCTTTATTGTACCAATCAATAAAGCCATGATACTCATCGGTAACGAATTCCTGTTCCACAAAGGTCGGTAAATAGTCAGAACCATCTACCCTTACTCTAGATGCGTCCATATCAGAGAAATTATTCAAGCATTGTTTAATGTAATCTTCCTCACCATAGATTTGTTTGAATGCCCATTTTTCATCAAAGATTTCAAAGATTAAATTTCGGATTTCCATCTTTGAAGGATCTGATCGCACCAGTCTAAAGTATTCGGCAATTACTTTGTGTACCATTATCCCTCTAGCTCTAGCTTTCCATTTCTCTTCTATTTTTCTCAGGTGTAACTCGTTGTAATAGAACTTACGAGGACAAGGAAAAAACAAGTTCATTCGGCTTGGGGACAGAGGAAATTTTATCTGTATTGGCGAGGCATCTACCTGTACAGGCATGTAAAAATCGATTTCTGAGTGTGTTTGTGTCAAAGGTTATAATCATCCATTGATATCAAGTTTTTTTCATAGGAGATAAGTAGTCTAAGAAAGGTTGGAATTAAAAACCTATCCCTCTGCGTCTTTTGTTCTGAGGGCTTGGTTAGTGTAGGGCATTTTAATGTATTATTGATGAATGCATGTTTGTGACATCGATGTGTATTACATGCATTGATAGATAGTGTATTGATGAACAATGCATTGAGCAGTCATTACATCTATATTTATGGATAATAAAAGTCAAGGAAATGACCGTTTTCACAAGTTATTTTTCTTCTTAGTTGTGGGGATTGTTGAAAATCATAGCTTTCTTCTATGTTGAATTTTTCTGTGTTACAACGTTTGCAGATCATGTTATTCTCCGGTGAATTGCTTATAGAGTAGTTCTAAATGTTTTTCTCCTGCAATTTTGGCTTCAGGACTCTTTAAGAATTTTTCCCATTCTTCCATCGTTCCCAGGGCTCCAATAATTTGTTTTATAGGTTTCTCATTCTCACGGAGTTCCCAATTTTTATGAATAAGAAATTCTTCAATCCATTTTGACATTTCTAAATTAGACCAAGGCTTATTTTCTTTTTCTGTCTGTTTTATTCTTTTAACAATTTCATAAGCGAGAATTTTTGGTTTAGTTATCATTGTTATTGTCTCAATCATGCAAATCCTTAAAGCTGTCACAAAAGGGGATATTTTGCACCGCAGAATTTTTTGTGGTGATTGAGACAGTAAACGTTCTTATTTTGATTTGAATTTCTTCAAGTGTGCATTGCATTTCGTTGTTGAATTGGCATATATTCATACCACATTTTATTTTAGTCATTGTCTTTTTCCTCATTATAGTTAAATTTTCTTTTCATTTATTGTTTGTACTATTTGCCGATGCTGTATTATGAAATGTTACATGTCTATGCGTCATTGGAACAAAATGCCAACATATAGCACATCTATACCAATTATAAATCATCGTTTTTTTCCTCATTGTAGTTGAATTTTCTTAGTTCAAACCAGGCTTTAGATACCTTCGAGCCAATCCCTACTATTTCCTCAATCTCCTTTTTAGAGGCCATGTAAAAAGCATCCCAGGTTCCGAACTGTTCCATTATCAAATGTGCTTTGTTCGGCCCAACATGAGGCAGTGTGGCAATCATTTGTTGCAATCTAAACTTGGGATTGGCATTAACCTTAGGTGTAAGAATTTCAGGAAAGCGAATCATAGCCCGTTCTGAGTTAAGTATCTTGGCTGCTGCGGATATCGCCCGTGCACTGTCCCATTGATCTGCCGTAGTATATACAGAGATAGTTCCCTGCACTCCATCTATACTCCGAGCTAAACAACATCTCATTAAGGCATTATGAGCCCGTTCAAAATTAAAACCATGAGCTATGCACATGCTTTTCAAATTCCCTTCCATCATAAAGATAGAATGATAAAAGGAAGCACTTGAACGATAACATTGTTCATTTAACAGGCCAGAGTTAAGAGATTCAAAAAAATCAGTTGCTTTTCTCTCAATCGATAGATCTATTCGTCTTATTATTCCTTCTTCAATACCTGGAACAATATATCCATCGTAGATGTGGTAATCGCCTATTTTAATAGTTCCTCGTTTGACTAAATGTCCCTGTTCTTTCAAAAGGTTCGGTACTTTAGATCGATACTCGGTTTTGTCAGCTAAGATTATAGCCATTTTATTTCACACCCAGTGAATCAAATAACGAACTTTGTCCTAGGATCCTGTTCCAATGATATCCAGCCACCTGTAAAATTAATTCGATTGGACTTTTAATTGTTCGTTCAATGATCTTTGTGTAATTGGGGATTATTTTGGGTAGTTTCTTCTCATCATAATAACAAAGGATATCAGTTGCTGGATAACCCTTTACTTCTTTTACGAATAACATTTTTATTCTATCTCCCTGTCCGAATTTCCAGCCAAAGTTCTTTGCGGAATAGATACAACCTCTCTTTTGAAGGTTGTTACCTTTGTATTCATTAAGTTCTTTTCCCAGGTTCATAGCTATGCAAATCTCATCGTAGGAGTATTTACCATTTTTAATATCTAGAATCAGTTTTTGCACCCGTTTGACAAACGGTTCAATATTATCATTGAACACAGCTTTGAAGCATTCTGATTGAAGTTCTTTAGTAATCTTTGAAGAGTCACTCCGAACAGCTTCAAAGCCTTTAATTATAGTGTATGGAGTGTCTAATTCGATTCCATCCTTTTCTATAACCAACATTGCATATTTAGTTCGTGCCCCATCGTCTTTTCGTTTTCCTAGTCTTGATTTAGCTGGTGTGAATAGAACTTTTGAGGCATAGGATTCAAATTTAATTTCCCATAACGTTTCTACACCTTCATTCTCTTGATAAGCCTTTAAAGCTTTATTAAGGGCATCTTGAATCATTGAAGCCTCATCTCTACCGCATGCTACCATGATGGAATCGGTGTGGCCATAAATGACACGGTAACCTAGTTTCTCACTTTCTGTTTTGAGTAATCGTAAACCGTCCATGGCCTTGGCCACCATCTTAGCTACTTGTTTAGAACTATACAAACGAAAGTTAGGATAGGCACAGGCTCCATAAACTGCGTTTAACAAGAATTTGGCGTTGTCTCGATGAATTTTTTGGAGTTTGTACTCTTCTGTATCCGGCCCCACTGTTTCTAGGATTTCCTGTAGTTTGTCATCTTCCTTAGCTCGATTATCAATCAAGACTTTAGCAATCCAGTACAAGATCCCTTTTGGCTTTTTTAATCGTTCTTCAGTTGTTAATCCTTCAAACTCCGGACTGAAGTTATAAGCCATGATTGTTAAAGGAAAGAACCTAGAAAAATCAAACAAGGCTATATTATTGTAAATTCCCGGTGTTGGAGGGAAATTAATGGCTGCTGGATAAGTTTCATGTTTGCGTTTCACAGCAGTGGGTAAAATTACGTTCAAAGGAGAATTAAACTGTCCCTGTGCCACACGTAAGGCAATCGCATCTATAACGTGTGTGTTAGAAAGTGATTCAGCTATGTCATATTGGCCACAGGCATCCTTCCGCCCAGTAAAGGCTAAATCAATACCATATCTCTTGATTAGTTCCACGCAAATGAAAACATCAAAGCAATTATATAATATTAAGTCGTCATGGAGAGAACTGTCTTTATAATAGATTGGATCAAATTCGTCCATGACAAGCTCATCCTTATCGAGTATTTCCTCTTCGATTGCTACAAACTTGAGTTTTTTGCCTAAATTTTTCTGTGCAACCTTCGGAAAAAATAGCATTATATCGAAAGGCATCATTCCACGTAGATTAATTTTGATGTCTAAGAAGGCCGCTCTAGCCACCAGGTTGTCAATGTCAAAATCCACATTCCAACCGGCAATTAAGGTTGGTTGCAATTGTTCTAAATACAATTTAATCGATAAGATCAAGTTAATTTCTTTTTCAAAGCGAATCACAAGCCAGTTCTCAATTTTATCTTTGTACTTGCGTTTTACAGCTTTTTGATCATAACCAGCTAAGAAGTAGGTAATGTAGGTTTCTAAGCGATTGTCAAAAACGGTTGCTGAGATAATTGTAAAAACCGGGTTCTTAGGATTGGGTAATTCTTCTGCATCCATCTCTAGGTCGATTACAGAATACAATGGACGGGATGTATAGTCAATCGGAGCTAATTGATTATGATTGATTTGTTTTTTTTCTATATTATTAAAAGTTCCCCCAATTGTAAAGCCTGATCGGATACCCATATCAATTATAAACCTGAGAACGTACCGAATATCAGCTTCCCATGTTCGTTCAAACAGTCTATCATCACGTAATTGCTTGACTTGCAGCGGATCATGAGTAAAAACACGTTTTAATTTATTGCCCCAAAGATCTATAAACTCACCCTCTTCCACACGTTTGATTCGGGGATCTTCAGGAACCGTTTCATGTTCTAAAATGTAAAAGTAGGGTTCGAAGCCTGTGACCTCAAATTGATATCGAGTCTTTAGATCTTGGCGGGCCCATACTACGATGCTTCGGTTATAATGGTTATATTGTCCCGTTTCAAATTGGTATGCCATAAATCTGTATCACTCAGCAAAGATTAATGTCCTTAAGATATAGTATATTTCTTCTGGTAAAAACGGATATTTTTCACGTACAGCATTTCCATGATTTGATTCCATATCAATAATCACCACATCAGACTTAGTTCTCTCAACTATTAAGGTTTGAGGGTAAAAAGTGAAATAATTAGTATATTTAGAACCAGAATATTTATATGATTCATTTTCCAAATCTTCAAGCCAAATCTCCCTTAGAACGGTTATATCTACAATGGTACTTCTAAATTCTGGTACTAATACAGAACAGTTAGTAATACATGGATCTTTTCTGCAATACTCACAGAACTGCTTTTCTGAAGTGACTTTCAATAGTGTCTGCATCTCACAAAATAATCATTGATTATATAGAGTTCTAATCTCCCATTCTTGATTTAATTCACATTCTGAAGAACAAAACAGTATATTTTCTGAAAATTCTATTGGTTTAAAGCAATATTTACATTTTTGTGTTATTTTTTTTAATAATGTCTGCACCCCGGAAAGTGAATGTTATATTTCATTAAGGTGGTATTCTTCATTGGCTTTTTCCCCTCAAGGCTTTTCAAGTGCTTTCGGGTGATGTCCTCATCCCAATCAAACCAACCTATCTTACGGAATAGGCTTACAATTTGTTCAAGCCCAAAACTAGCAAAGAGTTCTAAGGCAGCGGCTACCCTGACCATATGCCTGGGATTCCAGCGTACAATGTGATTCAGGATACATGGTCTAATATATTGACCTAATAACAAACCTACCGGAACAGGAACCACTACTTCTCCTTCATCTTCAAAATTATCGCTTATTTGTCCTCTATAAATTTTCTTTGGTCGGTCTGGGAAAACCTTTTCAGGCTCAATGTGGTCAAACTCTTCAAAGTCTGGAAGGGTACAATTTTCATAATCATAGTATTTAGGTTTATTTAATAGACCTTTGATTTGGCTTTCGTTGAGCTTATGAAAGTCAGGTGGTAAGTATGTGCAATATTTTACGTTTTTTGGGGGTCGGCTAGAAGCAGGGATGCGTGTCATTTGTCTGATATCCCCAATCACACTGGTATCTACTTCTTTAGGTAATTTTTTAAGTACTAAGTTGATTAGACCCAATGCAGCCCGTTCCAGTGTTTTTTTTCGTTCCTGTTCGTCATCGATAACAGTCTTTTTAAATCTCACATACAGATGATACCCTTTTTTTCCCGATGCCACAGGAATAACACAAAATCCATAATCTATCCATGTTGTGTATAGGTATTTTGCCAGCAAGAAAGAACGTCCAAGATCAAGATCAAAAAAGACCTTATCAATGGTTTTGTTGTTCCCAAAGACCCCAATAAGTAAATTATGCATTCCTAGATTAGACTCAAAAAATAAATTTAATTCCTGTCGGCTCTTTACCACCCTTCGTTGTGGAATCCCAACGTCCCGAGGACTAGTTGGTGTTACAGGAAATAAGCTATGAGTAATGGTGTGAAGTGCCACAATACTCACTCCACGTTGGAGGGTTCTTCTGGTTCATCCTCTTCTTGTTCTGCAGTGTTTTCCATTGGAGCCATGAGGAAAGTAAATTTGGATTTTTCCGACTCAAAAATAACTCTAACAGCCCCTTCGTGATTATAGTGTAATTTTACATTATTTTGTAAATCTAGTTTTGTTAGATGTTCTAAATTTTCCAGGTCATAAGTAGATGCAATTGTTTTTTCTAAGCCATTCAAAGAAATGGATTCAATCTCATTAACCTCGTTTCCTTTTAGTCTTACCTTCACATCCGCTGCAACCGAACTTTCTGAACCACTAAGCAAACTAAAATTAACTTTTTTATCATCCAAAGTTTCTATGTGAATGTATCTTGTAGATTCATCTCCTACGTGGAGATCTTCTAATATTGTCTTGTATCCTCCTCTTGTAAAGATAAGTTCACAATTCATTTCTTTTGTTAGGGCTACATTGGCCAATTTTTGTGTATGTTTGTAATCTATAGAATCTGAAGTTTCACTATGCAATCTTAATCTGTAAGTTCGACTTCTTGAGGAATTAATGGATTGTATAGAGAGAGTTGCTCTTGAATCACCAGATGAGGCTTTTATTGTAACAATGTCATCCGTTTGAGCTTTGGCTAAAATATCTTTGAGATCTTTTAAGTCTAACCAAAGAACAATATCTTCATCTACCTTTAAATCTGAAAACGCATCAGCTTCAAAGCTAAATTGGAAGAACATGGCTCCTGAACTTTCCATTGTGACACAGACACATCCCTGTTCTGAAAAGGCAAAGGGTTGTGTTCCACCTACAAAAGAGAGCAATCTTTCGACATAATTTTTTAATTCTTTTACTGTTCCGTTTTTAAATGTTGCTAACATAGTTTTTTCCTCATTGATTTTTATATTTTGTACTTCTGGAGTATTTCCCATCCTCTAGGTGATTGATTATCGGGTGTTGTGATATCAACCGTCTTTCCGTTTTTGTAACCCCGTTTCATGGATTCTGTGTAAACATAATATTTATTTTCATTTTCGCTTTCTTCATAGAAAACTTCGACAAGGTTTTGAGTGTTCTTTTCAATGGCATCCTTCCATCGGGGCTTCTTTGTCTTTTCACTTTTCCCAAATCGTTTGATTGTTTCTTCAATAAATGGATAAGTAGTATAAATCACGCCTTGCTTAGCTACGGCATAACTTTTGGCATGGAGCTGTTTTAAAAACATATTCCGTGTTTTCCAGTATGCAAACTCGCTAAACCCTTCTGACATTTTCAAATTATGATAATACCGCATAGCGTTTTCGGCATATTCCATATATACTTCGACATTATCCAAAATAACCCGATCAACACCACCATTCTTTTTGACATCGTTCATGACCTCATTCACATATCCCATAATGCGATTGCTACTTTCAAGGAAAGTTATTGGATCATCAAAGTCAGCTAAACTTGTCACATCAACAATTTTAATGCGAGGGTCACAATTAAACTGCTGTTCCCACACAATAGATGATGTTTCATCAAATTGAACCACAACCAATTCGCCAGGGAACGACATAGCAAGTGAAGTTTTGCCAGAGCCCTTACTCCCATAGATTGTCCAAACATCACCTTTAGGAACATCTTCTGGGGTCATATACTTAATTGGAGGAACATCAGTTACTATGGCCTTGGCAAAGGGTGGAGTTTTGACTGCTTTTGTTGCCCTGCGTGAGGGAGGTTTTTCTGTAGGAGATTCTATGACTTCAGGTTCATCAGATTGTTGAGGCTTCTTTTTTACTTTCTTTTTTGTGGACTTCGGTTGAACTACTGTATTTTCTAAGAAAGAATTAACCTCTTTTTCGTTGGTTGTTGTTTTCATTGGTTTTTTCTTTGTTGAGGTCGCTTTTGCAGCTTCAGTTTCTATGTCCTGAGTAACCAACATGATAGCAGCTTTCCTTGAGATTGCACCGTTGGATTCATCAATTTTCATCTCAATTAGTTTATTTATTGTATCAGCTTTATCGGGGCCAATGACAGAGGTTAATTTATTTAGTAATTCATCCTCTTGCATTGGGTCTTTCTTTTTGACCTTCTTAGGTTCTTTCTTAGTTGGTTTTTTTCGTGGCTTCTCAGGTTCCTTGGGAGGCTCCTTTTGTGGTTCCTGGTCTTTATCCTCTTCAAAGAACTCGTTTATAACATTACCATACTTTTTCCGACTATCACTCATTCTTCTTCCTCCTCAGGGGGCGTGTAAATTGGATACACAAGATAGGCATTCATTACAGCCTGCTCCTCTCGTTCGGGGTACTGATCTGTGGCAGGCCGTTCCGGGGAAATGGATGTTGGACCATAAAAGTCAAGGTAAGATGTTTTTGGATACACCGCCATATCATGTGGGGTATATATAGTGAAATTCTTATCAGTGTATTCTCCGTCCTCGCTTACTTCCACTTTTCTTAGGTATGCAAGGTTACCATCTGACACCATATAAGTTCCAGATTTCTGTCCTGTTTCTCTATCTACTCTTTGAAAAACCCGCATTACAGTTGCTCGAATGTGGAACCAGTCACTTTTCACGGCCCATTCTCCATCTAGTTCGGAGATATACAAATAGTCATCATCATCATCGGTATCCATGGCCTTATCTAAAGAGGGCAATCGGGTAATATTTAATTTTTTGATAACCTCTTTTATTCCGCCATTGACTTGGGTTGGTTTTTCCCACTTCATCCGGTCATCCAGGAACATTCCCTTATCCGAACTATTAACTAAGATGTCATATTTCATTCCTAGTGACATCTTTTCAAGTCGCTTATGACTCTTCTTACCCTTGGTTCTAATTTCTTGAATGTTCCGACTTCTCCCACTTGTCTGAGTATAAAAAATTGTGCTCCAGTCAGAGCGTTCCTCAGTCTTCCCAATCATTATCCCCGAAACGGTGTCCGGCAACCCCCGAGCTGCCTTGGAATCGATATGCTTCTCAAAAAGTGTAGTAACAGTATGGGAATGTAATTCTTCCCTACTTTCAAAGACATCTTCTAAATCATCGAATAGATCCTTATACTCTTTTAGAAGTGTTTTAAAATGAATTTCATCGGGTTTACCATCTCCCCTGCTCAATTTCTGAGCAATGAGATCTAATTTTTCAACTGAGTCATCTGGTATGTTATCCATTATATATTCACGTCTCTTTTGGCCAATATTCCAAATGATCGGGAAATTTCTTGACTACGAGTTTATTCCCAGGAGTGAGCTTATATTTTCGGGCCCAATCTACAGGGACCGTTACTCTAAAGCTATTCTTCCCTGAACTTGTCACAGAAACCTCTGTTTCACCATAGCTCATATTTTATTCCTCTTCAAACTGCATTGATTACACATACAGTTAATTTGGTTTATTTGGTTCACTAAAAGGTAGATTAGCTTTTTCAATTTGCCTTTAAAAATGTACAGGGTAACCTAAAACTGAACCTGTCAGCAGTTTTTAGAAAATCTTTTTTAAGTGAATGCATTGACAATCCATTCAAATTAGTTTTTTTGTTTGATATGGTGTTATTATGGAAGTTGTTCTGCATAAAGTATCCTATGAGCCTGAGAAGGTTGAAAAAAGCGTAATTGAAAAAACCCTCGAGGAATTTGATAGGATTTATCCTCCACTAGCTTCTGAGGATCAATTCATAAAGAAATATTGTGCGGTTCACAATCATTTTACATTTCAACGTCATCCCTATATGGACGAACGGCTTAAGAAGAGATTAACTACTGCCACAGGCCAAAGCATTATTTTTGTCAAGTCAGTTCCTGCGAGTACGCCTAGTGGTTGGTTACCTACTTATGACGGGTTCAGTGGTTACTTGTTTAGGAAAGGTAGACGTGGTGGAGTAACGAAATTCAATAATGGATCACTTCAGACAAACAAAATTTCAATAGAGGACAGTTTTGCTAACCAACACAAAAACATCATTGCTAGAACGGCTAAAGAAGTCTTTGGGCCTTTGAAAAGTAATGTCAAATATATTTCAATGGAAAAAGGAGGCCAAATGGAAAGGACTCTGAAATTGGAAACTCTTAAAGGAGATAGACACGTAAGAACCTATAAAAAGTTAAACGATGCAGTTAAAAATTCCAGAGCAGGTTTGAAATCTCCTGTCCTTGGAGAACCGAATATTCAGAAGTTCGAGGATCTGGTCAATACTCGGATTGCAGAAAAACAAACAGCAATTACTGAAAGAGACTCCGAGAGAGAAGCCGCTGCTGCTGAACGTGTTAGGGCAGAAATGGTACGGCAGGCTGCAGAGCGTGAAAAATTATTTCAACGAGGGAAGAAACTTACTGAAAAGGCAAAAAATACAGTTACGAACATGAAGAGTCAAATTGGTAGTGCTGTTTCTCAATTTGAAACTAATTTAAGAAAGAAACAAGATTCCTTAAATCAAGCAGTAAAGGATATTGAAAATAATCTTAGGGATATCCCTGAATTAACACCAATGCATAATCAACTTCAGCGTTTACAAGTTGTCTTATTAACAGCCAAGGATGACATATTAAGAACCAGAAAAATCCTTGCTAGTGTTCGTTAGGCCAAAAAAAAAGGAAGCCAATCAAACCAAAAGGTCCGATTAACTTCCGTTTTTAAAAGTTTTTAAAAGTTTTTAACATTGTCTGAACGAATGTAAAGTATCCATTGGGTGAGGTTTTCACTAACATATCATTAAAGGTACATCTAACTGCTTTATCTGGTAAGATATCCATAGTCGTTTCATCTACATAAAAGAGAGAGTGTTCTGTGACTTTATAGGTCTCTGCAGGGAAAATAGTTGTATGAGCACGAAACTCATAATAGTTTATTGCTTTGCCAGACAGATTATAAAAAATAAAATCTTTTCTGTCAGGGTATTCAATTTCCCGTTCATCCCCTGTAAAGGCTTTGTTCCATTTTTTGACACTCTTTAGGATAGGTGATTTAGCATCTATTAAGACATATTTTGACAACCCGTTCCCAAAAGAAACGCCAATATATTTGTTCACACGTTCCAGGTCTTCAAAAAATATTTGTTGTTGCATGATAATCTCCTCGAGATTTCAATAAGTACATTATTGTTTCGAGACTTTATAAGTCTGACCAATTTGATATCAATGCATTGACGGAAGATACAAAAGTATTTAAAGTCTGGAATGTAATATATTACTTGTGAACAAATAATGACACAACTAGAAAATGAGATGAATACAGTACGATTTGACTTTATTAGCGATTTAGGACATGGGTATGTGAAAGTGCCTTTAGTCATGATCCAGGAGTTAGGAATTACAAACAAAATTTCTGAATATTCATTCAAAGATAATGAATTTGGGTATTTAGAAGAGGATTGTGATTTTTGGCTTTTTATAGGTGAATTACTTTTACAACAGGTAAACATTCGTGTGGAATATAACTACATTGATGCTGGTGAATTCGCTCCCTGCCGACAGTTGCCCCGCTTTACCTGAAATAGAGCAAGGCGGCTCCTTCCTTCAGGTAGGAGATGAATTGCTTAAGACTCTCCAGATAGGAGAGTCTGCTCTGATTTATAAGAGATTTTGTTGGAAAGATCGCAAACTTTATTAAGTTTCTAACAATCCAACAATTATGAGTTACAGCCAGTGACTTATCTAGGTGCGGAACGCACTGAAGTCAAACTCGTGGAGATTACGGCCTCTGCTAACGCCACTTCGGTTGGATTAATTTCTGGCTCAAGAGGTTGCGGTAAGTTGGATCAATGAAACAAGAAGCCACTTCCTTTAGGTGGTGGTAGTTCACATCCTAAGGAGTTAAGTCAATCTTTTTTCTTTTAAAATTTGGAAAGTAGATACAAAGGTATCTGCTTTCCTTTTTTTACTTGTCGGGTTTAAAAAATAGATTTAATTCATCAACGAGCTTAACTAGACTGTTCATGCTTTGTAAGGTTTCCATAATAAGTTTTAGTTGAGCATTTTGTCCTACTATTATTTTATCCTTTTCTGCAAGGAGTTGTTCCAATTCTATTATTTTAGCGTTATCCTCTGTACTAATACTCATTATAATTACCTGCTTTCTAGGACCACTATTCGGGCTTCTAAGTCAGTAATACCTAAAACTTTTTTCATAACACGAAGTTGAGGAGTATCGGTTTTATCCTTAAACCGATGTTTTATTAGTTCAGCCTCAAACCAGGTTTCAAAAGCCGCATCATTGGGAAACTCTCTATCAAAACTGAATCCAAAAATATTATTTGTGTATCGGGTCATCTTAAGTTTGCTCCAACCAAATTGCTATGATATCAAGGTTTGCCGCATTTGAGGCATTAGATCGAATGAACATGGATATAATTCCTCCTGCTGCAATGTCGGTAGCGTCACTTAAAGTAATTGTGTGAAGAGCTATTGTATTGGCCGTTGCAGAAGGAAAATCTTGGGCAGTATCTAAACTGAAAATATTAGTTTCATTGTAAACATTTCCCACAGGAGTCCCTCCTGCAGACGTTTGTGTTTGATATGTAGAGGCAGAACTAAGTTTGTATAAAAATTTTACATCAACACTTGTGCCAGTAAAGTTTTCTGGCAATTTTGCTGTGAAATTAAATCTTGTATCTGTGTCTGCACTTGGCATTCTTAAAAATGTGCTCAATCCAGTATTAAAAAAGGTTGCACCATTAGCTGCTGTGATATTATGAGGGGAAATAACCGAAATGGCCGGTGCTAATGTGACTGTTTCCCATGCCGGTATAGTTGCGGTTTGTTTAAGGAACTGTCCTGTAGAACCTTTTGCTAACCTAGCCATTTTAGCAACTGTACTTGCATAAAGAATATCACCTACTGCAAAGTTGCCAGTAGGATTAATCTGACCTAGGGCTTCTATTATGGCATTAATGGTATCTTTTTTCTCTGTTCTGCCATAAAAATCTAACCACTCAGTAACTGGTTGTAAGGCTCCTTCTGTCACGTTTATCTCCTGTGAAATTTCACTGCCAATCTGATCTCGGGAGTATTAGGGGTTAGTTCTGGCATTCTCCAGTTAAACCAGGCTTTATCATCTTTTGTTCCTGCATCTAAATCCTCAAGTAATCTTCCTTTTATAGTTCCTTGAATGATTGTGGTTAATGTGACAGTTGGAGTAAAGAATAACTCAAAGATTCCTAATGATCGATCAATAGTATAGAGGTAATCTCCGAGAGTGTCTGATCTAAGAATGACATTATCAACAAAGGTATGATGAGGACCACCACAGGTAGTACATCCAGTTCCTCCAGCTAGTCTTGCCTCAAACTTTATTTCCTTAATTGTTTTTGCTGCAGTCAAAGTTACACCAATGGTTTTGACTTTGAGGACATCATCATTGTCGGTATCGGACCATGTATCGAAAGTGAGGTCTGTGTAAGTTATAGTAACAAAAATTTCACTGCTAGTACAATTATAGATTCTTCGTTTATATGTCATTGATGTAATAGAATCTGTACTAACTTGAGTAATGGCAGCAACCTGTTCAATTTCTCCAAAACCACCCATATCCTGATTCCCACCTACATGGCTATTAACTTGGGCTCCATAGGTTCCTTCCTCTATTACTATTGCAGGCCCAAGATTACCTCCGCAGGTTGCTGTAATCCAATCTGTAAAATCACCAGTTTCAAAATCATGGTTGGCAATGATGTTACCATCACCAGTTAAGGCATCAAAACTTGTACGTGGATTTGAAGCATCAGTTCCATCTAAATTTTTAAATAAAGGTCTTTTCCTTAAAATTTGTTTTGGACCTGGTGAACTATCAATTTCTGCAAAATCAAAGAAACTCATTTCAAAGAATTGCCAAGCCATATCTCCGTTGGATTGGGTAGGTTTTGGCATCATTATATTAATGATTTGTCTTTCTCCTTGTGTTAGTAGAATGCCCATTGTTAAAGCCTCCTTGTCCGTACCTGTATTGAGGTTCTTGCGTAGGCCATGAATAACACCCGGATCTTATCGCCCGAGGTCATATTAAAAGCCGGGAAGATTGCATGACACATGATTTGAGTAACAACGTTGAATGGGCTCCAGAACGAATCAGTAGCGTAATCTCGATCTACAACCGCAGTTCCATCGGGTGATAATCTATCTACGATATAACCACATTCGGTTACATTACCCGTAAAATCCGCACTTGTCCATTCGGCCCGGATTGTACCTTTCCAATCAAATCCATCTAGGATATCATTTGGAACCCCAATTCCTATTGGATTCTTATCATGAAACACATCACTCAACGGAACCGTTTTATTACCTCCAATTTGATTCTCAAGGGCCGTATCTGTTATTTGTGCAGGAGTAGTTCCATCTCCCACTTGGATCTTAATGACTGAATCAGTTCCGCTTTTGAATCTTCCAACTGAGTTATCTATATCATATTTACTAGGACTCATGGAATCTGTTAAAACGGCCATGGTTCTATTTGCAGTAACTGTCCTACCTTTGGCGTGTTCAGCAAAATCAGATACCCAGGCACGTTTACCAAATCCATTTGATATTTTTACAACAAAGGCCGTCACCCGACTGCGGATATAAAATTTTGTGACAGAATTGATCGAGGTTGTGGCCCAATCTCCAGGTATGGTAAATGTGACTTCGTGAATGCCCGGATTCGCAAGATATTTGTTCGTGCCATCTACTAAGCCGAAGACAGCTACAAAAGAAGTTCCGTTGAAATATTCCCAAGCCAATGTCCAGTTAATAGAGCCTGTCGTGCTGATAGCTAAGATTAAACGAGAAAATTTCTTATCATGGCCGTAGTAGTAAGCATCATTTACCGAAGGACTGCCTGGGATGATTGTCATATCATCGACAGTATCGTTTGTGGCCGCTGTCGTTTCGTCTGTAAAGCCTCCGTCATCTGCCTGAGCTGATTGAACATTTTCAAAACCTAAATTGCTAGAGGTTTCAACTAGGAAATCAATCCATATATCAATGTTAGTTTCATCGTTATAGACTTGTGTTTTTGGAATGTTTGAATCTAAATCACGTTTGTCTGTCTGTCGTGAGGATAAAAATAAGCCGTAGAGAAAATCTGATAAACCTGATGTGTCCTCAGCCACAGTGAGGAATTGTAACTTTGTAAATGGATCTTCTTTAATGTTAATAATAACGTAGTTCTTTTTATCGACTACTAATCTTCCATCATCAATTGATAAAGTTATTACTTTTCCAATTTCATTGGCATAATCTAGTTCAACCTCTAATTTAAATATATCAATTGGTAATGAAAATTGCAGACCTTTTACAGCTGCCCTTCTTGCATCTTTTAAAGTTACAATTCGAGGATCGACTATAACTTTGGTAACTTGTCCTGTGGGGTCTTGCTCTTGTTGGCTACTTTCTAACTCGAACCTGATGTCTTTACCGTGAACATCAGCTCGAGTATATTTTACATTGCTTAATTCGGAAGGCTCATAAGAATATAAATCATCTACACCATCCTCATAGCTAATACCTGAGTCTAATAGGTTATTTGATGATTTGATATGGACTGCAAAATCCATGTCAATCCATGCAATGAAGTCTTCTTCGGCTGCCAGACGAAGTAGGATCTCACGGAGTTCGTCCTGGTAATATTCTCGGGTTAATTTGATTGTACCTGTATCTACATCGGTAACGTCAAAATTTGGAGCCTTTAAAGTAAAGACACCATCGGTTCCATCGGCAATAATAAAATCAATGGTCTTTTGTGTAAAGGTTCCAATAAAGAATAAGTTATCTAAAAGGAAATGGATTGCCCGACCTTCTATTTTAACTGTGCCAAATATATCACCTTTAACTGGTGTTATTTTTTGAACGAATCCCCTCCACCTAGTTAGCCAGGTGTCTGCAAGTAAATTTCTTCCGTAAACTACGACAGTAGAATTTTCACTTACACCCAGGGAATTTTTGCTATTATCACCATCAGCCTGTAAATTTAACTGTCCTATATTTCCTACCATTCTATTTGTATAATCTAAAGATAGGATTTCCTCAACTCGATTAGAACAAAAATATTCAAAGTCAATTGTGGCAGTAGAATCTCCGTGTACTACTACACCAACCTGTCCATCTAATCTACCACCATGTAAATGATGACGTTCTACTAAATCAGTAGTAATAGCATGAACAGATCCAGTTCCATCATCAATCCAAACATCAACCTGTATTTTTGTAAGATTAACGCTCTCAGTGTTGAATTGAACCTGAACTTGTAATATATAGAATGTACTTGCATTAACCGTTACAGATGTATTTTTAACCGTTTCACCATTAGGCTTAAATAATACAACTCCATTTGCACCAGGATCACGGAATATTCCTACATGAAAGCGATCTATGATATTGTTTAAGGTTTGATCGCCATGACTGAGAGCTACCCCTGCAAGAACTGTATTAGCACTAATTTGGACTTTAGTTTCCAAAAGAATGTCTGCATACCAGGTAAATGGATATATCCTTTCGGGGCTAATAGCAATATCATTTTGGAATTTAAGTGATCTATTAAGCCCGGCTGTGTTTGAAAAAGTTAATAGTCCCGAGGCTTGGCTAATTGTAAGACCTGAATCATTATTGGGATTGTCAGTGAATTGGACATTAGTAACTGCAGTGCTGTCAAACGAGTCAAAAATCCCATCTGCAACAATTATTTCCTTAAAATTTGTTAAATCAATAGTTTCTCCAGTTAAAACCAAATAAACACATCCCTAGGCGAATGTTACCACATCATCAACCACGAAATCTAATTCCCCATCGATATGAGTAATGTTTGCCCCTCCTGTTATTGGAACGGTTAGACCCTCAATGTGTCCATTCAGGGTAATGACTCCTGATCCATCTGTGGCATCAAAGCGGAGCTGCCGAAGCATTTCGTTTGTAGCATTGAAAGTTTCCATCAAGGATAATAGATCTTGGAATTGAGCCCATGCTGTCTTTCCAGCAATAATATTTTTGACTTGAAATCGGAATTTATTATTCTTTTGAATCATTCCACGATTGGCAACACGTTGTTTAGATACCTGTCCTGCCGACCTAGCAGGACGTGAACGTGCTCGAACTCTATCAGCACGCCATGCGTACTCTGCTGCACTGAATAAACTAAATGAAACGACTAATCCACCGCTTACTTTATCTGTAATATCTGGAACTGTCATAAATTTAATGTGCCTCTCGCTTGTAATTCTCGATTTACGTTTTCACTAATTTCATTTCCTAATCCCACTCCATCCCGACCTAGACCGCCCATGACTGTCACGAACACCGTGATGTTTTGGTCCCGGCTATTGTTATTAGTAATAGCCGCTGCTGCCCCACGTTGCTGAGCTGCATTAAGTATTAATTCTCCCTCTTCAGCTAAGATTGGAATTGGTCTGCCACCTACAAACCCACCTCCTTGAAATCTATCTAGCGTCCATGCTGAAGGATCAGGAAGACCCTTAAAGGGAAAGATTCCAAATAGCTCAGCGTTTCTTATAAGATTTATGGCTAATTGTAAGGAATTTAAAATTAGATTTAGAGGATCAATAATAAGTACATTAAGTATGGCTCCAACGACTTGGCTAACACCCTCAATTATTTTGTTTATGGCATCTCCAACTGCCCCAAAATCACCTCTGAAAAAAGCAAATATCAGATCAAAAACTCCCAAAACAATATCTACCCATCCTGTAATTACTCCTATTGCTGCATCCAGTGCTGACTGAAGTGGAGCCACAATGAGATCCCCTAGCCCTGGGAAAACACTATTGATGGCATCTATTATACCAGTCCATATGTCGTCTAGAAAGCCAGATAAGTTTGCGAACAGATCCATGAGGGCTTGAACCGGATCAACCATAAAGGCTCCAATAAACTGGGCAAAACCATCAAGAAGTGGCTGAATAAAGCCAATGACACTTGCCGTGATATCTTGAATTCCTAAGAAATTCTCTTCCCATGCAAGTGCAAGTAGAGCTACTGCTCCTACAATAATAAGTAGAACTGCAGCCGGGAGAGCCATGGCCCCGCTCAAAATACCAAAGGCAATTGCTACCAAGCCGAGTACAGTTGCCACTTGAATTCCTAGTGTGATAGCATTCTTCACTGGATCGCTTAAATTATCCCATAAATCGACTAATTGATCTAAAAAGTCAGCAATTACCTCAAAAATAGGAGCAATTGCATCACCTAGTATTAAAGCAAAATCACTTAAGGAATCATTAATCCTATCGGTTGCCGCTGCAAAAAACGGAGATTCTGTGGCCATTCGTTTTAGAGCGACAACTGCACTAGCTAAAGCTACAACAGATCTAAGGACAGCACTTCCAAACTTTTGCATGGCGGCTGTACTTCTTTTTCCACCTGCTACAGCAGCGGTAGCCGCTGTCTTTGCAGCGTCATCTACTTCGCCTAGCTTATCTTTTACTCCTCCAAGTATTCCAAGAACAGAACTGAAGCCTGATTCGACTGCTCTAGCTACGGAATCAGCTGAGGTTTCAACAGCTCCCATGTTTTGTTCTGTCGTTTGCATGCTATCGGCCACTTGTATAATGACACTATCCATTTCCTGCATTTTGCCAATGATAGAATCCGCCTGAGGAGCCTCAATTTCAAATTCCAGTTTCTTAGACACGTTATTTCCCTTTCTTTTTCATATCATCGATTTGTTTTTCTGCGACTACTTGCGAATAAATAAATAAAATATCATACTCATAATCTGAATATTCACCTAATTCGGTTCTGGTAATCCCAAGAATAGACCAGATAGCATATTCTCGTCTGATTGTCCTGATAAAGTAATCCTCGTACACGGGATGCCATGGCCCATGTTTTTCAAGTTGGAAAACACGTTCACCACGCACGAGGGCTCTTAGTTTTTTTGTACTCTTTGTTTTTCTTTATCATCCTGGTATTCTGTATATACTCGCATAATGATATCATTTGCGATTGACCCTTCCATAACATCAAGGTCTGCAACCGATATTGGAGGATCCGACTTTATAATTAAGTCCTTCCATATAAATTTGATAATTTTAATCGGATCAATGATCGTTGTCCGGGTGTTAGTTTTCTTATCTGTGTGGTAAGTTGTTGCAGCTTTCTCTGCTCGAGAGGTCTTTTGCCAAGGTAAACCTCTTCGCATTACAATTTCTATAACTTCTTGTGTGTCTTCAAATTCAATATAGATTGTTTTTTCTTTGTCATATTTAGCCCTTAGCTTACCAATTGGCATTCGTGGTCTTTCTTTTGGGGATACAACTACAGATTCAATTTCAGAGCTTTCTTCAGGATTAGAACTTTCCATATTATCACCAATCATACTGGGTAAGATGTAACACTATCTATTACTTGGGCTGTGATGTCTTCACATATAAAATCAATTGGAGCTTCTACGCCTCGCTCTCCTGTGTTAATTTTAATCTTTGGAACGGCATTTGTCACTTGAAGCTGGAGAGTATCAATCGCTCCACGAGTGTATAGTAAAGTAATTGTCGTGGCCACAAGGGGATTCGCTAATAATAGATCCCATAGATTATCATCCTCTATAACTAATACTGCACTAACCTCGACTTTCATCTGTCCTTCTACAATATCGATTGGCTTTTGATCGTTTAAATAATGACCAAACTCAGCTTGATGGTCTAAAGTGATAGTAACCTCTTTAGCTCTCGCAAAAACAGCACCAAATACAGTGAGCTGACATTCATCAAACATATATGGTTGTGTAGTGACTGTCGTTTGGCTAGGAAATGTACTCTGGTCTTCTGCATTAATGGCCATGAGGTCGGCCTCAATTTTCAAGGCTTCACCCTGAACAGATGTAAAGACTGCTTTTGGCAATTTACATCCACTAAATCTGCCAACGATGTCCTCGGCATCAACAGTTCCATCACCGTCTTTATCGTTCCAGATGGCCATAGTAAAACTTGGTAAGGGGCGAGACAGGGCTGTCCCCGCATCAAAATCATGTGTAAACGTAGGAGTTGTTCCTGAGGTTTGTATTCGACCAAAAATAAATTCCAACATTTGGGCGTTCTGTACAAGCCAGGATAACTTGCCTGTATAGCCAATCGCTCCCTGAGTTGTGACAGTCGATTTAGCATCACCATCCACACCATATCGGTTTTGGACATCCACATCAGGGACAGGAATCTCAGGATCATCCTCTAAAACACCAACCCATTTATTTACATCGGCAATGGTTTCGCCAATACCGAATGTTGCTTCTTTGTCAAAGGCTAATCGCCAAAATTCATTTACCAATGGAGGTACATAAGACATTTTACTTCAACTCGTGAGTGTAGGACTGAACTTTGTAATAAATTGTAATTCAACACTTTCTCCAAACAATCGGCTTCGACCACGAGATAAATTAGTATCGGGGTTCAATTCAATGATCCGGTAAATATCTTCACCCGCAGGATTAGGACTATTCCTATTTTGAGCCAAGGCACGTTTGGTTTCTTTGATACATTCTCCAAGCACTTCGTCTGTAAAACATTGGATATCAACAGTAATGTTAAAGGTAGTCTCTTTAAAGTGTCCATACTTGTCAATATACCGAGGAATGTCTGAAACCCAATAAGGTCTAACAAAATTCTTTTTAGTATCAGTCAGGCGAATACTAGGCTTGCTATGCATTGCTTTGATTTCAGGCATTGGTGAAAAATTTGTAACTTTCCAATTAAAGGAAATCCAATACCGAATTATATCTACAGGATCATCTATATTATATAAAGTTGTTTGACCCAAGGACATCAAAGCCTGATTCAAATGATTCTTGGTTATCACTCAGGAAGCCAAGAACGTGAAAGTGTATGTTTGGTCAATGGATGTCTGATCGAGCTTAATAATTTTTCTAGCTTCAAACTTCAATTGGCTTGCTGTACGATACAAGCCGGAAATCCTTATTAAAAACGATTTTATTGATATGATTATGGCTGTCGTCACTACCCTCAAGCTCGAGTAAAAGTTGCCACTCTAATGATGTGTGTGGGCGGTTTCTACTTTTGTCTGTGATTCTTAACATTTCCTTTCGGGCTTGTATTCCTCGGGCTCGAGTTCGGGAAATAACTTGTGTTGTTATGATTATCCCTCTATCCCGATTTGTATCTTTCAATTCTGTTCTTTCAAAATCTTGAGTCTGTTCTCGAATAAAAATAAAATTATCATCGGTTGTTAGAATTTTGGGAACCGCCATATCTTGATCTCCCGGTTTCCCAATAGTGGGTCTAGGTCTAAAATTGGTGAAAGTCCAATTATCTTTTAACAGGCTAATAAACATATCTATAGGTCGGTCACGAATAGTTAAAGCTGGATTGACCATAATAAAAAAGGAATAACTTATGTGGGTGAACTACCCCTTCCTTCGGGTAGGGGCTTCAATCTTTTTAAAGGTCTTTTTAACCAAACCAGATACCTCAACCGAAGTCAAGTACTGGAACGATATCTTTTTCCCTGCGAGTCCGCCGAACTTCCGAAGAAGAAACTTTCATTTTACCTTTGGCTGTGTGTCGCAGAAAACCTCTCTTTCGAGAGATTCCCGGTTCATACGGGGTTCGTGCAATAGATTCTGATGAATCACAATAACACATGCAATAAAATTCCTGATTATGAAGAACGTATCTTCAATTTTTTTTTCATGGTGAGGAGCACATCCTCAAACATCATTGATTTTCATGTTGTTAAAAAAGTTTCCTCAGAAAAAGAAATGGATGAGATCACTCTCAAAAAGTCTTATCTCTTCTCCTGTGAACCAATATAATGGAGGTAGGTTGGTAAGCAACTGGTGAACCAACAGACAACTATGGTGAATACAAACACCGAATCTGAGAACAGACAATTGAACAGCGGCTTACCTTTGCCTGTTAATTAAGTATTGTGCATATGGATTTAAATAGTGTTTGATTAAACTTAGTATCTTCTGTTTAACGTACTATGAGTTCTTTATATCGGTTAATAATCTGTGCCACTCTTACACGGAAAGCCTCGGCTTTAACCTCTTGTTGTATGGCTTGGGGGTTGTCAGGAAACAGGTGAATATAATCTTCGCCTACCAAAAAATTAACGGCAGTTAATTTCTTTGCAGCCTCGTGGATATCCGATGGTACAGTTAATCTGCCATGTCGGTAAGTCACACGAATTGTACCCCGTCCTCGTTGGGCTTCTCCTGTGTACAATTCAATTCTTCCTGCACGTAAATCTACCCAATAATCTCCATCCCTGGGTCCAACTCCTGGTGTACCAGTATCAACCAAATCAATATAAGAGGCTCCATTCCAGACCTCTAGTTTGTCACCCGCAGCTTTACTTAAATCAAAAATATTTCTTTTCTCTAAATAGACAATGACAGCCGAACTATGCCGAGGAATGCCATGTCGAGTGTAATGTCGTCTGTTATGTCGCAGATTACTATGTGTTTCTTCTGTGACAATAGTAGTACGCCAAGCCTGTCCGGTTTCCTCATCTATCCATCTTTCGGCTTCTAATATCCATCTTTCAACATCTTTACGACTAGGATGACTCTTAGCTGAGAATACAATCCGTTTATCTTTTTCCACTAGTCGTAGAAGGGATGATACATCTCGGGGTAAACAATAGATTGGTGAACCTGTTTCAATTGCCATAATTAATCATCAAATGGGGAATCGCTAGTAAATCCTGTATCAGACTCTTCGCTTTCTTCCGAGGTTGTGTTATCACTGACTTCTGTTAGTGATTCGTCAGAAGGTTCGGTATTCGGTTTCTCTTCAACAGGTATTTCGTCTTTGTATGGTTTATCTTCAAGGCGTTCCTCTGTTTCTTGTTTTATAATTTTCTTTTTCACAGGTTTAGGACTAGCAGGTTCCAAAGTTTTTTTTTCATCACTTGGTTTTTGGACAGAGACCGTTTCAGTTTTTGTATCATTTGCGACAGTTTGCTTTTGTATCTTCTGTTCGTTTTTTTCTTTTTCCTCGTCAGATTCTACGAAGTTTACAGATGATTCAACATCTGGTGAAACTGGAATAATTTCTTTTTCTTTTTTTTGTGGTTTATAAGTAGAACCTAAATGTAAGTTGAAACCTGTTGGGTCATGTTTGGGGGGTTCTTTGCTCTTGCGTTCTACATAATCTTTAACAATATAGAAGGCATCACGAACTACATTTTCAACTTGGAACCCCTCTCCATCTGAGGTGTCCTCATAAGAAAGAACAAAACCTCTTAGGGGATAGAATATCAAATTAAATGCTGTGATAACCGATTGGGCATCATTGAATTGCCCTAATATTTTTAGGCCCTCAAGCCTCGCTTTGCGACTCTTGTTGTTCTCTTGCTGCATTATAGATTTCTGTCCTTATTTGTGTTAATAGTTCTACTAACTCATTAATGCTATCTACTTCGTTATGATGACGGGAAAAATCAGTTACCATCACATTAACGACATCGTTTAACTCTCTAATAGTTTGTAGCATGTCTTTATAATTAGTATTGTCTGCAATAAATCCTTGTATAAGAGGTCTCCCATTCTCATTAACAGGTCTAACATGAATGGTTACATCAATTCCTTTTCCGTCTTTTGTAAGCATCCCGATTTCATGGTATTCAACTTCATGTGTAGATCCTTCAAATCGTCTGAGAAGATTATCAATTACTCTCTCTTGGGAATCCACATCAAAAAGTGTCTCAACCATTCTTCTAGGCCTATGTTCTATTGGAATTGCACTAATGAATTTGTTCCAGGATTCTACATCCCAACCTAACATAGCCTCAAACTGAGAATTTACTTTTTTAAGTAATCCAGTGGTGCCATCCATATAATAAATGCCGTAGGTAGTAATAGTTTCCAGAGAAGTTACTGTTCCAGTTAATTTAGCCTCTAAGGATTGGCGTTCCATAATCTCTTCTTTGTGGGAATTGATTAAAGAAGCGACATCGTTTTGAATATTAGTATATCTGTTGCCTAGCTCAACATTCCTTTTATTGGCATAGTGCCATACTAAATAAATAAAAAAGCCATTCCCAATTATTATAGGAATTAAAAAGAATGTAACTAATTGTGATTCTGGGATAATGCCAGAAGTCGATAGAGAAACAGAGATTAAGATAATAACAATAACGATTTGTTTTCCTGACTCTTTTAAAAATAAACTGAATTGTTGTTTGAATTTAATTTGAGCATCTTCAACGAATTCATCTACCTTACTTTCTACATTGTCAGGTACTAAATCGGGGCTCAGTCATACCACCAAGCCTCAGTTACTTAAATGAAAGGCTGTTTCAAATGCGTCCACACCAGGATCTTGGGCAGTTGCGTATGACCATTTAACAGAGTAGTTGTCTCCTGCTAAATTGACTTGTTCATCCGCAGTCAAAACAATATTACCAATATCTGATCCTGCAGTTTGGGTATCGACAATACCGGATTTTAAAAATGCAACGCCACCACCACAATTATCATCTAAAATTCTAATAGTATATGTAGTGTCAGTTGTCAAGTTTGGAGACTTACAAATGAGATTCTTGAGTCTGCCATTAAAGGTCAGGCCTGATTGTGTTTTAGAGGATGCAGAACCAGCCGCACCACTGGTTGCCGTTACCTTCTCTG
Organism: Thermodesulfobacteriota bacterium; assembly: GCA_036476895.1. Taxonomy (GTDB): domain Bacteria; phylum Desulfobacterota_D; class UBA1144; order Nemesobacterales; family JAZGCJ01; genus JAZGCJ01. The sequence goes on from JAZGCJ010000341.1 coordinate 41,650, forward strand.
TATTAAACAGAGGGGTTTCCCGATTTTTGTAAGTTTTGAAAGTTACAACCACTGAATAGCCTCAATGACTTATCTATACCCTTTAGCCGACCACTTGCCTCCTGTCGGGCCTGCTGTCGCACTAGCGTTCAGAGTTAATGTACCACCAGAATCAGAGGCATCTATTGGCTTATCCACGACATTGCCAATGGCATTGTAGGATACTAACTTACTTAAACCAGTAGCGATTGCACCGCCACCATCAGTTGCTGCTTGAGTGAATCCACCACCAACCTCAACCAGTTCACCCTCACGGGATTCCGATAGAGGAAGGAAAGGCATTTCATAATCTATTGTAAATTCAAACGTCATGTATAATCACCTAATTAGTTGTTATCTTTTTTGTTGCTTTTTTAATTGCTTTTTTTGCTTTGGGATAATAAATTTCTACGTAATTTTTTTCAATCGGGTCATAAGTACCTTTGATCTCAGAAAAAGGTCTAAATTTGATTCGGCCCCCGTTTTCTTCAATAACACGAACATGTTCTACTGCACCTTCCTCTTGAACTCTTTTCATAGCTTTTTTAAGTGATCTATGAAGTGAGTTATACCCCTTTTCACTATATCGTTGTTTGTATATAACAAGGTCAAAATTGGATTGAGGAGCTTCCTTAATAAAATATTCAAGATCACGGAGATTAATAAGCATTGTCACTTGATCGGGCAAAAGTGGGTAGTTGTTTTTATTTGGCTCAGAACGTCTTGTATGGGGATCTTCACCATGATATAGTATTCCAGGGAATAAGAATGCCTTTATTCGTTTTTCTTGTTTTGGAAAATCATCATCTACATAAGCCATTGAATTTAGAACCTTTTTTTATACTAAGAAATGTTAATGTAAATAATTCGGTGGGGATATATAATGTAGGGAAGTCTCAACTCCTTACCTCTCAAATCCCAAGAGAGTGAATCCTCTACGCCAATGTTAGCCAAGGTTTTGATACCAGCAGCACGGTCCTTACCCTTAGAACTGTTTAACCACTGATCGCAGAGTCCCGGACTTGAGGAGCATCCTGGAGTGCCTATATATTCTTGGTAACGAAGTCCCATCAAGTATTTGTATAGAACAAATACATGGTGACTGAGGCTAATCAATCGGGCTCGGTTTTCTAAAAACATAGTTTTTTATTCCAAGCCCCTGAGTTTTTAGCTCAAGGGTTATTGACTAAAGATTTTGGTTTGCCGAATTATTTCGCTCACTACATAGATTTTTTTCAAGAATTTAAGTAATTTTTGTTTTATTTCAGGTCACGGAGTTTAGCTTGTGAGGGGAATTGTTTGCATATTAATTCCAACATAGTCACAAACATACCTTCGTCTGCGAAAGTATCCAATGCAAATATGTTTCCATCCGTTGTTAAGCCTGTTTGATAGAATTGCGTAGGCATTAAAACTTTAATAGCCATGTAATTGAAATTCACTAAGTAGATTCGGCTGATTGTATCTTTTGGTGTATCGTCAGATACAATAATGGGAACACCATCCCAAGTTGCAACATTCAATGCACCTTCCACACCGGGGTTTGGAGTTTGGATACCACCAAAACCTGGTTGAATGGTTTTAGTATTATCAAAGACCATTTGAGGGGCTCGGAGTTCACCCATTCTTCGATAGGTATCCCATCCTGTTATTATAGCCCTTGGATGGTTCTTTTTAGTCCATCTACCAGTTTCGGTGAATAGATCATTGATCAGCTTAGGAGTAAGTTCACGGTCTGTACCAGAGTTGTGATTTACGTGGGCGTTTGACCAGGCATTATTGGCATCACGATCTACTGTTCCGCCAGAACCACCCCAGAGATCTCCATCTCCGGCATCTATACTAATCGTAGCATCTGTAACTTCTGAGAAGTTAGTAATCATCCGATCTATTGATTCCATGTTGTTGCCTGCAAGTGTATCTACATCAGTAAAGAAGTGCTCGTTGAGCAGTTTTTGATGTTCCTCACCAGCTTCCGTTCTCAATTCCTCTAAAGGATTTGTGAACATGTCATCCATACCATTCAAGCCTAATTGCTGTTCTAATGCACTTACATTAAAACCATTAGCTACAATTTTTGGTTTTGCAGAGATATCAATCCATTGTTGTTTGACAGTATCAGGCAATGCCGTAGGCAGTTCAGCCTGTCCTCCAGTATTGGCCGTTGTGGCTCTGGTTGTCATAATTTTGAAACCAGAATGACCCCATGGCATCTTTGGTGTCATACCAAATCCATTTGCTTCTAAATTTACAGCTGACCAGACTTCAGCTCCAAAAATAGGATTGAAAGCAGCGGTTGTGGTAGTTAGTAAGGGGGCATCAGCTTTTGCTAAGCCATACAATTGTGGATAAGATATTCGCATTAAGTCCTCAATTGTTACAATCTTTGCAGATTTTTTGAATGCATGAAGAGCCAGAGCTTCTAAGGTTTCCATTGCATCTCTGCTCATTTTTTTCCCACCCATTGTTTCTAAGGTAACGGGCAACCCTGATTTTTCAAAGGTAAAGTTAGAAATATGACTATCGTAGGGGCGATCAATGGCTGACATCATTTTGCCTCCGCTTTGATTTTTCTGATTTTAGTATTGACATAACTGTAAATATTTCCAGTAGTTGTATGTTTGATAATTTCATCCATTGTGAAAGGATAGTCAGGTTCGACTTTTTGAATTTCCGGGGACTCTTGTGGTTTGTCCATTGGTAGTACAGAGGGCTTTGGAGTGATGGCTATTTCTTTAGTAACGACTGGTTTTTCATCCTCTGGTTTTTCATCGGGTTTGAGATCTTGTTTTTTCTTAGTTCCTTTCGCACCTGTGTAAGGATCGTCTGGTTTGGTAGCATCACCGCCTCGTCTTTTCTTTTTATCCCTACGTTTCTCTTCATCCTCTTCTTCATCATCATCTTCGTGTTCTGCTTTGGTTGTAGAGTCTTTGAGGGCAGTAAAAACCGCAAATTCCTGTTTGATAGCCTCAGAAATAGTTTCTGCCGTTATTGTAGGCATAGAGGATTCAAGTTTGATAACCTTCTCATTAAGCAGTTGAAATGAATCATTTAGCTTATTAAAGGCATCAAACATCTTAGCCGTCATAGGAACTTCGACATAAGGCTGTATGTGCTCTTTAGATATTCCATCACTATGATCCTCGCCACAGGTGCAGAAATCTGCTTTCTCGAGATTTGTATTTGGTTCTTGCACAACCTCAGAAGTGGCAGGAGGAGTTTGGTGAATATAAATATCTAGTTTGGCTCGGTCACTCTCAGTTTTTTCTGTAATGACTTGTTCTGTTTCATCTGTCATAGTTTCACCTGTAGTTTCTTCACATGATTTACAAATAAAATTTTGTTTGGCAATAATTAACGAATCGTTATTGGCAGGTCTTCGTACTACTGCCACTTCAAATAATTCAAGGCTTGGAATTACATTGTGGCAGTTTCTACCGCCAATGTCACATTTCCTAAAACGAGAAAATGTTTCTCCACCGATAGAGACTCCTTTGTATTCTCCACTCTTTATTTTATCCCAAACATTGTCATGTATCTTATACTTATCAAAAATCATAGATTTTAACCATGTGGCTTTGACACCATCAACAGTTCTTACCCCGAACTCTAATCCCTTACCTACAATCTTATTGCTATGACTGTCTGTAATGGGGGCTCCGAGTTCAAACCAAATGGCCATTGCTTTATTGAGTCCATCTATTAGGACAAGATCTCCTTGAGAATCTATTTTCTCTAGAGATACTAATGACTCAAAAATTCGCTGATGACCAGTTGTGTTGTCAAAGATTTCGCTAATGGTCTGTTTTTGAATTGTTAGATACATGACACATCAAAAGGTATGATTAACCGATGTATCATCAATGCATCTTTTAAACATCTAGCAAATGTGCCAAAACAAACCAAACCTTAACGATATGGTATCTTCTGTCACTTAATATTGTTCTTTACAATGCGGTCAATTTCGGCCACTGTAAGCGAATCAATGGCCCGTCTAAAAAAAGGTCGTGGTAATGTTCCGTTTTTTGCAATGGAAAAACGGATTGCGTTGGCAATCTTTAGAGCTTCTGCATCTCTTGTTTTTCTTTTCCTACCAGTTCCTGTAGATACTTGAACTCGAATCTTTCGCTTAACCCATGCCAGGATTGGGTCTAATGGAGGCATGTGAGGTCGTGTGTTCCCACAAAAGGTTGGCTTCCCATTTCGTCTTACATAAAAGTTTCCATTTGAAACAGATAAACAGTAAACCTTTCCTGAGTATGGGTAAAGTGAAACAGTTCTTGCATCCACCCACAAACTATTTGATTTCTTAATATATACAGTATAAGAAGGAAAATTACGTTTATACATTTTATTGTTAATACTGAATTCTCCTCTCAAGTCCCTAACTCCTATATAACTCCAAAAACCACACTTTAAGGCCAGTTCTTGAACATCACTGGCTAGACCAATACTACTTGTATGGTACCTAGGATAAGAGCCAGAACTTGTTACAGCAGTACTTCCATCACCCACTAATAGTGCTTCAAGTAAACCCTCGGAAAAAGTTTTATTGTATTGGAGAAATTCCCGAGGAATTCGCTTAAAAGGAGCAAGTTTGTTTAATCCCTTTTTAGCTAACCAACTAACTAATTGAACATTTGAAATTCTGAATTTTTTCCCATCGTAAATATATTTAAAAGGTAGTTTATCTAACACATTTTGGATATACAAGCAACCGTCTTGTTTTGTTTGTGATATATTTAATCTATAATTTTTGTTAGGATATCGCTTGTCATTTTCAATATTACCTTCACTAATGATCAGTCCCAAAAAGTTTGCAAAGTTCAACGGATTAATTTTGAGTGTTGGTTTTTCTAAATCTATATACTCTTTCTGTTTCCCTAAGAAATGTTGTTCCATATATTTGTTAATTTCCACATCGATTAGAGAATTGCCTTTCCAGCTTCCAACAGTGGGTATGTATCCTCTGTATCCTTTTAAGATTGATTTTGCAGGTCTGAAATGTAGATTCTTTTTGTTCCTGTTATACATTAACATACGATGATCTGGTGTGACCAACAGATCCAAATACCTATTTTTAAAATGTAATAAATCTCCTGACCAATCTCTCTCTGTTATTTTTTTAGGGTAGCTATATTCTATTTTACCACTCCTCACATTTAAAGTGCAGACAATATCATTAATTGTACATTTTGTAATTGATTTCCATCCATGTGTTGTTAGAACCTCTGTATCAGCAGAATAACATCCAAACTCGATGAACGGGGCATGAAAAGCATCGAAGATAACTTTTTTCTTTAATCTTTTTCGTTCAACTCTTCCAGAACGAGCTAGTGTTCCTCTATCAAAAGCACCTTCGCCTATTGCAGGTGAGAAATTAGCGGACCGTAAGTTTTCATCTGCTTCGCTTAGGACAAAATCAGCCATGTCATCTAAGGCTCGGTCAAGTTGATCTAAGAAATCATCGTAGATTTTTTCAACTGTATCCCCCAAAAGTTTGACCATTTATTTACCCTTCAATTTACGTATGACTCGATCTATCTCTTTGGATCCATCGTTAAGTCCTACAAATGATTTGTCCAGGCTAGTATAAACAGTATGAGGCAATTTTCTTGTGTGGTAGCCCATACTAATGGCTATGTTTTTGGCTGCTTTGAGCTTAAGTTTAGATACCTCAGCTAGTTCTAAGCTTTCTTTTAAAACAGTCTTTAATTGTGCTAAATTGCCATCTTTTACAGGCAATCCACAATGGTCACAACTCTGGGATTTCAACTTGCATATTGCCTTCTAATAGTTGCTCGGGGATTATCCAAAACTTACAAAATGCAACTGGTAGGATTTCTCCCATTACAATTTTGCAGGTGTTGTCTTGATTGAAAAAAATACAATTCCCACATTTAACACCCTCAGCTTCAAAGGGATTGAGTTCTAAATACTGGGCTTTTTGTTTACTCCATTGACCAAATTGTTCTACGATTTGAATTTGGGCATTCATCAACATAGTATCTTGAGGATAGGGCATTTCTTGTTTATCCACAAAATGCTCCTTTATTCCACCACATTTCAAACAGACATGTTGTTCTTTAGAAACTCCACACATACTGGCGGCGGCAGCTATAATCCTATCTTCTGGCCAATCTGGATCGCCCCGTTTTTCTCGTGTAATTTCTGCAATTTTTCGACTTAGACAATCCTGTCCAGATTCTCCTGAACCTCGTGCTGACATTATTATTTCACCTTAAATCGTTGAATAGTTCTTTGATGTGCTTGTGATAAACTGATTATACTTTGAAATCCTGCTGTAAAGACTTTAAGTTTTTGTCTGTCCACTCCGTCCCTGAGAATCTCCTGAACTGTGTTGTCAAATTCATTAGTGGTTTCAATTATCTTATCCCGCATTCTAAGTAATAATCTATCCACTGTGTCTGATGGAAATGCAAAAGTAACTTTCTGTTTCGTTATTTTTCCACACTGACTGCAAACAAGAATCATGCTCTTATCCTCTTAACTTCAGCTAAATGCTTATTCGCTCTTGTAGTTATTCGTGTATATTCTGCAAGAACTTTATCAATATTCTTATTTACTGTTTTCTTTGACTTAAATTTTGTACGTTTCCATTTAGCTACTTCAGCACGGCTGAAAACAATTCCCTGTCGTGTATCATGATTCATCTTTGATGAAACTCGTGATAACGTGGCTGTAATCTTTTCAACGCCTTCTTGGGGTAGTTTACCTTGACTTGTGAGTCTCTGACTTATTCTGCCAGAAACGGGAGCCGCTCTGAATCCACCTGCAGCCAATCGTTCTACATTTATAAAGAATGAGTCTCCCTGATTCTTTAAACTCTTGATTCCTGAGTCCAGGTTAGTACGAATTAGTTTTGATAAATCAAAAAAGATCCGGCCTAAGTTTTTGCCAAAGCCCAATTCATCGGCTGATCTTTTTGCACTTACAACAATATTGTTAGCTCTTATCAATAGGGTTCGTAGTTGGCCGGCAAGAGAATTAAATTCGTTCTTTTGCCGTTTGAAATCCTTAACAGAGGCAACTTTCATAAAGAAGCTAGGTTTATGACAGGTGTGACAATCATGTTTTTGAATCATTGCCATAAAACCGCCTGTGGTATCTAGTTCCATCACATTAACAATGGACTGATTACCAGGATGCTGACCAATGTGTAATTTGTGAAACTCTTCAAAATTGCGATAAATAGCTGTGGAGGCGGTAGGTGTATTCCAACGAATGACTACTTGCCCGTCCTCGAAAATTATCCCGGTTATAATATGACCAATTCCCGAATGTCCAGATTCGTCGGCTTGTCGAATAACCGTAAACAGTTTGATGCCAGTTTCACGTTTTATCAAATTACAAGTCTTGCAGAATGTTTCCATTGTTTATCCAATCCTTTTTTGAGCACCTACAACTAGATCAACCATTTTTATGATATCAAGATATCCATTACTGATGCGGGTTTTAATGCTACCCTGTTTTAAAGTGGTTTCGTTTGGGTCGAGACCGAAAAAGAACTTATCAACTAGTTTCAGGGTTTCACTGCGTTCTCTTGTTAGATCTTTGCTAGTTTGTTCTAATTGGAACAAATCCGATCTGTCCAAATGTTTTTTCACTGGTTTCCCGCAATTTTTGCAAATCTCCATTTTTTTTACCTTCTTACATTTAGGACAAATTAGCATTCTCTACACCAAACCAGTCGAATATACTTTTTTCTTTCTTTTCTTCTTGTAAATATAAAGGAATTGAATTTGGATTCTTTATCCAATGATTGTAAATCCGTTTTATCCAGCGACGGAACTTATCCATCGACATCTCCTTCTTGGCAAAATTGCACTCACATTGACACAAATACATGATCCTATTGGTATTTGAAGGTACACGCTCTAAAACAGTTAGATTTTCAAATTTCTTACCTATCATGGGGATTAAATTTGGCATAGCGACATCTCCTGTTTATACCCGCCTAATGAAGCGAGATCTGCAATTTGGATGAATTAACCAGATTTGTCGGGAGTTTACGGGTGGAGTCCGCCATTTAGGGCCATTAAATTCGGATTGTACATCATGTGCAATCTGTTTTAACTCATCTAGGGTAATACCTTGTCTGCCATCTTTGGCGGCCTCTACTCTACGAACCATTTCAATACACTGAGAACTAGTGCGGTCGTCCCTGCGAATCCTCCACACATATAACAATTCCTCTTCACGTTCTTCTTCTAGGTTTCTGTACCCGACCTCTCTTCCGGCCAGTACAAATCGCTGGGACTCAGACCTGGCAATTCTTTCAATCCTAAATGTATCAGTGGCAATAATTCCTTGCATAGTCCCGATGATTTCATCAAGGCTAGGTTTCTGTCCAGCTTGGAATCCTTCTCTAACAACTTCACGAAGGTCATCACTGATATCCCTAGTAAAATCTGTAAAGGACTCTATGAAAGGTTGTTCAGCTTCAAACGCATCGATAGCGTCAGTGTCTTCTGGAGACACACCCCCAAGAATTGAGTCAATAGTTAGATCAGGAGTATCTAAATCTTGCTCGCTGGTTTGATTAAATGCTGTGTTTTTACCATACTTAAACATAGCTAATAAGTAACGAAAAACCCAGGTGTTAGTAATTCCTTTGGCCTCTACAAGAAATCTATTAAATGCTTCTTCGAGTTGTTCGGGTTCGGGGTTTGGGTCTCTCAGGGCTTCGAGTTCTCTTCTTAGTATGTCTTGCAAATTTACGTTTATACGCTGATATAAGTCCGAAGCTAGGATATCGTTTACCGTAGATTTTCTCAGCCACTGAGATTTTTTTTTTTCAATTTCCTCTTCTTGTTCTTCCTCTTGATCTTGCTCAGGGGCGGTTAGTTGTTGTGGTGGTGGTGGGAAAAACTGATTTTGAGGTCCATTTTCTATTTGTTCTTTTGCCTTGCCCGAAAAGATGAAATTACCCTCATCATTGAGTTCTACATCAAATCCCAAATCATGCATTGATTGGGCATTGGAAATTTTAATTGCTTCTCGTTCTAACTCGGCAACCTGATCTTCTTCTAGGGATAGTGGTAAGACATATTTCCAATCAGTAACATTCATGGCTTCCATGATCTTAGGAAATATAAAATTGTTCCAAATTGCTTGTCCTGACTCTACAACCCGGTTAGTAACTGTAATTTGTAAACTTTCATTATTCAGCCCTCCACTGGTACTGACATCACCACGTAAGGCGGGTTCTACACCATAATAACCACCAATGCGATCTGCAAATTCCTTTCGTGTTTCCATATATTGCATTTCATCAAGAGAACTATCAAAGCGGATAAATTCAGGTTTGTTGTCTCCTGTTGTGGGGTCATAAGCAAAAACGGGTTTGTATTGATTATCATCTCTGACCTTTTCTCTCCAATCATCCCACATGTCCCTGACAGCTTCACGATTGTTTGATGGGAAGACCATTAATCCGCTTGGAATTTCTCTATAAACATAATAATCAGAAACATAGTTTATTTGTGACATTAAGGTTAGCATGTAGGGCCAACCAGTTAGAATGGGGCTGTATCCATATAATCTCCCTTTCCTATATTTCTGTGTGTGGATAACCTCGCCTTTGATGAATGCCTGTGAAGGGGTTTTTCCACCATCCATAGTTTCAATATAATGGACGGGATAAAGCTCATGACTTCCACAATGAGAACAGGCATCTGGACTGTCAGCAGTTGTAATGAATTGTCGATGGATTAAACAGGTCTTATGAACAGAACCGATTTCTTGTCTTTCAGACGCAGAGACACGCATGAGGGATGGATCGGCCCGATAAACTTCTTTTAGTAAGTGTCCAAGTTCATCAACATCTGGGTCTCCATTTTCGCTTTTGCGTTTAGTAATAACATATCCTTTAATTAGAACAATATATATGTCATCGGCAATTTGAAAGTCATCCTCTCCAGCTCTGCCAACCTCTCGGAGTGATTCACCATTTTCATTGGCTAATTTCATTAATCCTTCGGATAGCAGTTTTTGATCGTGGTCAGGAGGACGAATATTCCCAGTTTCACAGTTTGGACAGGTGAACCCTTCATTGTTAAACTTAAAGTCTGATATTTTGTCAGCAGTTGCTTCAACTACTTTGTTGCGAAATTCTCTTTCGCATTGATCACATTTACCCCAAAAATTTGCTTCTAATTCAATTTCTTTCCTCCAAATTTGATTTCCAAGCTCTCTTATACAGGTTCTTGTTACAATCTCTTGATCCGCCATTGCATAGATGTCTTGGTAAGATCTGGGGATCAGAGGCAGCTGTATGCCTGATGGTTGTCGGTGAGGAAAAGGAGGTAAAGGTGGTCGGGCCTCTGTTTTAGTCTCAGTGTTCTTTTGTTTGCCTAAGATTAAATTTGCGAGACTAGACCTTAAATTCATATTAAACGGTAAACGATTTAAGAAAAAGGTTTAAAAATTTTTTCAATGTTTGACCAATGCATTTCTGAAACATTCAAAGAAAAGTTAATTAAAATAATGAAAATTATAATTAGCCTGCTTTAGCAGTTTTTGTTTTCCCTTCAGGTTGTAAGGTCTCCCAATTTAGGGATTGTCCAGCAATACCACAACCAGTACAAATTACCTTAAGAATACCGTCTTTGTCTTTTATCCATCCAAAATTTCTATGTCGCCCTGTTTTTGTCTTTTTCCTGTTGCAAACATGGCAAAGTTCGCCATAAGGCACAGGTGAATTAATATCCATTTTGACCATTATAAACTCCTGTTTAACATCTTGACAGAATGGTTTAAAAACATACCAAATCTGTTCAGAGCCGTACAAAATATGTACAAAAAGGTGTATAATATGGCAGATACTTTAGTATTACTTGGAATATATTTTTTCGGGCTACTAGTCCGATATTTAATCCCTGTTCTCCTAAAATCTTGGAAAGCAGGTTACTTAATAGAGTTAGAAGCTAGATGGGCTATCAGCTCAGCAGTGTCAGCACTGTTTGGTATTGGCTTTGCATTCTTTACCGAACTTGCAAGTTACCCTGAACCAGGTGTGTATTTCTTTACTTTTTTCCTAGCTTTGGGGCTGAATGAGATTGCGAATTATTTCGTAAAAGGCCGTGAGGTTCAGCAAACAAGAAAGAAGTTTTAATTGTATCCAGTTATTTTCCGAATGACCTTATTCATACCAAAAAAATACCCATAATGATATTTGGCATCGGGAATATTCCCTAATTCATATAACTCTATTGCTTTGCGGTAAGCATTATCCCTTTCACGTATTAGTTCATTAATAGTTTTTTGATCCATATTTACATTTTCTTTACTCATTTTTGTCACCACTTAAACCATTTTGTTAGGCGGTAGGCTTGGTACATTTTTGGCAGACTAGTTGATGAATTTGGTTTGCCTCTTTTCTCTCGATAGGAGTAGTAAATATAACCAATTCCTATCATTAACCAAAATACTACCATAAACCACAGGTTTGGGGCCCGAGCTAGTTCCCATGCGAAAATAAGATTAATAACGAGATGTGCTATGATATCAATGCTGAACCGTCTCCAAAAATTAGGATAAACAATAACCTCAGACATTCGTAATGCGTTTTTCCACCAATCAAGTACTTCATTATCATAAGGGACCTCATAAGTTTTAGGGTACTCATTTTCAACTTTCATTTGGATTTGCTGAAGGAAGAGTGTGGTATCCCTTCCATCCATTGCAAATTGTTCATGTTTAGTTATCCCCACTTCGCTCCAGATAAAGTGGAATGGATTTAAAAATAGCCAGTACTTTCCTCGCCATCGTTCATAAGGAACATTAAACTCTACGAGAATATAAACGACAGTAAAGAATAGAAAATTGTATAATACAGATTCAAAGAAAGACATCGTAAGACCTGAATCATTGTCTGTGAATTCCCCTTAATAGTATTATTATTTTGACCATTTCATTAACGGAAGATACAAAAGTATTTAAATTCTGGAATGAATGAATTACTTGTGAACCACAATGGTAGCATGCAGACGATGTGGGCGGAGTTTAACACATCCCCGTTCCGTGAAAAATAAAGTAGGACCCCGATGCCGGGGTAAAGAAATGAGTGAAAGGCAATTTGTGCTTTCCCAAGCCGAGCCTGAGGATCTAACTGTTGAGAGACAAACCTTAGTTATCTTGCATCAATTAATAGGTAAGGGATCTGGTATTAGCCCTAATACTAGGGGCAGACATACAAAAGATCTCACAAAAGCAGGGTACTCAGAGGTTAAAGATTGGTCTTACCATAACTTCCCAGGATTAATCGATTATCTTGAAACAGGTAGAGGAAATGGTATTGAATACAAGTATTTGATATCGGATCAAATCTCGGGCAAGGACAGCGAAGGGAATCTCATAAGTCAGATGGTCATTACTTTGTTTGAAAGAATTTTACGGGAGAAGGTAGTTAGTTCCACCCCACAAATATTAAACTAGGAAAAATCGGGTAGTAGCTCAGCAATGAGTTGCTATCCTTTTTTTAGGCCTTATTCATCCATTCGTTAAATATTTTTACCATTTCGGTGGATGGTATATCAAATCCATATAGATGTCTAACGTGTTCATATACAAATCGGCAATCTGCTGCATTCAGATTTATCTTCTGTATATTTGCTATTGATTTTTCAATATACTCGATTTGAAATTCGAGTTTCTTTTCCTTTCTTAATTGTTCTATCACTTTTGTTATATACTCGTTCATATTAATCACTTGGATGGGAATAGCAGGAGAAAGAATCGAACTTTCCAACACCGGGTTTCTCATACGTAAGTCCTAAAGATCTGTAGCCTTTAGGATCCACCACGACTACCACTCTAAAGCATGAATACTTCCATATTCAATTTTTATGGTTTCCTCAAAATGTTGCTTACGTTTATAAGCCCGGCTGTCAACCATTGGCATTTCCTGCTTTATACTAAATCTCTATAGGTTGCGCTTTTATACCCGCATTTATTACATATAAATCTATATCGGGGCGATATTCCACCATCGGGTTGTTTAATTGTTCCTAAATCTATTTTTTGCATTTTAGTATTACAATGGTTTTTCAGTTTAAGCATTTTATTTACTTCCTGCTTTAATCTTCAATGATAAGATACGCCACTAAACAAGAATGATTATCAAAATCCTTATCAAACATACGGTTAACACATAAACTTCCGCAGTTATCAATTTTAAATTTATTACCTTTATAGGAGATAATATCATCTGTCTTGTACGTATCTAAAATTGGGGGGTATTTTGCATTCATTTTATTTCCTCAGGATGGGAACGCCAGGACTCGAACCTGGGTCACAGTTTGGCACTGTATGTTACCAAGGCAACCTTATGTGAAGAGGTTCCCATTAACACCACGTTCCCTTAATGATATTGTTCAATAACATGATGAATGCGTTTTCTTTTTGGTTTCCTTCTGTGAACTATCCTACTTTCCTTAGTGAGAGAGGGACATCCACAATCATGTTTTTTTGCCATACTTTGTAATACTATCCTTTTTTATTAATTGGAGGGACGGGTGGGACTTGAACCCACGACAGTAGTTATCTGCTCGGGCCCGTTCATTTGGTAACCGCCCCATTTTTTTTTGGGATCCAAGGATTTTAAAAATTTTTCTGTGATTGCTGACCAATGCATTGTTTTTGCATCTAGGAAATACTTTGGGAACAGGATTTCTAGGGATAAAAACGCACGCAGTTGAATCAATGCAGCATCGTGAAAGGTAAAGTATCATTCAAAAATCAACCTTTGAGGATGCAAAACTTAAGTTTTGATAGTGTGCTGGAGAATTAGATAAACTCCAATTGTAAACCATCCAATCAGAACAAACGCAATTGGCCAATAGTAAGCAACAATTAAGGCCATGATAAAATTTAATACTACATGAGCAGTTTGGTCTTTGGCAAGGTGCAACCAGAATTTTCTTTCTTCTGGTATGAGTGCGTGTTCTCCATAGTCATCGGAAAAATGCTGATAATACTTTGGATGTGTTCTAAACCTAGAGCTATCCCATAAGGCATGAAGTGGGTTGGTTACAAGCCAGTATTCCCCTTTCCATCCACGCAAAGGAATTCCAAAATCTACTATTGGGTGCAAAATTGTTAGCCATACAAAAACTAGTAAAAAGTGTTCCAAAGATATCATACTTACACCTTAAACATATCAAATAAACTACCTTCGGTTACTTTTTCCTTTGTCGTTTCTTTGGTCATTTCTTTTTGATGTTTTGGTTCTAATCCAGTAAGTGCCACTTTGCAGACTTCCATATCAGCCTCTACGACAATATAATGGCGATTATTTTGCTGACAGATTAGAGCTGTATTGACCCACCATGCACTATTTATCAATACAATATCCATAGGCTCGGAAAAACTGAGGATTATCCACTCATAAAGTTTCCATCTATTACTAAACGTAAGGATTGAGTTAATTTTCTTAACTGAGGATTTAAAGTGTGAATTGGTAGTGTGGAAAATCAGAACGTTCTCGTGGGCACGATGTATATCCGCAAAAACAAAATCCTTTGTGATTCCTTCTTTTTGCCAAATCAAATCGCTATATAGAGTATTGCCCCGGTTACTCATTCGGATCAAAGAGGTTAAAGGTTCGACTGAAGTGAAAACACTAGTTGCTACATCAGTTAAAACTCGATCTAGATGTTTCCACATTGCTGCTAAATCTGTGGGGCGTTCCCAATTTTCGGTTTGTTTATTATATGGAAAATTAGAGACTACAAGATTTATGGCATCTTCTGTCTTTACTACTGAGAGAAAATCCACAAAATCAGCATTCACAATAACATCCAGGGGTAAATAGCCAATCTTTGTAATATCATCAAGCGTTAAAATTTCAGTCATTGCTTTATACACCTAAACCAAAAAGAATAAATCTTAATAAAGCAATAATTATTACAAAGTTTTTCATTATGCGACTTATGTCCTCAATCCCCCAGCGGATTTTTTCCCACCATGATCTTGTGTTCGGAGGGGGAGTTTCCATTAATCCTCCAGTTTGTAATCTGTCTTCAATTGTTTGAATTCTTGCTTGAGCCTCTACATAGACTGAATAGCTTTGATGTAGGCAGCTTATGGTATCATGTTCTGGTGTGTTGATATCAATCTTACAATAAGGGCAATTTGTTCTCATATCCAATTCTGAGTTATTTTCTGTCATTTTGATTCACTTAATTCCTTTATAAGCTCAACTAAGGCTTGAAATTGTTTTAAATATAAATCTAAAAAGTTTCTTGCAGATTGGGAAATCATAGTTCCTAGGACCAAAGTCTCAAGGATTGCTATAATACCATCGGTCAATCCTAGAGCATTATTAAACTTGCTTTCCTTAATCAGGGATGCTACGGATATGATATCCTCTGCAATAGAATATACTTTTGAATGGACATTATGGCTCTCTGTCAGGTGTTTTATATGGGTAATAAGAGATGCTTTTGCCATTACAAGTTTATAAAGCGACTCTGACATTGACATTTCTGTATCATCTATGCAAAAAATAATCTTAAAAACTTAATGGTGAAAACCAAAGCGTACCGTTTGTCAATGCACTTATAAGTACTTGATACCAATATATTAATTGTGAACCAAAATGACAAAACGAAAACACAAATTTGAAGTAAGTCCTCAAAGGAAGGACATCGAGAATGTTAAGGCAGTTACAGAGAAAAATGTCTTACATTCTATAATCTTTGAGCTATACAACTCAGGATATAAGCCGGCTCCTATAAGTAAGGAGTTAGACATAAACCACTATACTATTAGAGGTTTATTGAATAAGCGGAACGATATCGTTAGGAATGAACAGGAAGATCTATTTGATGGGATATCAATTCTGTCAAATGCTTTAATGAGCTACGTGGAAATCTTAAAACACAAAGGTCTCCAGGGATCTGCAAAGCAATCTTTACAGCAATTGTCAAATTTTCTTAATGGTGGCTATACATCTTCTATTAATGAAAGTGTAGCTCCGAAAGAAATTGAAAATATTAAAGAGGAACTTAAATTCATAGATAAAGATGAATTAGAGTTGAATGTTCCAGTAACTAAAGAACCTGAACTCATTGATCAAATGGAATCCTTGTTGAAACTTCCCATTGAGGAAACTATCGAAGAAATCGTAGAAGAAAAACCATCTAAGTTAGAATTGATGATTGCATCCGCTGTGGAGAATGGCCAACTTTCCAGTACTAGTAAGCGTGGTCGTAAAAGCAGTAAACAAAAAGACAGTGAGAATATTCTTATGCAACATGTCAAAGCAACTGCTGCCAAACGTGGTATTGTATTAGGACGGGGAAGACCTTCTCCTGCAATTCAAGATCAGCTAAAAGCAATTGAAACCGAAATTAAAGCAAAATTCAATTTAGGTTAGTTTTTTCCGGAGTTAAACCATTCGTGGTTTGACTCCTTTTTTTTGGCCTTAGCTTAGCTTGTGATAGCTTTCCTGGATATGTTGATATCTAAATTTTCAATTCGGACAACCGTAGAATCGAGAAAGACAATCTTTAATTGGGATTTGAAGTTTCCATCACCACCGGAAAAGTCGCCTGACGCTGGAGTATAATTACATTTGCCATTTACTGCATCTGTAATAGTACACGCCTTGCTAAATAGTAGGGTCGTGAAATCTTCATCAAACACAAAAAATGTAATGGTTGTGTCTGTTATATCCACAACACTATCATCATTTGCGTCCTTAATTACAAAGTCTATGCCTTCTTTAGTATTTTCTTCAATGAAATCGAGTGCAACCATGTTATTACCTCACTGTAGCATCAAATGTATAATCTTTAGTTTTCTTAGCAGTAAATGTATATTGAACAGATTTAGTAGCAGTAAATGTATATTGAACAGATTTAGTAGCATCGAATGTGAACGCAATTGTCTTTGTTGGTTCACAAGTAAATTTAATTGTTTTGGTAGCATCAAAAGTTAAGTCTCCAATGGCAACAATCTCCACTTCTCGAGAAAGTGTCCTGGAGGCTTGTGCATCTTGCTGCACAACACGACTGACAGATCGGCTCGCCCGAGCCTCGTTCTGGATTTCTCTGAATAGGCTAATTGAGGCACGTGCTTCGTTTTGGATGGCCCTCGAAACCGATCTACTGGCCCTCGTTTCCTGTTTCACAATTCTAGTCAAAGATCGACTATTACGTGCCTGAGCTTGTGTCATACGGCTAATTGTTTGACTAACTCTGGTTTCCTGTTGAATCTCCCTTGAAACTGTCCTTGATTTACGGTCTTCCATCTCTGGAGTTCTGGTTATGCTGCGGGATGCTCTTGCTTCCTGCTGAACCTGTCGAGATACAGTAACACTATTACGTGCCTCTTTCTGCACTTCTCGTAACAAGGATCTGGAAGCCCTTGCAGTCAGGATAACTTCACGACTTATTATTCTTGAATCTCGTGCATCTTGTTGAACCTGTCTTTGGACGGATCTTGATGCCTTAGCTTCCTGTTGTGCAGTTCGGGTTAAACTCCTTGAGGCTAATGCTACAATAATAACCTCTCTGGATACTGTTCTTGATGCCCTTGCATCTTGTTGAACTATTCGGTGAACAGATCGTGAAGCTCGTGCTTCTTGTTGTACAATTCTTGTCAGACTTCTACTAGCACGAGCCTCGGACTGTACCACTCTATGAACTGAACGAGAATCCCTTGCAGTTCCAATAACCTCTCTGCTTATTGTTCGGCTAGCTCTGGCCTCCTGTTGAATTACTCTCGAAACAGACCGACTGGCTCTTGCCTCACTCTGTACAACTCTATGTAGCGATCTTGACGCTCGTGCTTCTTGGAGTACATTTCGTGTGACGCTTCTACTCGCACGATCATCCTGTTGAACGACTCGGTGAACTGATCGAGATGCCTGTGCATCCTGTTGGATTTCCCTGGATATGGTTCGACTATTACGTGCCTCTTGTTCGACTATTCTGTGAACTGAACGACTAACTCTGGCCTCAGCCTGGGTTTTCCTTGATATCGTCCTACTCGCACGGGCCTCCTGTTTTACTTCTCTTGTAACACTTCTTGAGGCTCTGGCTTCCTGTTTTACAACTCTTGTGACTGATCTGCTAGCCCTTGATTCCTGTTGAACCTGTCTGCTCACTGATCTGCTAGCCCTTGCCTCAGACTGTACTATTCGATGAATTGACTTACTAACTCGGGTCTCTTGCTTTACAACCCTGTGAACAGACCTGCTAGCACGGGCTTCCGCTGATCCTGCACTTCTCGTCACAGATATGCTCTGTCTTGCTTCTTGTTGAACTTCTCGGCTTATGGTACGTGAGGCCCTGGCAGAATTAACAGTTTCTCGTGACACAGTTCTTGATACACGAGCTTCTTGTTCCACTATTCGGTGAACAGACCTGCTAATTCGGCCCTCATCTTTGATGGTACGAGCTAGTCCCCTACTAACCAAAACAAGACATTCTGGTAATCCAAGCGTGTGAAAGGTCGAAGGACTATTTTGATTATTATATTCAGATAAAATCCATCCCGCAGTATGGACTATATCAGAAATCCGAATTTCATCCATAATTGCATTAACGGCTTGACTAGCATGAGATACAAGAAACGGATCTGAATTAGCGAGACTACTATCTACTTCGTCCATATTATCATTATTATCCTCAACTCCATTTTCATAAATCCTTAATAAAGCTGGTATTCTATCAACTTGACCAACAAAATAAATCCATATCCCTGTTGTTGGTATTGGAACTCTTGATGTATCCTGAGTATCTCCATCAGCATCTTCTACCTCAAACTTCATTCCGTTAACAAGAGAAGTAAGATTAAAAGAATATCCAGCATTACCAGCAAATTCTCCTTTGTCAATAGGTCGTCTTGGCCCCCCTCCCGAATTAAAATTAATCCACATAGAAACAGTTAAATCTAAAGCAAAGTCTAAATGCCCATCCCCGGGATCTCCCATACTAACTTGCCCATTAAATCCATCAAAATTATAAGCATCCCCAATTTTACCAGTCGATCCTTGTGTTGTACCTCCAGATATAATCCCGTCTGTATTATGAATAGTAGAATCTTTAGCATTACCAGATGCTTCTTGGAAGTGCCAAACTCCTTTATAATTGGAATTCCAAGTTCCTGGTTTGTTTTGTTGGTCAGTTGCCCCAGAATTGTTATAATACATATAGATGTCTGTATCTATGGAACCGCTAATGAAAGGAAGGTTTACCCAAGCAATCAACTCTCCTGTGCCAGTGACATATAGCACACGTTCGTGATTAAGTTTTGTCACACCATCGGAGGATGTAAAGAGAATATCAAATCCATCTGACCGTGCATCATCCGATAGGTTAGCATCGCTAGTTAATCTAATGAGTACGGGAAAATCAACTAAATTCTCGGCAATCTTAGTAGAGTCGATGGTGACTTTCTTTCGGCAAATCCAATCATTATCAAACCATTGAACTGCAGGTGCTACCGTCCTTGACAAGGGACGACTAGCTCTGGTCACTTGTTCTATAGTCCTTGTTAAAGATCTGGATGCACGTGTCTCTTGCTGTACTTGTCTGGATAGAGATCTGCTCACACGAGCTTGATCGAGTACTTTTCTTGTAATTGATCTACTAGCCCGTGCAGTAAAAACAACTTCCCTGGATATTGTCCTACTAACTCTGGTATCCTTTTGAACAATCCGGTGAACACTTCTTGAGGCTTGAGCATCCTGTTCTACTTCTCTGGATAGGTGTCTTGACGCTCGTGCTTGATCAGTCATTGTTCTTGTGACTGATCGTGAGGCTTGGTCAGAGTTAATAGCCTCTCTGCTGATGGTACGGGAAACCCTTGTTTCCTGTTGAACCACTCGATGAACAGAACGACTATCTCTAGTTACCTGTTCAACCGTTCTTGATAAGGATCTGGATGCCCTTGCGGATTGTTGTTGTTCAAATTCAATTACGAAGAACGTTCTATTTCTGGCTGTATCGGCAGTGGCAACCTCGTCATTCCCGAGATCCTCCCACTGGAAGCTAAATGTGGTCGATGCGGTTATCCCTGTTTTTGCCCAAATTTGGCAAAGCCCCGTCACTTCGTGATCATGATCTACAAACGTAGTGAGTTCAGATCCCTCTCTTGTACCTGCTACGGCTATTCTATATTGGGTAGTACTTTCAGCGGAGCCACCAGTCGCATTTGACGGATTAAAGTTAGCTACAATTAAATGAATGGCATTTGAGGCATTAGGGGTATAAGTCCCTGTCATGCCAGTCATATCGGCATAACTGACCGGGGATGTGGCAGACGAGGTAAGATTGACATCAACTTTTAAAACTGCATTACTTTTAATTTCTACAATTTGAAAGGTTCGCAGTCTGCCGGTATCTACACTTGTAGTCTGCCCTTCTCTTGTCTGCCATTGTAATTCAAATCCATGACTTCCTGATATTCCATCAAGAATGTGCATTCCAGACCATCCCGGCCCCTCATCAATTTCGTCCTTAAATACACTGGTAATTGCTCCCTCTTTAGTGCCATCTACAGAGAATTGAAAATCCGCAGTGTCGTCTGAAGAATCTGATAAATCAATTGGCACATTTGCAATCATTAAAAGAACACTACCAGTTCCTGCAACAGAGATACTGCTAGCACTAAACAGATTACCCCACGTACTTGGGGAGGCTGCTGCCCCAGTTGAGGATTGGTTTACTAGAATACTAGCGTCCCCATCTGTAATTTCAATGACTTGGAGTGACTGCTCTCGAGCAGTGTCCATGTTCGCATCAGATATTACATCTTGCCATTCACATTTAAAACTATTAGATGATCCTGATAGCCCAGTAACCGCAAACATTATAGTCATAGGATGAACACCCCCTACTGAGTGAATGTTATCCGTAAATGCAGTAACTACAGGGCTCCCAGTGGCAGACCCATTGACACTGATTCTGAATTCGGCAGTTGCATCCCCCTCATCCTTTAAAGGAACTTGAGCAATTATAAGTAATACGCTACTGGTATTCTTTACAGTGATACCACTTGCTGTCAAACCTGGGACAATACCCCACGTAGCAGGGGCAGTACCTGAACTTAAAGAGGTTATATCAACCAGTAGATTTGAAGGCATTCACCAGTTTCCTAAACGATGACTGACCCAGTTATATCAGATGATGTGAAGTTGCCAGGAGAAGTTTCCTCAATTTGAACCCATTCTTCCCCACTTACAGGAGTTTTAATCACACGGCAGATCGCCAGGGGTTTTCTAGATTTTTGAATTGTCCCTATCCAACCTTGTGTCACATGGATAAAATCATCTACCTTTCTTCGGAAAATAGTTGATAGGACATCCCCCATATAAGCGGCAACTTCTTGTCCGCCCACACCTTCTTTAAACACTGTGAAATTAATTTCATGTTGTTCGGCTATGTTATTTAGCCGTAGTAAAACGCCACTGAGTTTATAGACTTTGAGATCATCCCCAAGGTTTCTCTCAAATGTCTCTGTATTTCGTCCTAAAAATAGGGTACCAATTTCTGCTAATAATGTTGCTTTAGTTAGTGCCAAGAGTTATTTCCTCGTTGTTTTGTGTCAAACGAGGAGGATAACCCTGACCGTCTATACCTGTGACCGTTCCGCCAATGACTTGCCCAGTAAACTCATCTTTAATGGGTGTACACTTCTGTCCATCCAGAGAGAAGTGGTCATAGCCTATGCGTTTATCAAATATGTTTTCTTCAGCAAACTCCACCCCAGTACTAAACTTAAATGGATGAACAACCAATTTATCAATTAATCCCTCAATTTGTTTATGATCATCCTTAGTTTTCAAAATCTTCTTTAAACTATACATTGAATCGATAATATTTCCCCGATGATGAACCTGTTCCACAAACTTTTGATTATCCAGTTCAATGCTTAAGGCATCACCATCTTCATTATAACAAAAACCAATCCGTTCTGAGTCAAAGGGAATTTTTGGCATTCTTGGGCCCATTAGTCCCTGCCGTCCTGCTTTGATGTGATAAAAAAAGCCTTGGGCTAAGCCCGGCACTGTTTCCCCATTTTTGGAAACTTTAATCTTCCGAGTAATGGTGTATTTTGAACCTTTCAAGTGCAACCGAAGAGCAATGATATCAGCTCTTGTGGTTTTATCTATATCATAAAAGGCTTTAATTGTTTTAGAAGTAAGTGTTCGTCCATCACTAAGATTAGCTGACCATGTAGCCGGCTCCAGGATTTTATACATGGCGTTCATTATTCTGGAAGTAGGATGACTCAAATGTATTGTTCACCAATGCATTTTTTGGAAATACAGGGGAATTACGGAGCGAGTAACCTTTAAAGGTCATTCAGCAATGCATTGATTACAGACCATTTAAGAATTTTGTGATTTCAGGAGGTACCTCCCATGAAAAAAATTGGCCTCTCAATTATCGTTTCTGACAGGCATGAAGAATTAGACAGAGCTATTCAGTCAGCCGAAGGGCTTTATGATTATCTGTCGATTACCTTGGTCCATGCAAAGGGTTTGGACTTAAAACAAACCGAAGAAGTAGCCAGGAAGTATAATGCCATTATTAGTCACTATCACACAGATGAAAAATGGAAGCATTCCTTTATTGATGATTTTGGGGCAGCCCGTAATATAGCATGGCAAGGGCTTCCAGAAGACTGCACTTGGGTTTTTCTTATGGATTCCGATGATATCCTTAAAGATCCAAAAGATGCACGTAAGATGATTTTGAAATATGAACCTAATTTTGTTATATTTGTTCGTATAAACAACTTACTAGCTCATGGATCATTCCTGCAACAACGGATCTGGATGCGTGGCACTGCCAGGTTTAAGGACCGCATTCATGAAACTCTAGTTTACAATAAAAAACTCATTAAAGATTATGTAGAAACTAAAATTGTCATAGTACATGATTCTAAAACACAAGAGGACAGTGGTAAGAGAAATTTTATTATTCTTAAAGATGTAGTCGGGAATGGGCAAGCAAGCAACCGAATTTTGTTCCATTATTATGAAAAAGTTTATATTCAAGAAATAAAAAAGGAACGTGCATTATCTACAAGAATGAGGAAGGCTATTAAGCAATTTTCGTTATTGACAAAAAAGAAAGATGTCAGCCCTCAACAACGATTCCGTTGTCACTACTTTATGGCCGATTTTTATTCGATGAAAGCCAGGGAAGAAAAAGGTACCTTTGAGTCTGCAATTGCACATATTATGGAATGTCTTAAAATTGAAATTGACAAGGCAGATCCTTATTTTTTAATGGGTCGTTTGTTATATGCCTCAGGTCGATTTCAAGAGTCAATTTTGTGGCTCAACATTGCCATTGGTCTCCCGAATCACTTGACTTATTGGCATGATATCAAAGAATTCCGTACTTCAATGCCCCATGCACAATTGGCCCTGTGCTACAAGGCTTTGAATAAACCCAAAGAGGCTGTACAACATCATGCCTTAGCTCGGGCTTATGATAAAAAATTTGAAAAATATGACGGTACTTATTTCAGGTAAAGAAAAATCGATATGTCAGCTCCACCGTTTCTACTCCTGCTGTGCTATCATCCATAACGAATAAGTGAATCGCAATCCGATTCTGATTCCCTGCTGACAAAGCAGTTGTGAACGTGATTTTCCGAGTATCACCTTGTAGCTGGTAGGTTGTGGTTTGAGCCGTCTGGCTTTGGTAAGCCGCCGGCATTGATCCCGCTCCAGCTCCAGGAGTGACATTACTGGAGGTTTCAACAGCTCTAAGTTGAGAGTGAACGCCTAAGGCAGATGCACCACCATCAAGGATCTCTTTGGTTGTAGCATTAAAACTAGTATCATCCCATGCCTCTAATTCTGCAGCCTGAGTTTCGGGGTTCGTATCTGCCTGAATAGCTAGGACATTTGTGTTTGTAGGATTACTAGCAAACATGTCCACCGTGAATGAGTCGGTTTCTTGTCCACCGGCATCATACAGCGTAATTTCGGCATCTGTGCCTTTATCTATCCATAATTCATCAGCAATTCGGACTACATCACCACCAGACGGAACTGGAATTGGTTTTAAATTTCCCGCTGTACTACCCGCCCCGGTAAATGTAATCGTTTCTGCTGCAAGAATGTCTGTCCATGTAGGAGATGCTTCTGTATTGGAATTGTATTTAAACACAATGGTAGGTGATGCCACATCAAAACCTCGAATTTAATAAAATTTGATTAATGATTTAACACCAAATTTTTAAACTTTTCTCACCCATGCATTGATCGGTCATCTATTCATGCTTGTTACGAGTTCCGCCCCTGAGCTAATTCTGTCAGATCCAATAACCGTTAGCCATAAAGACATCATACAATCGTTATGAGCCGTTACATGTTCTATTTTACTTTCCTCATTCATAATATATCCCCGCATTTCAAAGAATAAATTTTCCATTCCATCTGATAATGGGGCATAAGCAGGATAACGAAGCCTCTCATTTTCCATGTGCATCCGTAATTTTGGCAATCCCATTTCGAGATCTTTTACCTCAGATCCAGTATGGTAAGGTAAAATTGGAATACTTGTGGTTTGTGTCAATTCTTGAGCTAATACTTTCTGGTATTGGTTGGATTCAATGACTAGTAAGTCAAAATTATATCTAATGTTAAAATCTTTGATCAATTGTTTTTGTTGAATATAAGGCAGACCTTTTCTCCGTTCTACCCATAATACATCATAGCGATAATTTTTGGTAATGCCAATCACTGTAATTACAAAGTAGTCTGCCGAGGTTTCTGCTGATATGGCAAGATCTACTCCGCCTACAATGTTTTTATACCATAATGATTTACCATTTTCATCATAGAATCTCTGGTATAGCATTTCTCGGTCAAGATCGTGGCATCTCTCAACTGTTGCGTCAGGATAGAGTTGGGAGCCTGCAGCAATATATCTACATAGAAAATTCCTGGTAAATGCTAAATTGCCGATTCCTTTGAGCCGTTTTAACAATCGTGCTCGTGGCCATCGTTCCTTCCACAATACAGGAGATCCAGGATGTTTTTTAAAATAGGCAATTTCCTTTCCTAACAAGGCTTCATGGCGGAAAATTTTGCCACTTTTCGCCATGAATAGTTCATTCTTTTTGAGTTCATTTATAAGATCAGTTTGTCGGTAAGGAGTGCCAACTACTATAAATAGTGTGTCCTCACCTCCGAGATTCAAGACAATATTGAAAAACCAGCGTTTTGTTTGTCGGTCTGTCATATTGGCTTTGTCAAACGGAACAATGTCGTCACACACAATTATGTTAGGTCGTTTCCGAAGTGCTCTAGCCCCGGCAACTTGTTTACCCGAACCTCCGGCTAAACATTTTGAGCCGTTCAAGAACCGAAAACTTTCGTTGCCCCATTTTCGGGGATGTTTTAGGATATGGAAAATTGTCTCATTGAGGAAATCCTTAATATTTTCACTGCGTTCCTCAGCTTGTCCTTTGGTGGATGAAAAAATAACTACGTAGCTGCCGGGATGGAAAATCATATACCACAGGATATATATTTCCATTAACGTAGATTTGCCATGTTCTCGGGGAATTTCTATTAATATATGGGTATTGTTTTTATCCCGCAGCTCTTTGATGATTGGCTTTTGAAATTTCGCTATTTTGAAGCCGTAATAATGCTCCATAAAGAAGTTAAAATTTTTGGAGGCTTTTTGCATGTAATAGCGTTCGAGAGGATCTTTGATATCAGTCAGATATGCTTTCCATTCCGTGTCTTTGGCATGGCATGCTTTGCATAAGTCTAAAGCCCTCCCAATTGGATAATCTTCAGTTACAACGATATCGCAAGAAGTGCAATGCACAGTACGATTTAATATTGCCTGGCATTCCGCACAGGTTGGTCCCTCAACCACAGGCCGCTTGCAGTA
The DNA here is from genome assembly GCA_036476895.1 of Thermodesulfobacteriota bacterium. Taxonomy (GTDB): domain Bacteria; phylum Desulfobacterota_D; class UBA1144; order Nemesobacterales; family JAZGCJ01; genus JAZGCJ01. Next base: position 67,572 of record JAZGCJ010000341.1, read on the forward strand.
ATCGCAAAATTGTGTCTCGACTACCGCCCTCGCTTTCATTTTATCCCCTCAGAATTTCTTGTATTTTAACATTTAATTTTCGGTTGCAGTTGTTCTCACAAAGAGTCCATTCAATTATTAATTCTATGATTAATTCTAGTTTGTCTTCCAATTTCCGCTCTTTGATACTTTCTAACTGTTCGTTGAGGTCACGGCTTCGGTAGCGGTCTCCGCTCCATAGCTTAAATATTGCCCCCATCAGTTTCCGTCTTTCCAACAGATCATAGGTTGTCTCCGAATCAAACTGATAGATTATATTGCCTTTTTTATCTTTTCCGATCTTTTGTCTTTCCTCTAAGAACTTAATTTCTATATAGGTCTGTCGTAGTTGATCCCGCAACCAGCTTTGTTCATCTATTTCTAATCGGAGTTGAGTTGCCAAAGTCGGCTCTTTGTTGCTTTCTAGGATTGACAGGTCTCTTTTTTTATCTTGTATCTGTCGCATTTGGTTTTTTTCATCTAATGGCTCCTTTAGAAGTTCCATTCCAACATCTAGTAATTTTTTAGCCATCCTATTACCACCTGCATTTCTAGCTTTGTCAGACTTTTAAAAAAACGAGTTTTTTCATTATCTGGTATTAATTCTTCATTCCGTGCCATCAATTCTAGTGTCTTCTCAAACGCCGTTACCTTTGCCTTTTCCCTCTTTCTATACCGATCTATTGACTCCTTCCGCTTCTCTGTATATGTCCCCTTCCCTTTATTTCCATATAACCCAGTTACTTCCACATCTAAACACTGTCTTCTTTATAAACTAAAATCTATTTAAGGATCTAGCTACGTTTTTTGTAGCTATACCGCCCCCGTTTCGCCCCTATCCCCATCTACTCATGTAGTTGATTCTTTATCTTCCTGCCACAATACTTCTTTTACGCCAAACCATAGCTGAATCCGAATTCTATCAAGAGTATGGAGATAAGGTTTTAAATTGATTGAATAAAAACATTGATATCGTTTTTTGCTTTGTGGAAATATTATATAGATGGGCGGTAAGTCAGTCATATGAAACAAATTAAGCTCATCATTTTCAGGCAGGTCAAACTCTAAATCAATTATGGAATGGTCAGAATTAAAGTCATAACTCAATAAAGGGATTTCATAATCGCCTTGTCTTAAAATAGCCTTCTCCTGGGATGTAGTACTCATGATTTTTCTAACTCTAATGTTTTTTGCATAGAGGTTTCATGCTCTCTGGCATGCTCTTCTGCATCTTTCTCCGTAAGAAAACAAAGTTCACACGGATCACAGATCCATCTCCACAGAGATATCGACGTTACAGGATCTTCCCCCCAGGTCCTTATTATACTTTCGTGTGTCATAGTCATTCTGCCCTAGGGTAGCCTTTTGGGATAGGGATATCAGGTCGATATGTTTTCGGGTTTTGGATGGGTTTTATCTTAGAAATAAAAGGTCTTCTATTGTTTTTATTTGGTCTGCCCTTGCAAACATTTCTATCTGCATTACAGTCAGCACAAGGATCTTGCCCGTCATTAACTAAAGCTAAAACCAGTTGCCCATCCAAAGTACAACCAGAAGGGACATAACCTTGTTGTTTGGAGATTATCAAAAAATGGTCTTGATTCGGGTTTGCACTTCTCATAGCTTACTCATCCTCGAATAGTTTCATGAATGAATCAATCTTTTCTAATAAGATCTTTTGTTCCATGTCCTGAGCTAAGGTCAATAGCTCCTGAGCAATCCTTTTGATATCAGATAAACTGAAACTCACACCCAAATTATCGTTTACTCGGTTAAATTCTAGATAAGAGCCTCCGATAAATATGGCAGGTTCTCCACTAGAGAATTTAGATGGGAAGGCCCTGAGATTGGCTACTTTGAATCCTGACCGTAATTCATCTTCTGAAAAATGTTGGGTAATTTCTGTGCTTGTCATGCTAGTACCCCATTCGTTCTTCCCTGCCTAAAAAGGTGGCCCACTGAGAATGACTATATTGTAATTGCCGTTCCAGGTGTTTAAGATCTACAAAGGCCGGAATTCTCCCATCGGATTTAAATTTATAAATGAATTTTAATTTGACTATCCAGGTTTCGTCATCGACTTTTAGTTTTTCCATTGAAGGTTCACTAATTGAGCCAATTGGAACCAATTCCTTAAAAATCTATTGCATCTAGGCCAAAAAAAAAGAGTGATTGTTTAATGCATTGATTAAACATTCACTCATTTTTGATTATACATCTGACGAGTTCGTCCAATTGTTCAAAAGCAATTCGTTCCTTCTCAAAGAGAAAAGGAGAAATAGTTCGGAAAGTTAAATATGTTGCGTAAGGCATGACCTCATAAAGGTCATTCAATCCTTCACGAAGGGCCAATAGGCCAGATTCGAGTTGTAGTAACATATATCGGTCTTTCATAGCTAAAGGAAAGCGTTTGAAAATTAAGTTGATTCGTCCTGATAGTTCTTGATACATCATGGTTGGTTCACTTGCAATTTACATTGCTTCCCCTAAAAAGGGAAACGTGATGGTTTTGAAACCATCTTTATTTAAACTCAACTAAATTAAACCAAATTTTCTAAGAACGGAATCTTCACTATCGGCTTCAACTTTATCGCCAGTAGGTGATAAAATATCGCCACCAAAGATCTCATTCTCTAACGAGTCTAATAATTGTTGATTTGTTCCTTTTTTTTTCAGATCTATTATCAATTGGACATGATCATCAACAGGAGCACTTTCATTTTCAAAATATCGGTTATAACATCGGTTTCCTTTTAATCTGGATAAAGGTTCAAAACACATCCAAAGATCTACCCCGGTAACATTTCCTTTTTCATCCTTCTCCGGATAATGAGGAATTTTTAGTATAAGCAAATCTTTGATTTGTTCTTCTGATGGATGATAGCTAAAACCGTCTCCGTTTTCATCTACCAACCTGTTACAGATTGCACAGTGTTTTATATATCCAGCAATACCACAATGAATACAATATCTTGGGTATTTAGGTGCTCTTGGAGAATCACGATCTCCACAAATTTTACAATAGCTCATTTTTGTTTTCACCATAGCTAATAATATAGCTCTTCCCTAAAAAGGAAGAGGTGATTGCTTAAGGCAATCAATCTGAATACTTAATAGTCTTCTGGCAACATTATGGTATAATGAGGGGCATTTTCCTCAATCTCATTCATACAAACCCAAACTTCAATTTTTACGCCATTGGGGGATTCAACTTTGATATTGTAGAAATGATCAGGCTCGGTTGTCAAATTTTTTGTCTTAAGTTTAATGGCATGTAAGCTATTATTCAAAAGATCAATTAAATTTGGTACATTGACTGAATCTTCTTCCGAATTCCAATAATTATGAGTTCTCAAGAGATTCATAGTTGCATGGGTTATCAAAGAGTTAAATAGATTCACGTTTTTGAATTGGGTTCTGATATCAAATAAGATACCATCTTCTGTTGCTTGCTGACTACTGTATTCGCTTATGACGAATAAATCGTCAGATTCCTTTTGTGTCATGTTTGGTTCACTAGCCTCCAAAACCGATTAACTCGGTTGGCGAAAGCTCGCCGGAGAAAAAATTGAGGAAGAAAGGGAGACTGAATTAATTACTCGGTCTCGGATGCTTCACTCGCCCGTAAGGGCCTAGTAACGCTCCCCGAAGGGAGTCTCTCCTCGCCAATGTTATCATGGCTTGTTCGGCCTAACACACTGTTCGCTACCCCGGCAAACTGTTTAATGTTAGACGACATTGCTGCAGACTGGAGAAGCATCCACAGGTGTCCTAACCATAATAACGGAGTCCATACAATCACTTGCATATCATTCCAAGGCTGGTCAAGCAGTTGTTTGGGGAGTTCTTGACCGTTGATATCATTCCTTACCAACAAGTAAATATACCATTCTAGACTTTAAATACTTATGTATCTTCTGTTAATACATTGATGAAAAACCAAAACATTTTTGTAGATATCCTTCCCCGATGGACTTAGTATGGACCCACAAATTATAGATGGAAAAATCTTTTGTAAATGGTGCCGGAACCCCTGTACCGAAGGGGATGTTCATCCCGAGTGTCAAAACCTTGTGGATTCATTTACAGAAGATAGCACGGTATTCACTCCTATTAGTAATCTAAAAATCATAGAGTTTGAAATTACACAGAATACTAATGATGAGTACCAGTATTTCATGCACAGCCCCGAGCCTCAAGCTATTTATGGCAATCCCACTAAAAAAATCACTGCCAAAATAATCTTAGATTCGGAAGCCTATGAGCAATTTGTTTTAGGCGAGGAAAAAGAAATTGACTTTTCAGATCAACTGCTTGACGGTACACAGCTAAAGGTTCGCTTTCGGATTACTCAAATAAGGGTTTCCCATCTTACAAATGAGATTCCGGTAATGGAAGTCCGGGGCGATATAATTGAAATGAGTGTGTCTGCACAGGAACAAGATGGAGAAAATAATTTTTATAATACATGAATTGCCCCCAAGCAAAAAAAAGGTAACTCCGAAGAGTTACCAAAAAAAACCCCGCAAAAACTTATAAAGTCAAGACCTTGTTTTTGTTTTGTAAGTACTTCGGTACAAGCCTAGGTCGGGAATCGACCAATGTTACGCCTATCTGAGGTTATGGCCTCTGCTGATCTGTAGTCGGTTGTTTTTAAATGGCTCATTGCAGGAACGTAAGCTAGATCAATGAAGTAGGAAACTCAGTTTTCTGAGTAGTTCATAAGATGCCTAAGGATTCCAGTTAAGAGGGATCAAAATTTGGGTAAGGGAGTATTTTTTTTCTAATTCGGTTTTCCATATCATAGTTGGTTCACCTGTATAAGGCTTTCCCCTAAAAAGGGAAAGGTGATTACTTAAGGCAATCAATCTGAGATACCTAAGAGCCCCATTTATAGCGATGTATTAAATCTCTAGCTTGGGGTTCAGTGATGTTGTATCTAATATTACGGTCTCCGACGTGTCTCATTATGTGGATATATTCATAATTACCAGAGAATTCAAATTCCATACCCAATTTTAAGTGAGTATCTAAGAAAAATTGTTTATTACTTGTATCATAATCCAGATACAATAAGTGCGAGCCGAAATCCTCTAACAAGGTAATAAATCCTTCTTTAAATTTTGCAACACGGTCTTCAAAGTTTTCTATTTTTTGTTCGATTGATATCATAGTTGTTGTTCACCTGAGCTAATAAGCTCCTCCTCTTAATTGGTGAGAAAAAAAGGAAAAAGATTGTTTAGGACAATCAATCCAATTTTAAACTGTTTTCCATTTGTCAATACCATCAAGCAAACTTAATCCAGTGCCTATATCCCATTTAACGTCTAATTTCCATTTTCCTGCTTCTAAAGACCATGCACTTGCATAACCTTGATCTCCAGGAGATAAATTAGTGTATGGGTCATCTGTGTAAACCAATTCAATTTTAACTGGTTCATCAAACACTAAAAATTTGCTATTTCGTGGTTTTGTTGGAAGTCTGTTTTGTGTGTTCATAGTTGTTCACAAGTAATATATTGCATTCCAGACTTTATAAGTTTATGTATCTTCCGTTAATACATTGAACCGAAATGCATTGATATCATCCCCTTCCTGTGGGAAGGTCTATTGAAAAAAGTTTATCAAATTACGTTTATATTTATCCTTCATATCTTTTCCTTGCAAGTTCTGTGGCATATTCAGGATCATAAGCCTCTCTAGGTTCTTTGCCTAAATCAGAAACAGGATCTTCTATTATATGCCAAATCCGAAATTGGCAACCACACTTACAACGAAATTCGTCATAATTTTCATCAGAATCTTCAAATTCGGAAGTTCCTTGTTCTCCACATTCAGGACAATAATATTTTTTTGCTTCAGCTCTGTCCATCTCATTTTGACAAGCAAAGCATCCATCCATTCGTAAAACCATTGGAGGAACTTGATGTCCTTTTCCACAGTCAATCTTACCCTGCTTGGGGCAACTAAGGACATGATTCTCCCAATATTCTCCTGGTGCATCTCCATCTGGATCGCCTTCATTTAATATTGCATTACAATATTCACATCTTATCATTGTTTTCTATCTCAGTTTTAACTAAGTGATGCTTAGCATAATTAACCAAATAATCACTTAACCAGGTACAGTATCCAAATTTTATTCGCCAAATGGCCGCTTTACCAAGATCGACTTTTAGTAGAGGAAAAAAAACAAGATCTGTTCTGCCTCCGGTTGTAGTAAGTTTTTGAACCTTCCACAACTCAGGATTAGCATCACTAATTATGTTTTCTTCTTTCATAGCATTTGGAATGCCGGTAAGCCATTCCTTTAGTTCTCCACCACACCCGAGGAAAACAAAGGCTTCTTTTTTTGTAGGTAAAGACTCAAAAGTTATATTTTCTATTGTTGTCATAATTTGTTCACATAAAAACCATTCAGTTCCAAAGTTTAAAAGGTTTTGTTGCCTTTGTAAGTGTATCGAAGGCCAATGCATTGATATCAATCAAAAACATATAAAAAGGAAAGCGACTAAATTGTCCCTGTTAGTTGTATGTTTAATAAAGATACAACCAACAAAGCAATAACAAAAAGCAAGCCCCACGCAACTCTGGTTCGCAAACGCTGCCGGATTGTTTTCTTTTTTTTATTAACGCTACCTTCTCCAATCCTTCTATCAGAAGTTAGATTCGGGGCATTTGATGGTTTTCCTCTAGGTTTGTCAAATTGGACAAATTCCACGTTTGCATCCTCAGGCAAAGCAAAGACAGGTATATAATCAGGATCTTGCTTCAATTTCTCTTGCCATTCATCCATAGCCATTTTTACTTGTTCTGGAGGTATATTGGAAAACTTAAGAATGCCTTTAGGCGTAACTGAGGGTGTGATGTTCGTATAGGCATCGGCAATGTCTGAAAAGGTGGATTCATATAGACCAGGATAAGATGGTTTCAAAAAATCATCTATATTGCTACCATCTCCTCTAATGATTTCCCGTTTTATTTTCACATCTTTACGATCCACTGTTCTAAAGGGAACTTCCCAAGAGACTTCATTCATTGGAATAGCCTTCATATTCACTATTCTAGACACATCCCTAGAATCAACTGCACGTACACCTTTACTAGGAACATGGTGGACAGAACTGTATTCTTGGCCACAATTAGGACAAAATAGGTCGTCATCTAAGCCGACAGCAAAGCAGGATTCACAATATTTCATCAGGATTTTCTCCTCTGAAAATTTTTACTGTATTCACAATCGTTTCTAAGAATGCTTCATGCTCACTACTATCAGGAAACCCAACGTAATGGTTACGATATATCGGATAATATTTATCCGTGATCCCTTTCATTTCTTTCTCTATGGGATCTAATTGCTGTCTAATTGGTGTCAAATCTCTATACTTAATTTGTTCAATAATATCTCGGAAATATTGTTTTTCTTCCGCAGTTCCGTAAGAACTAACCCAATAATAACTCCTACCATCTGGCGTTTGATATTTTTGGGAATTATACCAAACTTCCGAAATTTCTCCTTTTTTATCATAAGATTCTAAATCTTGACTTTTCTTTCTTAATTGCTGTCTTAGCAAATTTTCTTGATTTAATAGATCCATATATCTATTAAAATCTTTTTCTATATTATCTAAATTCATAGTTTTTCAATCCATGGGGTAGCTTTATCCAGGTTCGAGATTTCCAATTCCAATCCAAAATTCATTTCATGCATGTAATAAGCATACTTGGTCAGAACCTCTGCACTTAAGTTTAAAACAATAAAGTCAATTGGAGGTTGTTCAAGCCAATAGCTAAAACGATATTGAGCAATCGAGATAGGAACGTCTGTGTTTTTTGTCTGGAGTGTCAAAAATTCAGAGGTAATAAAATCGGCCAAGGATTTTCCAAACACAGAAATAAAACCACTTTGCACGTATTTTTGAGGAATTGGAATATTGACATGAAAATTATAAGATGAGCTTTTGACAGAGGTAATCCTAATTCGAGAAACATATTGTCTAGTGTCTAAATAGAACCTAAAGCCTCTTACTTTAATTGTCCAAAATTGCTTACCATAGGTGCTCATATATGTTCTGCACTGGTCAGCACATTGGTTAGTTCCTGGAGTGACCGGCTGACGGCACAGGCAAAACTCTTGGGTTCCAATTACATTCATTTGTAAACCCCAAGGTCATAATCGTGTTCTAATTTCCTGATACTAAGATATTTTTCAGCGTTATTTTGGTCAAAATTGTAGAGCTCAATTTTAGCAATTATCCCCTTGAATTTATTTGCAGATTTGACAAGATCGACTAATGGAACATTGTGGGTTAGTGGACAGGTTAGACTGACGAACAGGCTATGCTGATGTTTCCATTTAACGGGAAAGGTGGCACAGATAACAGGTTTCTTTTCCTGGATTGTACACATAATCGTTTCCTCATCAAAGAACATGCAAGGCTCTTCATTTGAGTCATAAATCCAATTACCTTCTCTCTCAACACTATCTGTAAGTTCATGACCTTCGGGTAATTCACCTGCATAATATTTTTCCAGAAATATTTCTCCTGCAGGCTCTTTTTTGTTAATAGCGATCCTTACTGAACGACAACACTGGCCACCACAATCATAACAAACTTTTTCGGCTTTTGATTTATCCATTTTTTTTAGTCCATTATGTTTGTGCAGTGGATTGATATCCGGACGTGATATTTATTGGCTCATAAAAACTCTGTGTTGATGCACTCTTGGATTGGTGATGAAATTTACACAAATAAAAAAAAATTACTCGGTGAGGGGCTTTTTGATCTTTATGACGATATCTAGGTAAGTAGTTACAATCACGCTCCATACAATTATGCCATGCTGGTTGATAAGTTTTGTGGCAATGACAACTGCAGTATTCTCCTGTGGATATATAACCCAAGCAAGGACTATAATGATTAGCATGCCGGTAATTACGACAGCTAGAACTAATTTTTGAGTATTTTGGTTGCATCATCTGGTAAGTCAAAACCTGCCCATTTGTTTATTTTTTCAATAGTACGTTTTAATAGGATGTTCCAATGGTAGTGGCCGAGTTCCTTTTGGATATGTGGATTAAAGCAATCTGCAAAGTCGCCAATCATCTCGGCTTCCGAGTGATCGGTGACATCAAAGGTCACTAAATTGCAGCCTTCCAATCGTTCATGATCTTTATCAGAGACAAAGTACTTGTTTCTGGCAACATTCCGATTATACATATATATTTCCCTGCGATCCCGATTCTTTCCACCTTGCTCGGCAAGTACCTCAACAAAAATTTCTTTGCGTTTAGTTTTGGTCAAGGCAACATCAATGAGTTTTGGAAAGGTCTTTACTTTACAATCTATAAAAGCCAGGATTACTGGAGCTAGCTTTTTTCTAGTCTGTTTAAGATGTTGAATACTTCGGCTCATTGACAATCGAGACAATTGTTAAGAAAATGCTTAATAAGTGTTTTGTTTGTTAATGGTCCATACCAAAAGGTTAAACTTTTAAAGTCTCGAGTGGCAGAAGAGACATGTGAACCAACTATGACAAACACAGTGAATATATTAAAACAATTTTGTGTGTATTGCAGAGGACAAACTCAAAACAAGAGTTTTCATGAAAGTTGTCTAATTCCTATTATGGAATTGAATATTAAGGAGCTTTTTAAGAATAATTTTAAAAGATCTTTTCCTGCACAAAGAGAATCGTTTGAAAATTCATTATATGCCGATATATTTGAATTAGATAAGAGATATATATATTGTGATTATTGTGGAAAGAGAAGAACTCATAAAGGGATAATTTCTTACAAATGTAGTCATAATTACTGTAAAATGAAGATTAAACAGAGTTGTAGAGTTATTGCTCTATTCTTTGAAGATAAATGTATTTTTTGTAATAAAAATAATCAGCTACAAGAAAAGAACCTTAACAAATACGATCCACTAAAATGAGGAATTATATTATTATGGAAATAAAATTTGATGATTTATGGACTTTAAAAGAAAATATGAAGGGAATAAAGAAGGAAATACAGGATATTAGAAAGAGAACTAAAAGTCTTCATATTCGAGAAATTCTGATTGATGAACGCATTAATGAAACCTTAGAAAATAATTTAAGAATACTGAATAAGTGTTTCGAAGAGAACGGGCATATTTTATAAAAACTGACCAGAATTTATCCTAACCAAATATAGCAAGCCTTGTCTGTGAGGTAAAACACAGACATCCCATTCTCCTTTTTCTGAAAGGGGTAGGGTGAACCCTACCATGTACAACAGATATAGAGACCACTCGACTAATTCGCTTCTGTCCGAGTTAGACAAAAGAGTCAAAGAAATGGAACAGAATAAGATTGATGAAATAGATAAGCTCAAAGCTGAAGTTTCTAATATCCAAAAACGGACAGCCAATTTGAAAAAGGCTAACTTAGATACCGAAATGATTCGTGGCCAGTTGAAAGCTATTAATTTGGTAGAAATGGATTTCCGCTATATTATCCAGGATCTCAATAACTATTTTGAGCAATTGCATCACCTTCGACAGCGGATTGATCCGGAGAATAAAATCTATAAAACACGGTATAAACAACTTTTCTACACAATTCCACCAACTGTTTTTCAAATAGGAAAGGAAATCTTTGTAGTTTATGATGAAGAATCTTTGGATCATACCAAAGAGGACATCGACAAAGGTGTAAAGAAATTTCTTGCTGAAATGGAAGAAGATAACTTAGAATGGGATGCCGAAGAAGTTATTACTCAGATTTTTGCAGGTAAGGGTCGTTATGAGCAAATAGAATATTTCCATTATGAGGAAACCGAACAGTTGATTGACACGCCTCTAGTGAACGTGATCTATTTCAAACCCTCCAAATACTACTAAGTGAGCTAATATGAAAACTAGATATGCAGTCCAATTGACTGATCCGACTTTACTCGTGCAACCATATTTACCCTGGATAAAACATGTAGATTCTCTAGAAGATGGTTTACCCTTTGTAGAGGAAATTCGGACTAAAAACATTGGCAAAGAATACTATATACAACTTGTTATTTCTCAACGAGAGAGATAAATATGAAAACCAGATATGCAGTACAGTTGATTGATCCAAATCAACTCGGTTCATCTCTAATTTCTATGGAAACATTGGAAAAAGCTTTAGAGTTTGTAAAAGGTCTTGAAAGGGAAAACAAGAATAAAGAATATATTATTCAGATTGTTATTTCCCATCGAGAGAAGTAACTAGGAAAACAGACGACAGTTTGTCTTCCCTTTTTTTTATCACTTTACAAGTATTGACTTAATACCGTTAGTTTCTTCGTTTTCAGTTTATTTAGAATTAAATCTGCCTTGGTTTTTCCCTTATGACAAGTTTCGCATAAGGTTCGAAGGTTATCTTTGTCAAAATAATCTCCTCCATTTACAACAGCTACTATATGATCAATTTCTAAATAATCGGGGCTTTTGCAAAGCACACACTTATATTTATCACGTTCTAATATTAATAATCTTAATCCCGTCCAAGAGAAATTTAGCCAATATTTTTTATAACATTTATCTGAACAATAAGATTTACGTCTTCCTAATAATATTTTTCCACAATAAAAACATTTACCGTGTTGTTGTGGATAAAGAAACCTACCTCTTGGATGATACAATTTACCCGTTTTTATATTAGCGTAATAACGTTTTTCAGGCTCTATTGGATAGGTTTCGTAATTGATCATTTTCGACTCCTAACTTACTAGTATTTACAAATCTGGTTCAGCTATAACCGTTATTTTATAATTAGAATCACGCATTAGTTTTTCTAATTTCTCTTTAAATAATTCATATTCTTCTAATTTTGATTTTCCAGAAATTTCTAATGTAATTTTCATAATTTTCCTAAACTCCAAACTTTTATGATACCAATTCAACTCAAAAGTCTTGCAATTCCATATAGAAAATCTCTAAAGTGTCATCAGAATCATCATCTGCCAGGGTAACATAAACATCCCACATAGGATGCCTTTTTAGAAATTCTTTATGTCCAGGAGTTAATTCACTAAAGTCTTTCCATTTTTGCTTCTCTGTTTGGCTCATAATAATCCACTAACTTATTCTGGGTCATAGAGGTACGCACAATAGGGACAAGCAATTTCATCCCCGTCATGGGATTTCTCGCATTTTGGGCATTGAACCTTTAAGATATCCTTAGCCTCTTTATCTTTTTCATACCCATCAGGCCATCCATACTGCTCACGCCTCAGCCATTCTTTCTCTGCCTCAGGTAGATTATCAGGTATGAAATTTATAATACCAATTTTTTCTTTCTTTTTTGACATAATTTTGCACATCCAAATTCTACCATTATTCAAGTTTTTAAATAGTTTCCTTGTATCATCGGATCATGGAAGACTTGATGGGAATTGTTGTTTTGGCCGCATTAACGGGAGCAGGAGTTGCATTTGTATTATCTATATTCCTATTACCTGGGATGGATTTTCTTTTAGCCCTAATAAGAGAGGCTTTTTATAGAGCTAGAACTAATTGGCTAATTAAGAAAGGGGTAATTAAAATAGAACACCGCAAATGGGAGTTCACTGGAGTAGATATTGAAACAGGGGTATTAAAAATGCGTGAGGTTTTGGACCTTAACGAGGAACTCGATACTTAGGGATATCCAATTGCATTTCCAAATTTTTTTGGACCCTGACCTGGACATTTAAGCAACCCGTTTCTGTCGTTCTTTCTACTGGTAGGGAAGGAGAAGACCAGGTTGAAGCATCGTAAAGCTGTTTTAAATGTGAAAAACCTCGTTAAATTCAACGAGGTTGGAGACACATCTTGACAGATGATGCACCTGCTTTGAAGTCTGGTGCTGGTTATAGAACGAGAGGTCGGGAATTTTTCCCGTTTATTCAGTTCTTCGGAAAATTTCTTGATTATTCAAAAGTTGGGAAAATTTCCACATTATTCAAAAGTTGAGAAAATTTCCAAAAAAAATAGTGAAAGTAGATCAAAAAAAGAATTATAGGCCAGATCTACTTTCGTTGTCCAACTTTAGGAATACATGACAATTGGTAGTTATAATCTAATCTTAAAAATCTATTGGCACGGATTTCGTGCTAGTGGCCAAGTTTTTTGGCCAACAAAGATTTAAAATGAAAAAAAAAGATTCTAACTTCTTTGTTAGTGATTTCATTCTAAAATTGTCTTATACATATACTATTTAAAGGGGTGTCCTTTGTCGTAGGCTTGGTTTTTATTATGACAATAATTAAATTTAATCATCGATTAACAATTGAGCAAGGCATTGATCTCGATCCTGCAATTAAAAAAGGGGATAGTTATCATGACATGCTTTCAACTTTTAGAATCTCTCAGGGTGAATTGTGCACAAAAAGTTATTTGGCAGAACAGTGTAAAACTCCCAAACAGATAACTCAAATATTATTGATGCTTATATTAGAGAAAAAAATTAATAGATACTATCTTAGACTAACAAAGGATAGTACCTTTCATTCTTTTTATGTCTATGGTGATGTAAACCCCGCCCGCCATGAGCAAGAAATTATTGGGTTTGATGTGTTCAGCTGTAGCCAAGAACACCTTTTTTCATTTTTAAAACAGCATCCTATGAAAGGGTTTACACTTAAGGAATTGAGGCAAATTGGATTTGAAGGCTCATTATGGGATAAGCTAAAAAAACTATGGAATAAAGGGTTAATTGTCCGGGAGAAAATCATTGTCACATATCGTCCCCAACATCGATATTATTATTATTCTTCCAAGGATATCGAAAGATTACTTGTAAAAGATAAGGATGACGAAAAAAACGAGTAACCGTCTTAGTTTTGTGATGTCAATGGAATATAAAACATTTAATGAGCACATGAGCTTTGAAAATCCAGAAGATTTCTCCGACCTTGAATATGTTTGGAATGATGAGTCCTATTTTAATTTTGAAAACCATTTGAAACAACACTCTGGAGAACCGCAATGTATAGATGTCTTCTTTAAAGCACTCGGAAGAAAACCTTATGTATTGCATGCCCTTAATCAATTAGTAATTGAGAGAAAAGTAGATAGATATTATTTGCGGTTACCTAAAGAAAAAAAGTTTAAGAGGTATTACCTTCATGGTAGGCCTAATGCTGAATTGATTGACCAGTTTGTAGGATTTAGCCCTTTTGCCAACAGTCAAGAACATCTCTATGACTTTTTCTATGAACACCCAGGGGAAACTTATAATTTGAAACAGCTTAAGGAAGTAGGATTTACAGGACGAATAGACAGGAAGTTAGCGATTTTAGTTTCCAAAGATCTCATTTTTGATTTTGGCACAGGGAAAAAACAAAACCGTAATAAGGTATATTTTTATTTACCTCCGACAGGAGAGACTCAATTAATGGAGGATGGAGCTGAAAACAAGTTTTTGATCTTGCCTGATCCAGAATATTAAAAAAGGCCGTAAATTGCCGAGAAAGCCGCCGGGAAAGTCACTTAGAAATCCCCCTCACACTCCCCCTAGTTACTAGTAATACTAGATACTATAGTACTATAGCAAGTAAGTATGTACTACTGAGACTTGTTAACAAAAAGAAAAATAAACAAAAGAAAAAGTGAAAAACGGTTATATAGTTTTATTGAGTTCTCGTACTGAAAACTTAACGCCCGGAGAGGTGAGCATTGCTATGTTTAGAACCTGCTGCAGGAAATAATTTCTAGTTATCTAGTTATTTCCACTTCTCTATATTTCCCGAAAAAAAAAAATGACTCTTCGCAGACATGAGGATTTCACATTTGGGGGAAGACATTATAGATGAATCATGTATTTTTTCGTACACCCTAGAAGGTATAAACTCGCAATACACATCAGACACTTTTCATCATCACTTCGCGAAATTACTCGTGAATCACATATTTTCTTGGTAAATTTAGTAATGTCTGATCTTTTTTACTAGGGTGTTTTCCCCCGATTTAAAAATCCTTCTATTACACGCCTCGTGCAAACGAACTAGATCATTCTAGAAAAAAAAAAAAAAGTACTGTTTTAGGAAGGGCTTTTTTGCAACTAACCTCCGATACCGGCGGAGAAGTACTCCTCCGACCCCCAACTCTGCATTGAATGCCCCAATTTCCGAACAAAAACTGAAGTGATTGGGGCATGCAGCAGGTTGGAAATGATATAACGGGGGCTCCCCCGAGTTTTGGTCGATTTGGACGAAAACTAACAAAAACTTCAGAAACTATATTTGTTTGTACCAATGTGTCTCTGAGCCGAAGTGGAACTGTGGGAACCAGCTACTTACGGAATCGTTATGATAATTCATATCATACAACCAAAGTATATAATTATTTGGAACCCCCCACAAAATAACATGGGCCTGGTATAGATCTTCGGGTAATTCCCATAATCTCCTGGGTATAGGTTGTTTTAAAATCCGGTGAAGTAAAAAAGATTTAAGCCTTTTTAAAGCAGATGATTTTTTCATGAAAACCCGCCTAGGACTAGTTCAAACCTGAATTTTACTAATTGAAAATGTTCTGAATTTACCTGCGTAATCAGGTCTTGTGCTAAGTCCCCGGCCTCAATATCAGGAGTGTATTCTCGGATAAAGGTGTGGACCTCAAAGAAAAGATATCCGTAAAACTCTGATTTGATCTTTTCTGAATAAATAGCGTTTAGTAATTTCCAGAGCGTAAAAGATACTAGCATAATATGGGTTTCCCGATCTGGTAAGCCTTGTGGGGACATGGCCTGTTGGATCAGGCGTTCTCTGATATCATATAACTGGACTGGTTCCATAGACTACTGGTTCCTTATTATTCTTTCTCATTCTAGCTAGACATTCGGTTACGGTTACATAAAATTCATCTACTCTTAAAAAGGGGTCATGTCTATCCTGCATTGACCGAATTTCAAAAAATCGGTCTATTGCGAATAACAATCTATAAGCGGTCAGACGTTTGATCTCACGATTCTCCCAAGCATACTGTTCCATTTCTTTGACTACATCTATATAGTTTTTGATTCCTAATCCTGTTTGATATTGAATCATATGGGCGGTACATTCACAGCGGGGATCTCCAAATGGTTGTTTGCAGAAAGGGCAAAACTCTATCACACCTTTTAAAGCTATTTTCCAATTCATGATGTCAACACCCATATATAATAAGACATAATAACTCCTAGAACATAACCTATAATAAGACCCAACAAAACGTGAGCTAAATTATTAGGATCTCCATTTTGTATCCTATCCCAGTTAATAGAGCTTTTTTTCTCTCTCATTATTCTTTTTCACTTCCTAAAGTTCTTTGATATCTGCATCCAAAAGTCAAAAAACGATATCTCGCCTTGCATTTTCCCTTCCTCAATGTATCTAACGATTTTGTCATCCTCATCAGCCGGTTTTAGCTCAAACTCTATGAACGTAGATGGTGGCCCTTCTGGATCTTGGTAATCGTAAATTCTAATGGATTTCCTTTTCTCATGGAAGTAAACATGGTGTGGTATAATAGTCTTCCAGTTACGTAGTGGTAAACTCATTTGTCTTCAAAACCTTCCAAAGATGTTAAATACTCATTAATTTGGGTCAGTGCTTCTTGAAACTCGTCATCGTAATAACGATCCTGCCAGTCAGCAGCGGTCATTGTCGTTTGCATGCCCTGCAAGAATCTATCTGTTGATTCTAGCAGTTCAATGATATCTACGTAGTTGCTCGGGGCAATATCAGGTTTCTTCATTTATTTTACTCCTATCTTTGAAGACCCTTACCAAGAAGGTGTGATATCCATCAATAGAACAGTTCCAAACGGATTTATCGTGTGGGTCTATTTCAAAGGCTATGGATTCTACCTTTAAATGTTCTGGCATATTCTCTAGTACCTCACCAATTGAAGGCTTGAAAAGAGATGGGGCCCCATAATGTGATTTACCAATAAAGTAATCATAAGGGGTTATATTATTAGCAAAAGTTACTGGTTTAGGTTCCCATGTATAAGCAATTCTCCAATGATCAACTGGTTCAATATAACATAGATATCCATTCTCAGTTTCTTTGTAAGCGTAGTTTTCATGAATTGGCTTTTCTAATTTCCCGTTTAGAAATTTTGAGTATATCTCTAACCCGCTTGTTCCTGGGAAATCAAAGGCCACTACTGGTTTTGGTTCATTCATTGTTTATTCATCTCCTAAAAATATAAATTGATCACTTGATTCTTCATTAGCTTTTACAACCTTTTTCAACTTAGGAAGACACTCATCACAGGCTTCCCTAACATGTTTAATCATCATTTGATATATCATGTTCATTTCTTCCTCAGAATCCGCTACAATGATTATATTGCTGTCGATATTTTTCCTACAGTTAATACACTGCGTCTCTGTCAAAAATGAAATTTCTTTGCTCATAATTTATCTCTCTCCTGAATGCATTGGTGGCATCGTGTGAATTCTTCTTTTGAGGCCAAGTTTTGGTTGCATTGTAAACAATAGTAAAATTTAAAGATTTTGTTTGTTCTTCGTTTGAACCACCGCTTGATTAAAAACAGTCGAACATGCTTAATTCGTTTCGGTTCTCCTATAATAACTTTTATTTCTGTCATTTTTCAAAGATCACCCTGCTTTTATCCCGATACTCTACACAAGCAATCGCCATTTGGGATACAATTGGCTCTACGGCAGTGGATTCAATAATCGGGATTTTACCGTTCTCTTCCCGGAAGACCCGCAAGAAATAATTAAAGTGTCCACAGACTCGTTTGTGAATGCATTCCTGGCAGGTTCGGTCCAACCGAAATTTGCTGATATCAACTGTCAATTCTATTCACCAATCATAAACTTTATGAAACCAGCCTTTGTTTGTTATTTGCGAACCCGGTAGAGGTTCGTCTAGGTGCGGAACGCACTAAAGTTACACTCGTGGAGATCATGACCTCTGCTAAGACCGCTTCGGTTGGATTAATTTCTGGCTCAAGAGGTTGCGGTAAGTCGGGTCGATGAAGCAAGAAGCCACTTCCTTTAGGTGGTGGTAGTTCACACTCCACACACATGTCTAAGCAATAGACCGTGTAGCCTTGATTATACAATTCATGTTCTTTTTTGGTACATTTTTCATCTGGAAGAATGTAAATGAAAGTTTTTACTTCATATTCTGTTGTATCTTCTGTCATTCTTTGACCTCTTCAAAGTAGCCTCTTAATTGTAAATAGCGGAATACTGCAGGTTTGTTCTGTGCGGGATGTTCGCTTAAGAATTTCATTAATGATTTAACCTCTTTTATATCATCATCTAACTGAAAGTATCCCGTTAAAAGCAATATATTGGAAATGTTACGAGCTAAGGCTTCTAAATCTGTCATGGTAGTTTTCTTTCCATTTTTTTGGATGTGTAATCCTGACCAGTATAAGTCAAACAATGCTCTTTTTTTAAATGTTCCCGCATGGTATCTTCTGTAAATATTTCATAGCTCAGACATTGCGTACACAGTTTCTCCCCGCCAGGAAGTTCCGCAAATGGGTATTCAGGTTTGGTCAGGGTTATTAATCTCCGTTCGGTCTAAGTGTGACCCTACCTTAAAGTAAGGAATCCCGTAAGACTCATACATGGCAATAACGGGATCACTATCCTCAAAGACCACTAAAATCCTATGTAGGTCTTCTAAATTGGGAAAATATTGTTTTAAAAAAGTTTCTTTAAGTTCTACAGCAGGTTGGTAGTTTTTTTCTGGTCGCATGATTAGTTTATCAAAGGTAATTCCATTTTCCGACAACCATGCCTTTGTTTGCTTTTCCACCTCTCTACTGCGGCCTGTAATGATGTATATCCAACAACCCCAACTCTTGAGGATCTGACACATTGTAAAACTGTGAAGAATAGGGATATCATCTACACACGCCTGGTAAAACGCCGGCCAATCTTTTTTATCCCCTTGAATGAAATGCAGGCGGTGGGTAATATCGCACAGGGTTCCGTCTAAGTCAAAAATTACTGTATGTTTCATGTTTCAAACCTGATTTTCTCTATTTTCGTCATTACTAGTGTAAATTCCTCATAATCAAAAACTCGAAGTATTGTGTCGGGGCCAGGAAATATAAGTGTCCTGTGGGATTGATCTGGAATATGTTTTGGTATTGTCATCATAAATTCTGCATAGAAATCAAGTATGTTACTCAGTGAGGGGGAATGAAAGCAGGAAACCTTAACGCCATTAGGAAATTTCCACCAGTAATGCCAACCACAATCTTTTTTTTGGTGAAAGGGACAGATTTTGTTTGAAATTGCATTCATCTTATTCAATATAGATAGGTCTTTCTTTATACAATATTTAAGATAGGGAATTGGTTCTAGTTCCATAATTGGGTAATTAGCCATTGCCAGAAAGCAGTCCAGGTGGTAAACTCCATTGAATAGATCATCGGGGATTTTACAACCGTAGCATTTTGTTTTTGTCATTATTCGTTATGCCACCGTCTTAAAATCTTCTCCACAATGAGGACAAAAACGACTCCACCACTTAGAATGGTCTCCATCGGTTTTAATATCTTCAATGCCACAATTATGATATTACTCGTCATGTTAAATCCTCTAGTTTACCTGTTTTTTCTATTTGGTCAAATTTCTCTTGAGATACCCTAATGACAAAGGGAGTGGTTTGCCTTGTTGCGAATTCGCTCATGCGTTCCATTAATTTTTGATAGTGCCAATACCAAATCCTGAAGGCTTCCATTTTGCCATATTTCAAGACTAGATCCCGAATGAGTACATCCTTTCCATATTCATGATAGAAATATTTTCTATACATAAGATAATTTCTAAAATTTTCATTATCCATGTTTAATCACGCTAATATTGGTAATCCATTGAGGATTCGCCAGGCAACCGCTAATATGAGAAGGCTCAAACTCAGCGTCAAGATCATTCCTAAGGCAGCCAATAATTTGAAAAACCAGTCAAATTCATCATCATCCATTGTCATCACTTACCAGAACTGTTCTAATAATGTTAGTTTGAATTTTATTAATCTGTAAAATGTTAATTTGATTTGCATTATAAAATTCCTCATTAGTTTGTATTGTCCAATACTAATCTTTTTTTGTTTGTATTGTGCAATACATTTCTTAATGATTAGGTTCCCAGACTTTATAATGCCAAGCATCTACCCAGTAATCAATAGAGAATTGATCAATTTCTCTCTTTTTCTTCTGTTCTAACATTTTTTCATATTCTTTGTTAAATTCTAAACAAAGATTACAAGTCGGGTTTCTATTACATACACTCATTGTCATCACTTAGCTTTCTTGCTGATTTTTTATTCTTTTGATAGATGGAACCTGGAAATCATATTCATGTCACCATTGAGCTGTACAATCTTTCTTTCTTCCACAAATTAGTCTATCATTAAAATCCGGCCCTGTTTCTACAGGTTTATGCCATCCAA
>JAZGCJ010000342.1:0-14253 GCA_036476895.1 Thermodesulfobacteriota bacterium
AATCATTTAAGACAATGTAGAAGATGTTTAGTACGTCAAGTTAAAACATGGATTGACGTTCCTGAAGGAGCAGAATTACAATGGGCATAACAACAAATAACAGTAAAAGTCGTTCAAAGAAAAGAATAAACAGTTTTTTCTATAAAGGTGTCTTTGTAGGTGGGACTGAATGACATTTGATAACTTATGATTTTTTAAGGCTTGTAATGTATTCAGCTTTTTTTTCTTCAGAATTTCGTTTTATTTCTGTTTTTTTTGGATTATTACGGTCAGCATACCGATTAAAGGCTGCGTTATGAGTAATAACGACTTGCGTGTTGGTGATATTTCTATGGATGAAGCATTTTCTTAGGAACTTCTTTTTTTCAATGTCTATATAACAATTACATGAGTCTGGATTCCAAGTGGTCAAGGTACCAGCTCAATAGTTTGGCCGCCATTTGTCATTACACCAGCGCCCGCTGCGGCTACGCCTTCTATGCCTATTAAATCATCAGCAGTTACTGCTTGTGTATTTACTAAGTCGCTAAATGTTCCCGTAGTACTAGCTGCTACTGTAACCGTGATATTAGTATCTGCCCCAGCGTCTCTTATTGTTATGACCGTAGATTGATTGATGGCATTAACGTTTATTCTAAATCTAAGATTTTGAAGCGTACCAGTTAAAGGTGCTGGTATCTGGTTAGATGCTTCTGTGCCATCAACCCCACCCGCCTGTATTGACCCAATTAAGGGCCAAAATCTTGTTTGCCCATTATCCATAAATACTGGGTCGGCACAATAAAATTGTAATACTGTAGCAATACCCCCTGCTGCCCATTCAACTTCGTCGGCTCCTGCATTTACTGTTAAAACCTCTGTAGCAGCCCCCAAAGTTCCTACTCCTATACTGACTGCTGTCCCACTATTATTTACAAAGACATTAGAATTATCAGTATCAACCCACAAATCACCATTTAACCAATCTGCTGGCTCTGTAGCTTGGACAAATAATCTCCCCTGATTTGCTTGTCTTGTTACGAGAGGCATTTTAACCAAGTAATAATATTACTGCTCCTATAATAGCTAAATTCTTTAGATTAAATCCGTTTTGTTGTCCAGCAGGAGTTATGGCAGTTATAGAATCAATAGGTTCAGGGAGTGGGGGTATAATTTCAATTATATCCTCTTGTAATTCCAATTCTTTTATTTGTACTATCAATACATCAATTTCTCCATTTAAACGATTTATTACCTTAATTGTTCCTTGAAGAGCACTGGTTTTTTGAGAAGGATTGGCACCACTAGATTGAATCCGTCTTAGATTTTCTTTATTAGCTTCGATTTGGTCTTGAAGTACTTCGATTTTTTTTTCCCGTGCTGCGATTCGTTCCAAGTGTGTCATAATTATACCTTAAAGAATTGTGAAAACCTCTCCCTTGCTTCTGCTATAGCCTTTTGTAAGGCTGCTTCTTGTTCTAATGCACCACCAAAGCCTCCAAATGCTGTAGTTCCTGGTAGTCCTGCAGCTGTTGTCACTAATGCGATTCTAGATTCTTGGGCTTGTCTGGTAAATGCTCTAGCCACATCAAAGATAGATTGTCCTGCTGGTCTATCGGGTGTTGTGGGGGTTGGTTGTGGGGCAAATACCTGAAATGCACTTCTTAGAAATTCAGGAAAAACCTGTCCAGGCTGTGTTGTTACTGTTTGTTCCGTGATTGTTCCACCGGGAAAGCCACCACCACCAAATATCTCTTGTTCTGATAATAATAAACCACCTGCTAAGGCTCTTTGAAAGTTTTCACTAATCCTTATGGCCTCTGTTCCAATTTGACCTGCGCCCTCTGCAAAAACCCTAATAAATTCAAGTGGTCCCTGTGTTAATGTTCCTGCTAACCCCCCAAAACCTTCTACAATCCGCCCACCTATACCAAATCTCTGAGCGATTAGAATTACTCCAACTATTACTCCACCAGTTATCAATAAATTGATAGCTCTTTTCCTTACTACCATTTATCGCACCTTTTGTAATGTGCCTGAAATATAGGCTGTAAATATGCCAGCTCCTGCAGTCTGACCCACTATACCAATCTTTTCGCCTTCTTCAAGGATTGTTTTTCCTGTTCCGTTTGTAGAGCTTGAAATATCTCTAAGCAAGTCCTGAATGATATTGTTTTGTTTATCAAGCAGAACAATCCTAACAGTTCCTACAGCAGTTGTAAAATTAACGTTAAAGTCCTCTAAGGCTCCTTTATGTCCGGCTGGAATTGGAAAACCTGCAAAAATTAAAACATCATTTGCCACATTAGAAGATAAAGTATTATTTTTTCCAGACTTTAAGAATACCTGGGATTGTGGTAATCTTTCAATCTGAGTTAAAATGCTTCTTTGTAATAAAACTAAAGCAGCCTCTAAACCTTTTTGACTAACTCGACCTAAAAGCTGACCTGCTATCATTGTTTCAACGGACAAAGCCGAGAAACTCCTTTATCTCACTAATGCTACGGGGTAAACTCTCGTAGCTGAGGAAGCTACACCTGCTTTAGTTTCGACTTTAACATTACCTGGGGTGATATCAATTCCTAGCCTTGCAGTATTGTTATTCATCCATCCATAATCTGATAAAAAGTGGCCTAAATCTAATTGTGTTCCTACTCCTGCTGTTCCGCTTAATACTTCTCTATGGAATGGGCTTTGAGTCCAGCTTCTTGAAGGTTTGTAAGGACCTATCTTTACATTTTCAGAAAATGTTACAGATTGTTCCCTAATTGTTGTGACGTTATTAGCTGCTGCTGCTGCCAAGTCATCAAAAGCTACAGTTTGAAAATTGAAAGTTCCTAATAATCTTCTGCCAATAATATCTGTTTTTTGAACAGAGTCAACAGCCCCAGAAGTAAATGAATCCTGGGTAAATTTAACATAGCCTTGTGGGTTTGGTTTGTCTGTTACATCCATTCCTTCTACAGTTAAATCATAAACTGCATTATCAAAGCCAAGAGCGGCGTCTGCTGCCCAGTTTGTCTGAAATTGGGTTAATCTGTTTGCCGGAGCCCCAAAGTTTTGTGTTGGGTCATTTGGGAAAGGAGAAAGTGGATAAAGTAAACCAAAAGCGTGCGGAATGTTATCGGCTGCTGTTAAAATTGAAATATATCTATTAATTCCAATCCAGGGAAGTAAATCGAACCAATCATCCGTGTCTATTGTAGATTCTGGTTGGGCCACAGTAGTAAGTAGATTAATTGATGTTAGTTTGTCCACTAATACCTGTAGTGTTGAAACTGTCCCACCTGTAGCAAGTTCAAAAACATTAAGGTGTAAAGCATGAGCTATAAAAGTAAATTTAATATCATCTGTAATACTTGTTAAAGTAGAACCAGCGCTCTTTTGGTTCTCTACGTTAGCAACAATAAGACCCATTAGACTGGTGCCCCCTGACTTCCTGCTGCCACTGCTGAACTTCCTCCGGCTGCTGCAATTCCACCCGGTAAGCCACCTGCTAATTGTGGGATTAATGTTCCGATATTAACTGCACCTGTAATTAGCTTGGAACCTAAAACCGCCGTTATTGCTGAACGTGTTCTTTTTGGACCCTGAAAGAATATCAGAAAATTAATTCCATCAATAATCCCTACTCTAATATTCAATAATGGAATAGGAATAGAAATAGCTGAGATTCTACCGCCCAATAATTGAGTATCTACAGCAGTTAGTGAAACTAGAACGCCCGTGCCTAAAACAGCTGTGGGAATTATACCTCTTTTGCCTGGGGAACGTTCACCGACTAAAACCTGTGAGACTCTACCTGTTGTTTTTGAACCAAAAACCAAATTTATCTACGCCTCTTTAATCGCTTACCACAAGAACCACCTCTTTTTTTAGGAGCCCCTAAACCTCTTTTTCTACAGCCTCTTTTAGTTGCCATATAAGAATAATTTAATAAATTCTAGTTATTATATTGGGTGTGTAGAACTATACACACCTATTTTAAATTCATGTGTATGAATTGTTAAATTAATGGCAAAAAGACGCCTTAACTTTACTTTATCAACTGAAACAATTCAGATGCTTGATAATGTAGATAATAAAAGTGAAACAGTACAAGAAGCTGTAAAATTTTATTTATTGAATAAAGATGAACCTGTTAGACCTGAGATAAAAGAGGTTGAGAATATGAGGGTAGAGTATTGAAATTAAGTGGAGATTGTCCAAATTGTAAAAAGCCTATATCTTTTGATGTTGATAAGCTTGACCCAAAGTCTGTAAAAGTTCCTGAATTGGAAAATGCTAGTGTAACAGGCCAACAGACTCAACAGATTGAAAAACCACCTGAGATTAAAGAGCCAAAACCAAAACCAAAAACAGTTATTGAGAATTTCAAACCTAATCACGAATGTCCAGACGGAAACTGTGATATTGGTATTCATAAAAATACTAATTATACCAAAATAGTTAAAGGACAATGTGAAAATTGTAAACAATTTACAAGATATGACACTGGAACATGTCCATGGTGTAAAAAAGATGAGATTGAACCAGTAGACCCAGAAGAATTAGATGATTTAGGAATAGCCAAGCCCCCAGAGCAGGTACATGAGGAACATGAGCACGAATGACGGTATAAGCTCAGATGATTTAATTAAAAAATCCAATGAGGAATGGCATAAATCACAGGAACCCTCAAAAGATTATTCACTGGCCTCAAAATCAAGTATAACTACACCCGAACAAGATGAAAGAAAAAGAAGTATGGCAGAAGGAATCATTTCGGATTTGGCAAACCAAAGAGCCGATATCGATTCATTACAACAGGTGATTAAGGTAGTATCAGAACAACAAAACCAATTAGCTGTTGTTGTAAACCAACTGACTCAGGCAATTAATAATTTGGCCCCTGGAAATGCACAAAACCCACAATCAACTGAAAAAGGCTTAAACATGGATAATTTAGCTGCTCTTAGTGATGTTGCGGAGAAACTTATGGGAGCTTGGAAATCATACAAGGGTGATAATGCACCAGTAGCATTAATTGACCAGGAAACAATTAACAGAGAGATGCAATCGGCATTTTTTGACAATTTGAATACAGGAAAATCAATAAATAATTTTGTCAAAGATGCCCTAAAGAAGAAAGCAACAAAAGAAATCTTAAAAAGCACAATGGAGACATTAGGGCAAGATGAGCACGCCCCTCAGTAGTGAAAAACAATTTGCAATCGAAGTTTTAGATATATTTGATGAATTAGCCAGGCCTGAAATAAAGAATCGTGTATTTGCAAAGATTTGGAATTATGTAAAACAATATACCTTTAGAATCATATTAAAAAAGCCTGACCATGAAATAACAGAAAAGCTTTTGATAATTCACAGAAAATTAAATTCAAGGTTCCAAAATGTGAATGATTCAATCGAGATTAACAAGGCAGAAGCTTTGGGGTCGATAAAAATTCCACCTGTAGGAGAATTATTTAGAATAAAAAATCTTACCAAGATAAACAAGGAACAGGCAAATAAATTGATGCAGGAGTTAAGTTTTGACTGAATGTACTATTTCAATGGAGAGGTGCGGAGGTCAATGTACTGGCTATGATGGCTCTGCAGTTTGGAAAGAAAGGGAGCAAGCTAACGCTAAGATTACGTGTGATAATTGTAGGGGAAAAGCCGAGAAATTAGAAGTGTTTACCCATGATATAGTGAACGGGAGAATAGGAAAAAAGATTTTTGATAAAAAAAATTGGGATGAACATGTACAGATTGTTAATTGTGTTAATGATTCATGTAAAAAGGAGGGCCGCTGTTGATTTATCCAAGACCCTCAAAATTTTGTGAAAAATGCCAGACAGAAGAAAACTGTCCTTGTGAGTGCCACAATTCAGACTTGATTAATTGTAAGCATTATGAGGTGAAAAGGGAAGAGTTTATTGGGAAAGTTAAGCCAGTTGTGGATTTAGACCATTTTAGAAATTGACTGATTTTACAGACATGAATAACTCCTGGCTAAGGACAGGATATAATAAAACAGTTTATGATTATGTAGCTGGAAGGGTATGCGCATCTGCTAAAGCCTTGATGTATAAGAAATTAATTCCTAAATATGCCTGGTCCTATCTTACAGACCCCAATATGCTAAAAGAGGCGATAGATGAAACTATGAAAGGGCCTTATAGAGAATGGTCGTGTCCTGACTGTGGCATTACAGTATTTGGCCCGAAAAAATGGATTCATTTGCATCTGCCTATACATGGAAAGTTCCAAAATAGGGAAGGAAGGGGCGGTGAAATCTTTAAAAAGAAGTTTAAGATTTATAGAACTGATGCCGAACCAAAAGTCTTTTACCGCAGAGTTAGTTAATCAGATTCAAGATATAGTTGGTAATCCTGCATTAAGCCCCGACCAAAAAGCTAAAGCCATAGCAAATCTAAAGGGGGCTCCTAGAGAAGATTTGTTTGATTATTTGAATAAGAATTTTAGAACTGGTCCAGGATTGGATAAATCTATAGCAAAATATGTTAGTAAAGGCAGACCGAGGGGAGTGCCTTCTGATTCAGCTAAAGACACTAAAAAAAACGACGATTAATTAAAAAACGTAAACCTAGAGCTAAAAGAAAATATACAAAACATACAAAAAAGCGTAAATACAAGAAGAAAAAGAGATAGCTATGAATATTAGAACTCGCCACATGGCAATTTTGACCTATGCTGGAATAGCTTCATTGTTGGTTTTAAAGGATATAATCGATACGCCTGAAACTGCAATAGCTTTGATAGCTCCCTTAATTGGTATGTTTACTTGGGATAAAATTAAAGGAACAAAGTAAGCTTTGATTAATGAGGTTATTTTGGTTCTCGTAGCTGGCACTATGGGCCTAGTGTTTCTTAATAATTATCGAATTGGTAGATTATGTAGTGATGTAAAACATCTGAGTAAGTACGTCTATAAAAAATAAAGATATACATACATACTATACATACATACTATAATTATGACTAGTTTTCAATGGTCTATAACTGCGAGTAGAAAAGCTCTTTTAGATAAACTGGAAGAAATTCCTGAATTTGGCAAAAGGTCAAAATCAGAAATCATAGAACTAGCTCTTGAAGATTTTATATTAAAACATGGTAATTCTAATAATCCCCAAACAAAAATAGAGTTATTTCAATCAGAATTAATCAAAGCTATTCCTACTATCTATGCCAAAAGAAAAGATTTTGAAAAATTTTACAAGCTTTTGAGTAAAGAAGAATACAAGGAATTAGACTCAAAAATTAATATGATTATGGAGATTCATAATGGGTTTTTGGACAGAGTGCATTAATCCTTTTCATAATCCAGTTCAGCATTATTTTTGGTCAAATTGTCAAGTTTATGCGAGTGCTAAAATGTGTCCTGTTTGTTGGTATAAGGCAGGACATAAAGAATTGATTACAGTTCCAGGGCCAATAAAAAAAACTAGGATAGATGCAAAACCCGAAAAAGACACTTTATGAATCCGTTAGTTTGTTTTGGAAATGCCTATGATTGTAGAGAAGCCATAAAATCGTTTGAAGATTTACCTTGTGATAAGCTTAGGATGGATTATATCAAATATCCTTTTCAGTTCCTACAAGCTCAAAAGTTTTTCTTAGAACATAATGAATATACTCATTTTGTTTACCTATCTCCAGACTTGGTCATAACAAAAGAACAATTTAATGAATTAAAAGAAAATGTCATCAATAATGATTATGATGTTTATGGTCCTGTTTGTAACATGGATAAAGGAAAATACTCTGACAAACTAGCTTGTTGTTTAAAGCTCCCAGATATACCCTTTCAATTAAGATTATATAGATTCGTAGATGAATCACACAGATTGTATTTTTTAGAACATGACGTAAAAATCCTAAAGGTAAAATTTAACGCCCTGGCATTTTGTTTTATTAAACGCAGTATTTTGGAGAAATATAGCTTTACTACACTACCTGTTCAAACTGATGAAAAGCCAATTTGGGAAAGAAAAACAGGCTATCCCTGTGATTTAGCTTTCGCTCATTATTGTGATTTTTCCAACATAGATATTTTTGTAGATTTGAGAATTAAGGCAGAGCATTTACGATACCCTGGGGCTCTTCAAGTTGGTAAAAAGGAGCCAAAAATAACTTTTATTAGTTACTCAGAAAATAAGGAGTATGGCATCAAGAGCATCACAAAGAGCAAAATTCAGGAAAGCAGCCAAAGCCTGTAAGGGTAAGAAAAGACCAGCGTTCAGGGCCTGTATGAGACAAAAGCTGAAAAAATAGTATGGTTGTCAGTCCTACCATTAATGATATTCCAATAAAAAAGCTTGTCGCACTAGCTTTTGCTATTTTGATAATATTATCAATTTTTAAGGTGATTAATCTTTAATGTTCTCGCTTGTTAATTTTGGTTCTATATTTACAACTTCTGAAAAAGAACAGCAGGAGTTTGGATTAGAGTTTAAAAAGATTAAAACCTGGACACTTAATGGTCCATCCAACATTCATATTATTCCTGATTTTGAAAATGGAACTATCACAATTAATAAAAAAGGAACTTTTGTCATAAATGTCTCTTTTTCCTTTAAGGGAACAAACGAGAGAGTCTATACTGCAGCTTTATTTAGAAATGGTATAGTTAGTGGTCCCGTCACTATTCAAAAATTTATCGACCGCAACTTAAGACAAAATGATATGTCATCTTTAGGAATTATTGAAATTGATGAAGTTCCAACAGTATTAGATATAAGAATGAAATGTGACCGATTTGAGTCTAATGTAGTTGTAATGGAGGCAGCTCAATTCACAATATTTCAAATAATTGCTATGCCTGACCCATAATAAACGACATTAAAGAAGATAAACACTGGAAATGGAACTCTCAAAAATAAAAGAACACTATTCCAGATACGTAAGGAACCAAACCATTTTCGAAGTTAATAGGGAATTGGTCAAAATCTTGGTAACATTAAAGCCAGTTTCAGTATTTGAGTTCGGGTGCAATACAGGATTTAACCTTGATTTGTTATTGCATGAACTGGGCTGTGTCGTTTACGGGATTGACCTCAGTCCCAATGCAATAGACCAAGGAAGGAAAATGTATAAACTTAGGATAGACTTAGGGGATGAGTTCTCTTTAGGATTGATAAGACCTAATAGTTTTAGTTTATCTTTTACTTGTTCAGTTCTCAACCACTTGCCAGATGAAACTGTCAATAATGTAATCAATAATCTAAAAGCAATATCAAAAGATCATGTTTTGTTGGTAGAATCACAGTTTGATAAAGCAGAGAGGTGGTTTAAACATAATTATGAGAACTGGGGATTTAAAAAAATTTCAACAGTGAGACAGAAACCCCCAGACCATGACTATGATTATTGGCTGCTTTAAAGGTAAATCGACATGATTGGTAATATGTTGTTTATACCTATGGAATACTAATAATATTAATATAGTAGTTTAGCGTAGTATAATGTATGAAATGTTCATTATGTAGGGGAACTCTACCAGATGAAGCCCCTCATATTATGTTTAAGAAAAAGCCTTTTTGTGTTGGCTGTCTTGTTGAGATTATTAGATTAGTACAAGAATTTCAGAATGGTCAATATTTTAGTAGTTATGGCAGAACTTTCATAGCTGGAGATAAACCTGAATTTTGAAACTAAAGTGTAATTGTGGTTATGAATGGGAGTATGAAGGCAAGATGAAGTATTATGCAACCTGCCCTGATTGTCATAAGGCTAACCCAATCCGAGATTTAACCAAGTCCGTAAGCGACAATATCGGAGAGAAGTAGTTTGGGTCTTTATATGAAATATAAAACTCAATGCCCTCACTGTGATAAAGAAATTGAGGTTAAGGTTGAGGGAGCAGTAGCAAAACCTAAGAAAAGCAACATAAAGGAGCAGATGTAGTTATGAGTGATTTTTGGTTAGGCTGGCTTTGTGGAGCCATTCCTATGTTTGTTGTTACTATAGTTGGTGTGGCTATCGGCAACATAATAGGTGAATTGTAGTTGAGTAAAAAAGAAGATTTTGAAAAAAAATATGGAGATTATCTAAAAAAGGCTGAAAGAGCTATGGAAGTCTTAGTTAGAGATTCAGAAGAACATGCAGCAGATAGAGAGAAATATACTATGGAATCAAAAAAGATGCCTGACTTATCTTGTATGTCGAGAGAGATATATTATGAATTAAGATTGCATCTTACCTCAGTCCAACTATTGAAAGTTGTGAAGGCACTAGAGCCTAGCAACATTACGGAGGAAAAGTAGTTGAAGTGCCTGGACCTATTTTGTGGAGCTGGAGGAGCCGCTAAAGGTCTTAATGAAGCTGGTTTTGATATTGTAGGAATAGACATTGATAATCAACCTGAATTCCCTTTTGAGTTTATTCAATGTGATGTTTTTAATTTAACAACTGAATTTTTACAAGAGTATGATTTGATTTGGGCTAGCCCTCCATGTCAAGGATTTATCCCTGGAACAATACACGCCAGGAATAAAGGAAAAATCTATCCTAATTTAATTCCCCATACTAGACAATTATTAAAAAATAGCTGGATGCCATTCGTTATTGAGAATGTTCAATGCTCTCCTGTAAGAAAGGATTTAATGCTCTGTGGACAAATGTTTGATTTAAAAATATTAAGACATAGATTTTTTGAAATTGAGGGATTTCATGTTCCTAGAATTAAGCATTTTAAGCATAAGCTTAATGTTCAGGAGGGAACAGCAATAGGAGTTTATACAGGTATGGCAGACCCTAGAAAAGTATCAAGTAAAACAGGTCATTTAAATGAAGATATTGAAACCTGGCAAAAAGCTTTAGAAGTTAATTGGGTCAAAAATAGAAAAAATCTGGCTCAGTGTATTCCTCCTAAATACTCAAAATACATAGGGAGTTATTTTAATTGATAACGACATTAGAGGAGAAAAGTCAATGAAAAAAAGGCCTGATTATTATTATAAATATATGAGAGAAAAAAGCGAACGAAAAAGACTAGAAAGAAAAATTATCGAAATGTATACTATTGGTTTGAATGCAATAGCGAAGGCGTTACATCAATGACATTGTGTGCAATATGTCAAACATATAAGAGTCTAGTAAAAGGGCCTAATGGTGGTTGTATTGAAGAATGTCCAAACCACAAACAGAGGCGTGGTAAATGACATTGTGGGCATGTTGTCTCTGTGGGGATAAAACGTTTGGCTATCTATGTTCTAATTGCGGTGAGGAGCTTCGATATAAAATAGGATTTAAAGATAATCAATGGTTTGGTGATATTGATGTATTAGTAATTTTCAGAATTTTTATGGAAGGGATTGGAAAATGATTATTGGTTTTTATGGTAAACAAAAGAGTAGTCGTTTAGTAATAGATGAAGATACAGAAAATTTTACTATTTATAGAGACCAGGAAGGAGCTTTGAAAAAAATTATTTTTAAAGGATTTGAGGTTATAGAATGACATTATGCGCTTTATGTCAAAGAGACGTAGGGAACCACACCGAAACCGAGCTTTATACTCATCTTAAAAAATTAAGTATTCAAGTAAGAGAGGAGGAGCTTAAAAGATAATGTATTTTATGTCTCAATGTAATGAATTTGGAATAGGAAAATTTAGGTCAATAACTTGTCGTATTTGTGGTTTTATCGCAAAGTCTGAAAGGTCCTATAATAGTCATAAAGGAAACGCACACCATAAAGGAGATAAAAGAAGTCAACATGACGAAGATTTATTCAAGTCGGGAAAATATACTTATGAATGATAAATTAACTCATACCTGGAGTAAAGGTTTAGACTATGACTCTGAAGTTGAAAGGTTACAAGCTCTTGTTGCTGCACACAACGGAAAGCCCAAAGGGTATTTTGCGATACTCCTAACCCAATTAGTTCAGAGCCTTAGAATCTCAGAAGCTGTAGATGCCTTAATGAAATGGGCTAAAGCTAAAAAAAATACGGACTTAGTACAAATCCGAGTAAGGAAAAGGAAAGATGTCTATTGGAGAGATGTGTATATTCCTAAATCAATTCTAGATAATAGTAGGTCCATTAAACGAATTTTAAACAAATTTGAGTTTAGTGATAATCTAGTTGGAAGGGTTAGGAAGTTTGCTAGTTATCATCTCTATAATAGCCACGCTCTAAGACATGCTGGAATAACTAAACAAGGAGATATGGGCATTCCAGACCAGGTAATTGCAGTAGGAACAGGCCATAAGAAGGTAGAACACATTAGAATTTACACTCAAAGAGAAGCTGCTAGGAAGGTTCTGAAGGAGATGTCCATTCGTGCCTAGTTCTCCTATTATATCACATAAGAGGAGAAACACGCATGATATGTATATCATTACTGAATATAATCAGTTTAAAGAAGATTTTGTAATAATCAAAAATAAAAAAACACAGTATTGGCAAAAAGTGAGGTTAATAGTTTGAAAGACTTTACTGAAACAATGTCGTTTACTAAGGAGAAGAAAAATGGTAACTAAATCAGAGGCATTAGAAATATGGAATATGGCAAGTGAAGAAGATAGAAAACAAATCTTAAATCCGGCTTCTGAAAATCAGTTTGCTAAACTTCCAGTTCAAGTTTTTAAACTTAAAATAAATCCCTCATTTAGTAATCCAGCTAAAACAGTCATAGCAAATTTGGTTAGAAGGTGGTTAAAATGAGTAACTGTTCTAAATGTAAAATTAATGAGGCTTTTGTAATCCATGAAGGACTTTGCCGAAAATGTATTATGGAGGTTTTATTCGGGCAATGATGGAAAATCCTGTTCCAAAGCTTAGAGAAATTCTTGAAGTATTACAGGATATATTAATTGAATTGAGGAAGGCTAACAAATGACAATTAGTGCTAAATGTAGTTTAAAGGCTAATCTCATTCTTATAAAATGCTCTGAATGTGGCGATTTTTGGAGAGCTACGATTGACCCAACTATGCACTTTTATTGTAAATGTAAAGAATCAGCGACAATTATCAGTTTTCCAGAGATAGGAGGCGCGGACAAATGACATTGCAACAAGAATGTAGTTGTAACGTTGAAAATCAGATTGTTCGCATGAGAGTAGTTTGTAATAAGTGCGGAAAAGAGATTTCAGAACAATCACTTAAACATTATGAAAAATTGGCAAAAAAAATGTTTGAAGCTCAACGATGACAATTAACTCATTATGTCGTGGAGTGTGCACAGGTAAAACAGAAAAAGAGATTAGGAGTTTAATCTTTAATCCAGACTGCCCTCAATGTATGGAAGTTTGGTGTAAATTCTTAGAAAAGAATAATCTGTATGGGGTGACTGATAAACAATGAAAAATAAATGTAAACATGATTGGAAATATTATACTCACGAACGCTGGTGTTGGAAATGCGGTAAAGTTCAAATAGAAAAATATCATTGGGTGTTAGCAAAGTGATATCTAATACTACTTGTCGCCATCTCTTTGTTAATGCTTTTCATCCTTTAAGAATAGAGTGTTTAATTTGTGGTGAACGACATTGACTAAAAGCCGTTTATCAAGACCAAAATTAAAATTTAGGTTTGAGGAGGCTTGGACTTTTCCTTATGCAGTTGAAGAATGGGTTAAAGACCATATAGAGGGTTATAGTCTTCATGTCTGCTGTGGTAAATGTGAGCTTGGAGATATTAAAGTAGATATTCAAGCTCAATTCAAAGATGGTTTTATTCAAGCTGATATGTTACATTTACCAATAAAACCCCAAAGCTTCGATACTGTAATTTGCGACGGCCCCTGGCATTTAGGAGTTGATAAAAGACCAAGATTAGTTTATCAGCTTAGAGATTGTTTAAAACCAAATGGAATTTTAATTTTTAATGCTTATCATTTTCCCAAAATTAAACACTTGAAAAGAGAAAAGATAATTTATTGCGAGCCTAAAAACCCTTGGGTTAATGGAGGTTTTATTGCTATATATCGAAAAATCCAGGAGCAATTCTTTCAATGACATCTCTAAAGAGATATTTCCCACATGAACCAAAAGACCCTTATGAATTTACTATGGGAACTATTTGTAAAAAATGCGGAAAAGAATTAAATATAGAATTTATTGCTGATGGAGATTTATCTGAATGACATTGTTAGAGGAATGTATTTCAGAGGGTCATGAATGGGAATATCAACATGAAAATCATTTAAGACAATGTAGAAGATGTTTAGTACGTCAAGTTAAAACATGGATTGACGTTCCTGAAGGAGCAGAATTACAATGGGCATAACAACAAATAACAGTAAAAGTCGTTCAAAGAAAAGAAT
>JAZGCJ010000343.1:0-2230 GCA_036476895.1 Thermodesulfobacteriota bacterium
CTTGCTCGCTTGCGCTTCGCAAGCTAGCAGTGGGGGCTGAACCCTTCGCCCTGTCATTCTGAGCCGAAGGCGAAGAATCCAGTTTGTTAGGCGGGGTGACCAAAGTATATCAATCCCGGTTAAAATAAGGAAGGGTTTTTGTCTCTTTAATGGTATAGATAATATACCATCCGTTTAATAGCCAGGGAACTTAAGAACTCCTTTACATCACAAGAAGATAACAAATACTGACTTAGACACCGTTTTAAAAACCAACGACCGTATGGCTAAGACAATTTATCTAAATATACTTCGGGTCCTTATAAGGAGGTTTAGAATTATCAATAAAGAATATGATATGGTTTATCTTGTGTGATTGCTTTTAGGAAAGGAAGGATAGGGGGTTGTAGGGATATAATTTCTTATTAAGGAGTTAACAAGCCTTTATCTATCAATATTTGATTATAATTATCGCCATCAATTGGGCATTCACATAAATTGAAAACCTCTTTGTTGTTATTTAATCTTAACTGGGTTTTCATCATTTTGATGAGGTTTATCCCGTAAGTTTTATATCCAGATCCATGTGATGTATATGTATATGCACCGGTTCTCTTTCCTTGATATTCATGGTAAAAATACCTGTGTATGCTGTCTTCTCTTACAAAACCTTTAGTAGGAAGATTAGACTCTATTGTTTTTCTGTCAATTTGCATATTATTCCTCAACAAGCAAATTCTGGTAGAGTTCTTTCAATCTCAAAGCATCTCCTATGAGCTTGCTTTTGCCAAGTTTCTTGTAGTATTCAAAAAAATGTATAATATGAAGAGATAAATCTTGTAACGCTTCTTGGCGGGTGTGTCCAGTGCCACAAACTACAAGATTTTCGTTTTCTGCAAAAAACAAATCTCCATCACGATAAATTATTACTGATATAGGTGTAGGAGTATAAAACTTTCTAGTATCTTTTTGCAGTTTCATTATAGGTGTAGGTTGATACTTTCTCCGTTGGTTAAAAATTTGTTGCAATTCTTCCATGGGAGCTGTTTCTACCTTTATATCTTTGGAACCTTCATAATTTTCAGGTTTATACGCACTTCTTTCTTTTATCACATCATAAGTATCTTCTAGTAATTTAAAACTCATTATATCACCTCACCTCGCATTACTTTTTTATAATCACCTGTTATTAATTTCTCAAATAAATCTTTTGTATGCTGATGGCTTTCTTCTAGATATGCGTCTATTGAATCAAAATTCAAATCCTTTTCCTTGGCATAATCAAAATCTAACATTATAGCCTCTCGTGTTTGATCCGGAGAAATTACAGATTCAATGTGTGTTGTTATACTACCACCTTCAGTTTGAGATACAAATATCATATTTAAATCTTTAAAATCAGTTGGTATCGATTCAGACAAATTTATTTGAACATTTAAATAATTTTTGAGAGGAATAATATCTTTTTCTCTCGTAAAAGGTATAACATTTACATAACGTAGCCCTATTCTATTAAGTTTTTTTATCTTGAACAATTCTATAAAAATAATAAATACCTTCATTGTTTCTTCTTTGAACAACCCAAAGCCTTCATATTTCTTACAATATAATGCTATGTTATTAATAGATAGCATAACTCCACTTGTACGATCTTCTCGTTCGAATCTGTATGGTGCTGTAGCTATAGGCATTCCTTGAGTAAAGTTAGGAACCAAAACCCTAGGATAGTTACCTCTAATTTCCTCATAAAATTTATCCCTATTGCATTCAATAGCGGGCTCTGCCGGAAATCTTATCTCGAAAACTGTTTCGACAAGAGGGGCATTATCGTAAATTTCATATTTGTTATCCATTTTAACCCATAAAAGGATTTTTTGATTTGCTTGATTAAATGAAATGGTTCTTTGTAGGCAAGTATCGAAATATTATCGCACTTTTGCAATAGAGCGTCAAGGATTTTTACACTTTTTACAGTTTATCCTTATTATCGACATATTCTCAAAAGTCTTAATCCATCCCACACCAAATTATACATGTCCGGCATAATGAACACTTGCTGTCATGTTCAGGTTGTTCCCTATTGACATAAGTGGCAGGTTAATTTCCCGTATTTCCAATCGTTCAATCTTAATACCATTCTCCTAAAACTATAGTAAATGAATTAAACCTTTTCCTGTCTTCGAAACGCCGTAGGCATAAATATTCTTATGCGGTACCGAATATTACCACCCCATCTCCCCTCCTTGGCAAG
>JAZGCJ010000344.1:0-2387 GCA_036476895.1 Thermodesulfobacteriota bacterium
TTGATGAAGGTTACATCTGGATATTCCTTCTCTATCATCTGAATAGTATCATCACTTGAGGCATTATCGATTACGATTATTTCATATTCAATGCCTCTTGCTGATATCGAATCAAGACACCTCTGTAAGAAATCCTTAGAATTCCAGGCTAAAATTATTATAGACAGATCCATTATTTATACGTATTCCTCACAATTGTTTTTATCACAAAGTATTCAACAAATCACTTGTAAAGTAATGCTATCCCAACAACCTTCTTTTACACGTATATGTAATAGTGGGGAATATATCTTTTCTAAGTGATGGTATAATTTCACAAGCTAGATAACAGGGTTGACATTTACCTTCCTTTATATACTTTTTTATTTCTCTGGCCTTATTTGAATTTCAAATTTCATCAAACGGGTTTTCTTTTATGTTTCCAAATGAGAATCTTCTTTAATTAAAGACTTCACAGGCGTATACCTCTCCATCCCAATTAATAAAAGCGCTCTGCAAACCACTGTGACATTGGCATACCTGCCTGTTCTGGAACATCCTGGAGATAAAATGCAGAGTAGAATCATCAAAATAGTAATATTTTCTCTTTTCGAGGCCATATTTTTTAAGAAGTTTGATTCTATTTTCCTTAAACGTGTAGTCCGCTCCATATGGTATGAAAAACGACTTCTTGTCAATATACCTATGATCTTGTTTAGCTTCTTCTCTAGCAAAAACATTGTCAAAGATTATAACATTAGCAACCCGATAAGCCGAAATTCTGGTCAAATAGAGATAAACTTTAGCATACCACTTCCATTTGGCGCGCACCCAATCCTTGCCATCTACCATGACGACTGATTTAATTCCTAGCAATCTTAATAAAGGTATAATGAATGAATTGCCGCTGTTGTGAATATGGACAATATCGAATTTACCTTTGACAATATGAAAGCACGACTTGAAAGTATGTACAAAAGTGTTAAATCCGACACCCTTTATCGTAGGAAAGTATTAATATTCAATACTATTTATTTTAGTTTTTTTAGGAGGTCCCTGTGCAAAGGCAGTCACTTCCCAATCCTTTTGGCAAAGTTTTTGGCCTAATTCATAAGCAAAAGTATCTGAGCCAGCAGTTACGGTTTTTCCGCCCGGCATGTCTCTAATTCCTACAATGGCAAGCTTCATTTTTTGATCAAATCAGAATAATAACTATGAAGATATTCATTAATTCGTTCACGCCATCCACCCATCAGGTTTAAATTTCTCAAATTCAGCTTTGCATTCATTAATCTTTCTGAATATGGCCTTGTTGCAAAATATTCCTCTTTCCAGTAATCTGAAGTTACCTCTGTAATTTTGATTTCATCTTCCCTATTTAAAACTTTAACAATTTCTTGGGTAACTTCTAAGCGAGAAGTAATTTCATCGCAAACCATGTTGTAAATTCCATAGTAAGGTGTTTGAAGTACTGCCTCCATATTTTTGGCAAAATCATAGGTATACGTTGGCGTACCTAATTTGTCATTTACAATAAACAATTCCTTTTTGCCTTCCCTGATCTGCTTTAATATTTTATTAGCAAATTTCTTATCCTTTTTCGGCCCTCCACCTGTCATCCAACCAGCTCTAAATACAAAGTATTTACTTCCTTTCTCCGCGACATACCTTTCGCCGTAATACTTTGACCTTCCATAATGATTCAAAGGAGTTGGTTGATCCCAATCATCATAAACATCTTTTTTGCCGTCAAAAATTCCAGCAGTACAAATATAGACGAGTGTGATATCCAATTGGTTGGCAATGATTACGGCATTTTCTACTGCTTTCGTATTAGTATCATAAGTCTCTTCAATGTGCTGTTCGCAATATTCCAGATCAGTTAAGGCCGCCAAGTGAATTAGCACATCAGGTTTAAAGTCTGTAACATCCTTTTTATAAGCCTCGAAGTCCCTAACATCTAAATATGTCAACCAGTCTTCATTGACATTGATGTCGGTAGCCTTTACACTGTAATTTTCTTTGAAGTGGGGATAAACAGCATCTCCGAGCATTCCACCGCATCCTGAAATATATAATCTTTCCAATTTTAAGCTTGATTGGAATTTGTATTTTGTAGAACTTGTCATATTTGCCTCCATAATTGTCTTTCGACATTATATTCGGTCTCTACTAACCGCCGTGCGTATTTTCCCATCTCAATGATCTTTATCCTGATGGAAACTTTTCAATCAAGCAATAGCCTCCCTATGAAATGAAAATAACAAATGTTTATATATGTATCAATGTAAGCAAAAAATATTATGCAGGTCCTCAGGCAATAACAGTACTCTTGGGTTGGAACGACTTTAAGTAATATTTCTTCTTTGTTCAATTCCCTGAAATAAACATTAATGAATTTAGCCGCT
>JAZGCJ010000345.1:0-2947 GCA_036476895.1 Thermodesulfobacteriota bacterium
ACTACGTTCAGCCACTGTGCGTGCCCAAGGCGATGTTGTTGTACTAACCGTGGATAAAAAAACCTTACTCCACAGGATACAGCGAGACCCTACTTTGGCTTTCCGCATTATACAAAATTTGTCTTCTCATATTTACGAGTTAAATGCTAAGCATAGTCGGATAAAAGCCGCAGACCGAAGGGATTGGGATACACGCCCTGATAGAAAGGATGATAAGGATTAAAGTAATGGATATGATTTAAAGGGATGTTAAAGATAAAACGTGTTTACGACGGGATAGATGCGAATGATGGTCAGAGAATTTTGATTGATCGATTGTGGCCTAGAGGATTAAGTAAAGAAAAAGTAAGGATTGATCTCTGGATGAGATAACTTGCACCAAGCAGTGATCTTCGCAAGTGGTTTTCGCACGGCCCTGAGCGTTGGACAGAATTTAGGCAACGTTATTTTGATGAGCTTAAAGGAAAAAGAGATCTGGTGAGACAGTTAAAGGACATGATAAAAAATAATACTGTTACGTTATTATATGCAGCAAAAGATAAGGAAAGAAATAATGTCCGTGCACTTTTTGACTTTTTAAAACATAAACAAACTTCTGCTTGAAAATTTTCAATTTCCTCAAGGTTAAAAAGGTTTTTAATCTGCAGATTAACATAAACGGTAGATTAAATTGATCAGTTGACTAAAGAGAACAGTTGAAGTAGTTAGTTTATAACTATTTTACATACTCGTAATTGTGTATAATAAATAATAAATAGGGCCAAATTTTCAATTTACAAGTTATAAGGAATAGTTAAAATGTAGACCGCAACAAGGCCGTTCTGAATGTGACAATTGACGGTTTTGCTTTTATGTACTATAGTATATTTATTAATAAGTGGTTTCTTATTGACGTAAAGGAGTATTTATTATTATATGTATGTGGATTTCATAAATTAAGGGGCAATATTTTTTTATGACTCGCTCAATCGAAAGTTCCTTTTCATCAGATGCTCTTCCAAGTTATAAGAACCCGCCTGTTAACGAAGTTGTTTGTGGGATGAGATTTCACGAACCTGATAAGCTCCGTATCCCCCATATAGGTCTTCTTTGGGATAAATTTCACGCTGATTATCCGATTATCCAACATGCTCCACCGATAGCATCAGTTAAAGGTGAAATTTTGGTAGATAAGGCAACAGGGATACCCTTACCGAGAGTATGGTTTATAAACGAATCGGATGATCAATTGGTACAATTTCAGTTCGATCGATTTTATTTCAATTGGCGACGCAGACAAAGTGATTACCCTCGATATGACCATGTCATAAAGAATTTCAAGAGAGTGTTGAACACTATCGAAAATTTCTTTGGCAAATTTGAGTTAGGCGAGCTTAAACCAATTGAATGTGAACTTACCTATATCAACCATATCCCAAAGGGGCAAGGATGGAATACGATTGATGACATTCCAAGAATATTTTCGGATTTTGTTTGGAAGCAAACAAAAGAACGTTTTTTACCGAATCCTAAAAATGTTTTTTGGAAGACAGAGTTTCCTTTGCCAGAAGAGGAGGGGAGTTTGATCGTTAATCTAAAACAAGCTATACGAATTGAAGACAAAGTTCCTTTGCTTGTTCTCGAATTAAAGACGCTAGGAATTGGCAAATCAACGACTAAAGAAGCTATTCGTGAATGGTTTGACGTAGCACATGAATGGATAGTTCGAGGTTTTACTGATCTAATAACCCCTGAAATTCAAGAAATTTGGAAGCGAGAATAAATGCCTAAGCTCGATTCAAATAAAATACGTAAAAGGTTTGGTGCTGAACAAAAAGCCAACATTGCATACGGAAATCAATCAATTGTAGATATTTACCCTCGCGATGAGCCAGATGCTGAAGCGTGGGATCTAATAAATCTCTTGTTCAAACAGCCTCTAAAAGTGTCTGAGGCTATATATTTCTCGACAGCCGTAAGCCAAGAAGGCCGAGAGGTTTTTATAATACCTTGGTCTAAGAAAGAAGATCCCTTTACACAAACTGACTTACTTGATAGCGAAGAGGATCAAGTGCAAGAATTAATTTTCCGCTTTAGAACATCACTTTCTATTCCCTATCGGGAAAGATTGGCAAATAGACTTCTTAGCTTGTTTAATGATGCAAAGGAAGAAGATCCTGACAGCCTTGGCATAACTCTTGGCTCCATCCGCGACTTTTATAATTTTCTTCAATTACATACAAATCTAAAGTGCCCAACTATTTCTTTAACACCTGACGATAATATTTATGCTTCATGGAGGGACGAGCAGAATCGATTGTTCAGTGTACATTTCCTGCCAAATGGGGATGTTTACTTTGTTGTATTCAAGCCGAACGATAAACATCCAGAACGCAAAATTAAGTTTTCCGGAACAGCAACAATTGACACTCTTAGAAATACAGTTGCATCCAGCGGTGTGTGGGATTGGATCTCAAATGAAAGGTGATAAGATACCTGAAAAAGACAACATTGCCCGATACTGCGCCCCTAAGACTGCCCCAGATGGAGAAATTCAGGCCACTGCTTTCATGTTGAGAGCAGGTGAAGACAATCTATCTGTAAATTGGTTGGAATATCTCAACTGCTCGAACAGGGATAGTGAAATTGCCGAAATTCAAAAAGTGTACAGTACAAAATTAAACGTAAGAGCAAAAGCAAAGATAGCTGTTCTAAATGTTGGTGAAGTTTGCGAGAAAGTGAAAACTGAAAGTCCAGATAAACGAAATCTAGACGTCCTACATAATCCCGAAGACGAAGTTGACCCATCACACAGCGGAATATATAAAATGAGGCCGGACCAAGAGATGATTGCTGAGCTGATTCATCAAACAATCCGTGAGACTTACCCCGCTCGTACATAGATCATATTCTAGAACCAGGTCGCACCTTCAATTATCAATAAGGAAAATCCTAATCTAGAGAAATC
>JAZGCJ010000346.1:0-2777 GCA_036476895.1 Thermodesulfobacteriota bacterium
AGGTCAAAGTCACTCAACCAATTATGTTCGATCAATATAATAAAAACCGAGAAACCGGCAGTTTTATAATAATAGACCCTGATACTAACTTCACTGTTGGTGTGGGAATGATTCGTGGATCTGTGCGAAGCATTGAAGAGACTATCCACACTGAACGAAAAGTGGACGGCACCTTTGAAAAGCCGGTTAATATCGCTATGGAAGGAACTGCCATACCCCTTAGTGAGAGAGAAGAAAGAAATAATCATAAAACTGCAGTAATTTGGCTCACTGGTTTATCGGGGGCGGGGAAATCAACCATTGCCAAAGATCTTGAACGAACGCTCTTCAACTTGGGATGTCATACAGCGCTATTGGACTGGGATAAACTTCGTCATGGTCTATGTAAGGATCTCAGTTTTTCCGATCAAGATCGACTAGAGAATATCAGAAGGGCTGGAGAAGTTGCCAAGGTTTTTTATGATCATGGCTCTGTTGTAATATGTACCTTTATTTCTCCGTTAAGATGCCAGAGAGACCAAGTCAGAGCCTTGATACCAGAAGGTAGGTTTTTTGAGGTTTTTGTCCGTTGTAGTCTTAAAACCTGTGTACAAAGGGATCCTAAAGGACTTTACAAAAAGGCTATTGATGGAGAAATATCTCAATTCACGGGAATAAACGCCCCTTACGAAGAGCCTCTTAACCCTGACATTATCTTAGATACAGAACATAAATCTATTGAGGATAACCTTAAGTTGATCGTGGACAAGATGCGAAATGAAGGAATAATAAAAAAGTAATAAAGTATATAATATCCCTATGGTATTACCGCTCTCCATCAGTGGTGTCTGGCATACCCTGCGAATTCAACCCTGATAATTTAGGTTAAACTGGAAATTCAATTGTTTATATAAATTCTTTGTTGTGGTTGGCTAGGATATGATTTTAAAAGACCATCCAATCTGCCAGATAATACAGCACTTGGTTTAAGGTTTTTGAATCCTGTAACAGGAGAGGAATGTTTTTTAGAAATATCATTCTA
This sequence comes from Thermodesulfobacteriota bacterium, assembly GCA_036476895.1. Classification (GTDB taxonomy): domain Bacteria; phylum Desulfobacterota_D; class UBA1144; order Nemesobacterales; family JAZGCJ01; genus JAZGCJ01. The sequence goes on from JAZGCJ010000346.1 coordinate 1,022, forward strand.
GAGTACATTACCAATATGGTGCTTTAAGATTCTAGTGTAAATTACATCAAACCTCGGGTCTTTGTTATACCTGCGAGTTTTGGTTATCCGAACCATATTTACTCGGAACTACCTCTATGAGCTGTCTGAGAATAGGTTTACCGCTTAATTTTTTAGATTTTGAATTTTCAGACGCCCCGTCTAATTCTAACCCTTTTTCTCTTTTTCTTCCTTAGATTCTTATTTCTACGGGTGCAGGTGGATGGGCAGGGGCAGGGGCAGGGGCTGTTCTCTTGTCCCATAACACAAAGCCTATTTAAGGTAAAATACCAGCTAAGGTTCATTTAATTTCCCGGGTATTTTTCCTAAAGTTGACCCCGGTAAAACGTCATACCATAAACTCAAAAAAGTATCACGTTATCAGCTTTTGTTGAATATCATATCTCTTGTATTATCAATACATTATGAAAATATGGAAGAGGAATGTTGATTTTTGTAGACACGAAACCACTTTGAAGAAGTAATAAGATATTTTCCCCATATTCGTAAGTCGCAATATAAGCACAACTTATAATTTTTGGGAGTTTCTTTAACAGAATTTTTGATCGTAGGAACAACATTTGCGAATCCATTAAAAATTGTCCAACTTCTTGAAAAAATTGCAGGGGCTTGACTAGCGTTTAATGATAATATTGTATTTTTTATTTTATATATGCTTAAGGGATATTTTTCATGAACTCACAAGGTAAAATTGTCTACATTGCTAGAAAGTTTCTCTGATGAGGCAATACGAATCTTTCTGATGGGTTTTACTTTGTTTACATCATGATTGAACCTCGCTGTGCAAAGATGATGTAGAGGCACCCCTTATGCATAATTGGAGTATATAACACATAGAGAATAAGATTCGAAATTAAAACAGAACAAGCAAGCATTGTATTAGCAATATCCTGAAGGGTAAAAAAGGTTGTGTCAAATACTTTAAAAGGCAGTGAAAGACGAGCTGAAAAAAGATTAAGTCTTTCACTGCCAATAATATTCCTCGATCAGAAGGTCAAATCAAAGAATATCAGTCCAGGCGGTGTTTATTTTGAATTGACAACAAATGATATCAAAATGTATTCCCCTGGGAAGACAATTAAGATTGAAGTATTAGTAAATACCTCTAGACCCGTGATACCTAACAGAATAGTCAGGCTTACGGGAGTTGGAATGATAGTCAGAGCGAATGAAATGGAAATTACCAATAATTCAAGAAGATTAGGTATAGCTTTGAAGTTCGTTGAAATACTTAGGATAGAGCTTTAATTGATAAAAACGATCTAATAGTAAATCAGAAGAATAAACAACTATCATGTATTACAAAATTTGCTGCTTGATAAAAGGGCTGCAGTACATATAATATTGAATCTTTTTAAATAAGTTTTTTTGCACAGATTCTATGAACCGATTGGTACAAGTTTAAGAGTTAGCCTTTTGGGAGAAAGGTAAAAAATACAATGTCATTCAGAATTGCTATACGCTGCTGTAACTATCTTTATGGAGAAGGCATTAAGCAGTTAATAGAACAGGATGGACTTGATATAGATACTGCTATTAATTGTTTTGACCCGCGTAAGTTAAGGGACGGAAAACTAACCACAGATACAAACGAATAAACGCACATAGATAAGAAAGTAATTGTTGAACCAATAGGCGAAGGGGGGGGGAAACCCTCATCCTAAGGTAAATACATTAGTTCGCTAAATTCGAGCTTCTGATTTTTATACTTTAAAAA
>JAZGCJ010000347.1:0-8114 GCA_036476895.1 Thermodesulfobacteriota bacterium
TTCAGGGACAGAATTATATAAATCTAGATTTTTACTGATGCTGAGTTTTTAATTTAGAATTTCAGTGAAAAGTGAAACTTCATTTTTATTTATTAATACATCTTCATTTTCTTTGTCTTGATACAAACGATTCCGACAAATCGGAAGAATCGGACGTCGTTGGACGAATAGGAGGAACCAGTTTATCATATTGAACGTAAGTGAAATATCTATCTTTTTATTAGTTCTCTCAGTCACTTTGTTCCATCGAGATGACAGTTACACTGTCATTTTTTAACGCTTCCGGAATTGATTTTCGCAATTTTTTGAATGCCTCTTCATACCTTTTCCTGAAGGAAAAGGTATGAAAATTAAATACATTAAAAATTTAAAAAATATACCCTAATTGTGTAACATCTACGATAATGACAAACGACAATATTAACGGCTCAACCGTCTCGGGGGGAAATGGACATATTGGAAGCAGTAAGCCACCCGAACATCATCATTTTGGTTTTATATCAAGATTCTTAGAATCAGAAAAAAAGGACAGTGCCATATTATTTTGGTCTTTTATTGTTGGCAGTCTGGCGGGTCTTGCAGGTGCTGTCTTTCAAATTGTAGTATCCATTATATTTCGCTGGAGAGTTCACCTAGGACTTTCTATGGGCGAACATTCCCTTGGCTCATTAGTAATTCAGACAACAATCTCTGCAGTGATGGTATTTGTGGCATTCATACTTGTTAGGAAAATTGCAACCGAGGCCAGCGGTAGTGGCGTTCAGGAAATTGAAGGAGCCTTGGACGGGGTAAGACCTGCCAGATGGAAACGTGTGTTACCTGTGAAATTTTTCTCCGGGATACTTGCACTTGGCGGAGGGATGGTATTAGGAAGGGAAGGCCCAACCATTCAAATGGGTGGAAATATCGGGAAGATGATAGGGGATCTATTCAAGATCTCAAAAAACGGCACAAACACTTTGATCGCGGCCGGTGCCGGCGCAGGTCTGTCGGCTGCATTTAATTCACCCCTTGCAGGAATACTATTTGTAATAGAAGAAATGCGACCACAGTTCAAGTACAACTTTCTTTCCGTCCAATCAGTACTGATTGCATCTGCTATGGCAGATATAGTTTTAAGAGCACTAACCAGCCAGTCCCCGGTTATATCGATGCCCATACTCGAAGCACCTCCTCTTTCTTCTCTATGGCTTTTTTTAGTGTTCGGAGCAATTTTTGGTGTGCTCGGTGTTGTTTTTAACTATCTGCTTGTCAAAACGCTTGACTTTTTCTCAAATCTTAAGGGATGGTCATACAAACTGACTGGGCTTTATGTAGGTGCACTAATAGGTATAGCAGCATGGATTTACCCATACGTAGTCGGGGGTGGATACAGGGTAATTCCTGATGCAATACATGGCAATTTCGGCCTAATTGCACTGGTTGTTCTTTTCATAGCCCGGTTTGGAACAACTATGATAAGCTATGGCTCCGGTTCACCAGGAGGCATCTTTGCCCCCATGCTGGCCCTTGGAACACTGTTTGGAATGTTCTTCGGAACGATTACTCATGGGCTACTCCCAGATCTTATTTCCAGGCCAGAGATATTTGCAGTGGCCGGAATGGCAGCCCTATTCTGTGCAACGGTAAGGGCTCCATTAACAGGAATTACACTTGCAATAGAAATGACAGGCAACTACTGGCTGATTCTGCCATTACTCCTGACATGTATGACCGCAACTCTGGTAGCGCAGGGGCTGGGTGGTAAACCTATATACACTGTACTATTAAAAAGAACTTTAAACATACAAAAAGCATTTACCAAACAGACACAGCAACAAAATTGATCCAAATTTTTATATTGATTTAGGGTGAAGCGAATAGAGGTGTTTTAATAGAGTCAAAACTGCCGGAGACTATTTAACATTTTCTCTCCTGGCCTTGTAGGCTTTTTTAATCACATTCTCAAGAAGACCGCGATCATCATTTCTAATGGCTTCCTCCATTTCACTCAACGAGTTTTTGAAATTCGAAATTGCCTTCAAAACATTGTCCTTATTGGAGGAAAAGACATCTCTCCACATCTGGGGTGAACTGGATGCAATCCTTGTATAATCACTGAGGCTGCCTCCTGAGAATCTGAGAATGTCTTCACAGTCATCTTCTGTTATAAATGAATTGATTAATGAGTATGCTATAACATGTGGCAGATGACTGACAAATGCAAAAACGTAGTCGTGTAAATTAGGGTCCATTTCTATCACATTTGCATCTGCTATGGTCCAGAGACTTTTAATCTTTTCAAGAGCGCTTCCAGAAGTTCTTGTTGTGGGTGTCAGGATACAGTTTTTCCCCTTAAACAAATCATGTCTGGAAAATAGTACGCCCGAATTTTCGGTACCGGCTATCGGGTGACCTCCAACAAAGTTAATTCCCCCGTGCAAAATATCCTCGGCACTCTTAACAACCATTGCCTTTACACTCCCCACATCGGTAACAATGGTGTCTTCAGCCGCCACTTTTGATATTTGTTTCAATATCTCGGGAATAGCGCTTATATAAGTGGAAATTACCACTATATCTGAGTTGCTAATTGAATACTCCAGATCTCTAGAACCAAAGTCAATAATCCCGTTATCCAAAGCGTAGTTCAAGGTATCTTTATCTACATCAACTCCGCAAACCTCTGCCACCGAGCCAGAACGCTTTAGTGCAAAAGCAAGCGATCCGCCTATCAAACCCAGCCCTACTATAGTGATTTTGCCAAATTCGGACATAAATTAATTCCCCAATGATTTTTTAAGTGCCGATATAAACATCTCGTTCTCATGCGGCAATCCAACTGAAACACGTAGATGAGTTTTCAGTCCATAACCTAATACAGGCCTTACGATAATTCCTTCTTTGAGTAAGGAGTTATATACAGGCATTGGATCGGATTTGAGATCTATCAAAACAAAATTTGTATAAGACTGGACAAACTCAACCCCGAGAGATGTGAGTTGGGACGATAAGAACCCAAGCCCAAACCGGTTTAACTCCCTTGTCCTTTCAACATGATCACCGTCATCTAAAGCCGCTATCCCGCAAGACTGGGCCAGCGAATTTATATTAAACGGCTGCCTAATCCTGTGCATTGGTGAAATTATTTCCTTCGATGAAATTCCATAACCCAGCCTCAAGCCGGCCAAACCGTATATTTTAGAAAATGTCCTGACAGTTATCAGAGATTTCCCCTGTCCAAAATACTCAAGGGTATCCGGATAATCAGGATCATATATGTATTCAAAGTAAGCTTCATCAACCACAACTATTACATCTTCGTGGACTTTATCTAAAAACCATTCCATCTCCTCCCTCTTTACTATTGTGCCCGTCGGGTTATTTGGGTTCGCAATAAATACAATCTTTGTCTTTGGAGTTATCCTTGAATACATGTCTTTCAGATTATGAGTGTAGTCCGGCATTGGAGAAATAATTGCCCTCGCCCCTACTCCCTGTGTTACAATGGGATAGACTATGAAAGCATATTCACCCATTACAGCTTCATCACCTTCTTTCATATAAGTTCTTGCAATAATATCCAAAACGTCGTTAGACCCATTTCCAAAGATTAGACAGTCCGTGTCCACGCCTAACTTTCTCGCTAACTTGTTTTTCAAATAGAACGAATCACCATCTGGGTAGAGGTATACACTTCTCAGGGAATCTGATGCGGCTTGCAGTGCAAGAGGAGATGGACCCAAGGGATTCTCATTTGAAGCAATCTTAATGGCATTTGATATTCCCTGCTCCCTCTCAAGCTCCTCAACAGGTTTTCCGGGAACATAAGGGACTAGATCTTTCACAAAGTCATTTGGCTCGGGCACAAAAATAATCCTAATATATCAAGAAATAAAATCTATTACTTTTCCACTCAGATTACACGCTAGCAGCCACAATTACTATGCTTAGATGAATTAATAACGGTTATAACCTATTGGAATCAAGAGTAATTTATAAAAATTTAGTTACTGACTTTAGAAACCTTGGGATGCGTCAGGTTCTCCTGCACGCGCTTACACTCTGTGTGAAACTCGTTTGCAATCTCCAACATCTCAAAGGCCTGCTCCTCATCCGGCTCTTCATCTTTTTCGTGTTTCAACCTGGCGGCAACATCAATCCATCTCTCATCGGCCTCTCCGGTTCTCACTATTAAGTTCTCAAACTCCCAGAGTGTTTGATTCGGGGTAAACGGATCGACCAGTTTTGTATAGAGAGGTACATGAGCACTGGTTGCACACGCGTGGTAAGATTCTAACATCGAGGCATGGAACTCACTGTGGCTTAAAAATGCCTTTGCATTTTCAATATGCCTATCGGCATCTGCGAAGGTTGGGATTTTTTCCTCCACGGTTGCACCCGCGCACTCACCCTTAACCCCTTTTTGTAGCTCAAATTTCTCTTCCTCATGTCCCCAATCCTTGTAAAAATCCGGATCTTCTTCGAAGGAAGGAAAATTTTTGGTAAACTCGTCCAATTCCCCCTTTAGACGGTCTGGGCCTAGCCTTTTCATAACCAGGTCAAAATGCTCATCACCATTCCTTTCATCCCTGTAAAGCTCAAGCAGCTTCCTGACCGCCTTAGGTGCATTACGAGTCGGTATTTTTCTAATTGGCATAGCCAAACGAGTATCGTCACCCAATAGCGATCCGCCAATGTATACCATCTCGGATGGCACGTTACGACCTTCATATGTTTGTGAAGCACCTTGAAATCCGATGTTTGCAATTACATGCTGTGCACATGCATTAGGGCATCCGGATAACTTAACCTTTAAACCCTTAGCCAAATCCCTAAACTCTGCGAATCCGTTATTAAATCCTTCCGATATTTTTTTTCCTAGCCCTTTTGCAGATGTTATACCTAGTCGGCAGGTATCTGCACCTGGACAAGCAGTAACATCCTCAAAAGTGTTTGTACCTAGATAAACGAGGTCCGCCTCTTTCAGTTTTATGTATAGTGATGGAAGGCTATCGGTCATTACCCATCTCAAAACAAAATTCTGTTGAATAGAAACTCTGATACTTTCACCCGAGAAAATCTCTGTAATACGAGCAAGCTTTTTAGCATTTTCAGCATTGATATCCCCTAGCTTTATCCTTACATGAACAATTGAATACCCATCTACCCTATGAGGATCCACGTTAGACTCTTTCCACTCAAGGTAGTCAGGATCTGTTTCAATGCCCTCCGGGGCGGGTGGAATATCTAAATCGTTTTTGGGAGGGGTTTCAAAATCCTCAATTCTCTTTAGGTAATCATTCCACGATGGATCCACTTTTAATTCCACTCTCTCAGCCTCTACATGCTCTCTAAATTTATCGAAGCTCAGTTTTCTGATAAGAAACTTCATTCTAGCCTTCATCCTTACTTTGCGCTCTCCATACCTATCAAAAACCCTCAAAACGGAGGCAGAAAACGGGATCAGTTCTTCTACAGGCAAAAATTCCGTCCACAGGTATCCAAGCGATGGAGAAGCACCTAGTCCGCCACCCACATAAACCTGGAACCCCCTTTTCTCTAACCCATCAACCTTCCTAATCCTTGCCCTAAAACCTAAATCATGAATTCTCACTCCGGCGTTGTCCTTATCTGGCGAACTCTCAAAGGCCACTTTAAACTTTCTACCCATATTTTGACAAATTGGGTTTCTAAGCATGAATTGCATAAAGGCATCTGCATAGGGAGTAACATCAAAAGTATCCCCAGGATTGATTCCAGCGATATACGATGCAGTAACGTTTCTAACCGTATTACCGCATGCCTCCCTAGTTGTTATACCGACATCGGCAAGCTCTCTCATCATATTGGGAACATTGTCTATATTAATGTAGTAGAGCTGAACATCTTGACGTGTTGTCAAATGCATGAACCCGCTTGCATACTTTTCGGATACCTCGGCAAGCCTATAGAGCTGCGATGCATAAAGCCCGCCGTAAGGAATTTTTATCCTCTGCATCTGAACGCCTGCCTGTCTCTGGGCATAAGTTCCCAGCTGTAGTCTTATCTTCTGGAACTTAATCTCCCCAATCTTGCCTGCTTTGTACTCCGCCACCTGCTTTTCATACAGATCAAGCTCATCATTCACTAAATCGGGTAAACCCGATTTAATTTCATCAATAGACTTTTTATTAGGCTCTAAGCCGGACATTTTTCCCCCCAAACTGGGATTGAAACCCAACAGTAAATTTAACTAACAATTGAAGCGATAGTCAATATATCAATATATTTTACCTAGTAACTGGATAAGAACCGAGTATTTTTAAACTAATGCACCTTGCACGTACCTTGTTAAGGACTGACTTTACTCTCGGATTATTTCTGTGACCCAGAAAATCAACAAAAAACAGGTACTCCCATGGACGGTCCTTTGATGGCCTAGATTCTATCTTTGTTAGATTGATCTTGGATTTAGAAAATGGCAAAAAAAGAGTACTCTCCAGAGCACCCGGTGTATCCCTTAAAGAAAACACTATAGATGTTTTGTCATTTCCGCTTGGCTTTTCTTGAAATTTTCCAACAACTAAAAACCTCGTGATATTACCGGAGCGTTGCTCTATATTCTTAGCCAATACATTCAGCTTGTAAATAGAGGCTGCGTGCTTCCCCGCTACCGCAGCAATTTTTTTGCTCCTCGAAGCAATTTTAGCAGCCTGGGCCGTGCTTGAAGTCTCCCTAAATTCAACATCCTTCATATTTTTCTGGAGCCATCTTCTCGACTGAGCCAGAGCCTGTGGATGTGAGGCAACTATTCGAACATCACTTTTTTTAGTACTTTTCGAGAGTAAGTAGTGGTTTATCTTTTCGTAATATTCTGAACATACACTCAATGAATATGTGGAAAGAAGATCCAACACTGCCCCTACCGAACCTTCCTCAGAGTTTTCTAAAGGCACAATACCGAAAGTAGCCCTTTCTGTATCAACCTCTTCAAATATCTCCTCAAAAGATCTTTGAGGCAAAAGTTCTGAAGAGCTTCCAAACTCCTTATATGCAGCTTGATGTGAAAAGCTGCCTTCAGGACCTAAATAAGCAACCTTAACCGGGTTTTGCAAAGATCTGCAAGCAGAAATTATTTCCCTGAAAACTGATATAATAGAATCTGTTGGAAAAGGGCCGCGGTTGTTTTTCTTGAGCTTAATCTCAATTTCCTTCTCCCTCACTGGATCATAAACCTCGTGTGAACCCCGCTTTTTTAGTTTGCTAATCTTAAGGGCTATTTGACTTCTTTCATTAAGCAGATCCAGAAGCTTGTCATCAATATCATCAATCTTCTTTCTTAGGTTCTTAAGACCCGTTTGAGAACTCATATTTAGATAAAGGAAAGAAATTACAAGAATGATAGCAATAGCAATTTTAGATGTCAAATACAAAAAAACATAACTTCATTTTTAACAAACTATACAAAACAACATAAAATCTAAACACCGCCTTCGTTACCTTTCCTGCCCTGGATTGCCGATTTCTCAATTACAGACTCATTTACATATATAGGGACTCCGAGTCTAACCGCCAATGCAATTGAGTCGCTAGGCCTCGCATCTATCCATTTCTGTTTTCCTAGCGTGTTAATCTCCACTTGTGCGAAATATGTACCGCCTCGTATATCCGTAATTATAACCCTTTCAACCTCTGCATCCATCGTTCTCAATATTGCTGCCAATAGATCGTAAGTTAGAGGCCTTGGGGCAACCTGATCCGAAAGCCCCATTTCTATTGATCTTGCCTCACAAATACCTATCCAAATTGGAATAACGAAATCGCCTTTTTTATTAGAAAGGATTACTACGGGGGATTGCAGAACTCTGTCTACTGCCACTCCTTTTACGTGCACCTCTATTTCCTTTTGATCTTCGGCTTGTTCCGCCAGTGCGTATTCCCTTAAACAAATCTGTGATATGAGTATTAAAACTAAAAATAAAAAAGAGAGCATATTCATTTAAAGTCCCTCCTAATACATATTGGAATTATGAAAGAGGTCTGGATAAAATTAAAATACAATTAACATATTATCTACAATATACTATAATCGAAATAAACTATAGGGGGTAAATGGCAATGGCAAGTCTTATGATTTTATACCTGTCATTATG
>JAZGCJ010000348.1:0-2221 GCA_036476895.1 Thermodesulfobacteriota bacterium
GATACCGCGGTCTGGCATTTTTATAGATCCTTCTTGCCATCTCCAATCCTTCCGGAGTCTTAGCCATCGCCCGGTAAATCTGCCTCACAGAAGATCGATTGCCAATCTCTATGAGAAATTTTTCGACTGTTCCATAAGCCGGTTCATAAAGATTTTCCATCGCAAGCGAGAGCCAATTTCTCAATACGATAGGATTGTTAATATCGTTTAATTTAAGACTTGTATTAAGAGCATTCAGCCGTTCTTTTGAAATTTTAACCGGCAGCTGTTTTAAGAAATATATCCAGTGATGGGTTGTCCATCCTTCAGTACTGATTTCAGATGCCGGGGAACCTTTTACCCAATTGTTGATCATATCGTCAACAATATCAAATTCCTCTGAATGCAATTCAGGGAAATTCGAAGGTAATCCTTTGCCGTAAACCCAATTTTCTATCTGGATTTTTTCCCCAAGCTCCTTGTTTCCCATGAGCAGATTATCGTTCATGTATTGAAGAAATCCTTCAGTCGTCATGTTTCCGAATGCGTGCTCCTGAAAATAGTCGTGCAGAAACGTATCCCATCGCTCTCTACCTACGGTTTTCTCAACGGTCATAAGAAAAAATCTTCCTTTTTGATACGGAATAGTTGAAAAAGCGTCATCGGGATTTCTTCCTTCCATATTGAGCTTTAACCGGGTATCAGAGCTGTCGGGTCCCATTCTATCAATCTCTTCTCTTAGATTTATTTCTCCTTTTACCTTCAGCATATTTTCGTAACTTTCTCCATATACTTCTTCCATAATCCTGCCGGTGAGGTAGGTGGTAAATCCTTCATTCAACCAGACATCATCCCAATTAGCGTTAGTCACAAGATTTCCCGACCATGAATGAGCCAGTTCATGTGCGACAAGCGATACCAATGACCTGTCGCCCACTAGAACGAGTGGATATACAAATGTGAGTCTGGGGTTCTCCATCCCTCCCCATGGAAAGCTCGATGGAAGCACCAGTAAGTCATACCTATCCCAAAGATACGGACCGTATAACTTTTCCGCCGTAGTCATCATAAACTCTGTATCGGCAAACTCATATTCTGCTTTATCTATCAGCGATGGTTCGACATATACACCTGTACGCGGACCAAGAGAACGAAATTCCAGGTCCCCGACGCCGAGCGCCATGAGGTATGATGGAATTTTCTGAGGCATCTTGAAATGATAGATTCCTTCTGCATTTTTTTCGGTCGGATTTCCCGCACTCATTATTGCCAGGAATTCAGATGGTACTTTTATTGTCGCATCATAACTGAATCTAACTCCGGGGGTATCCTGCAACGGAATCCAGGTCCGCGCTAGTATAGCCTGAGATTGGGTATACAAAAAAGGATAAACGCCGCCTGCGGTTTGTTCCGGGGTAACCCAATCTAATCCTTCGGCGTCCGGGCTTGTAGAATAGTAAATATTTACTGTTTTTGTTTGCGCTGTAATATCAACTATGAGTGGTGAACCATGAAGTTTTACAAATTTGCCAATTACAAAAGTAGTAGGGCTTTGAGCTTTTCCGAGAGTGATTCTGTCAATCTTCAAACCCCAGGCATCAAGGTAGAGTCTGTCAACCCCTTTTTTATTATTGATAAACAGAGTCGCTTTTCCGGATATGATCTTCTTATCGAAATCGACCGTTAAATTAAGAGAAATATGTTCTATATCTACCTCCCACGGCTTTGAATTCGAATGGGAGTCTTTCACATATATTTTTTCTTTTAAAGGTGAAGAACAGCTCAGTGTCAAGAGCGAAAAGAATAACAATATTGAAGTGGCCTTCCAAAACATGTTATGATTAATGTCCATTCCTGACTCCTCAGTATTATGATTGCCTATTATTCTAATAAAATTTTTTCTAACCATATGATTAGGTAGTTTTATAGAAAACTACAAACATAAATTTGAAATTGAAAGAATATTTCTTAATATCCTCTGAATAGTATGGATATCTAGCAGTTCTGGTGAAATATCATTAACCTTGTGATGATATGTACGATCTTCATATCCGTACTATATCTAAAAATTATAATAGGTGTTTCCTAATGTTAAACTTGTAACTGTATCTTAATATCATTTTCTAAATTCATCTCCGGCTTTACTTTACCACCTATATCTTGACCTGCCTGCCGGCACTTTTCTGCCGAGAGGTAGAGGCATGGTTTACCTGCCTATGGAAGGCCTTCCCCCAGCCAGTAT
>JAZGCJ010000035.1:0-3586 GCA_036476895.1 Thermodesulfobacteriota bacterium
CCCTGAAATGGTAGTGAGCCTGATAACATCTGATATAATACTACGCCCAACGACCAGATGTCAGATCGGTGATCAACTTCTTCACCTTTAGTTTGTTCGGGTGACATATAGGAAACTGTGCCAACAGTCGAACCCAATTTTGTAATACTTGGTTCACCCGATGTTTTTGCAAGCCCAAAGTCAAGTATCTTAACTTCATTTCTATCAGTTATCATAATGTTTGCGGGTTTGATATCACGATGAACGATACCTGCTTCGTGTGCTCTTACTAATCCTGCTGCTATTTGAGTAGCATAATTTATTGCAGTATCAATTTGTAATGGTCCAGCACCTACTTTCTTCTTTAGCGTCTCTCCCGTATAGTATCCCATTACAATGTAGAACTGATCGTCTTCTGTTTTATTTATATCGTGGATTGTACAAATGTTAGGATGGTCTAAAGATGATGCAGCCTTAGCTTCGGAAATAAATCGTTGTTCTGCTTCTTTATCGGAGAGCATATGCGGTGGTAAAAACTTTAGAGCAACTGTACGGTCGAGGTTAGTATCTTTTGCTTTATATACCACACCCATCCCACCTCCACCTAGCTTCTCTAATATTTTATAATGGGATATTGTTTTTCCAGTCATAATCTATCCAAGAACCTTCGCCACTGATTCAGATTTTAGAAATGAACTTTTTAGATCCGAATTTTTAATACTTCCAACTATTGATCGTAAGATACGTTTTGATTTCTGGAATGCATCAATCATCTCCTTTGGGTGTCCCTGTATCTCAAGTACTTTGCTGTAATCAAGATACAGCATCCACAAAAAAGTATTGTGTCCAATATTTTCAGCTTCACTAATAGCTTCTTTAAAAAGTTTTACACTTTCGGTTAAGGAGTTGGTATCAGCAAATACACTAGCTTGTTTCCATAGTGCTTCTATTATTAATTCTTTTGCGCCGATTTTCTTAGCAAAATTAAATCCTTTCTCAGCAAAAAGTTTTGCTTGTTCCTTCTCACCTGATAGCAAAGACAATTCACTAAGCGAAATATAGGTTCTGGTTTCATACCATAGTAATCCTGAGGTTTTTGCAAGCTCAAGTACTTCGTCATATTTTTTACGTGCTAATTCAAAGTTCCCCAGAAGCATATAGTCTTCACCTAAATCGCGAATGTCAGCACATATAGCACCTTTATTTTGATGTTCAGTAGCCATTGTAAGAGACTTTGTGTGAAATTCAACTGCTTTATCTATGTCATTATGTGATCGATAAATATCACCAATCACATTTAAACAACCTGGAATCTTTCGGTAATCTGCTACAAGCTTCTTAATCTTTACGGATTCTGTTGCATCATCTAATGCTTTGTTATACTCTCCAACTTTCCAATATGACATAGCAATAAAATTCAATGTGGTCGATAACCCCAAATTATCCCCAATGGATCTCTGTATATTAATTGCCTCATTGAAATATTTCATTGCTGAAAAATAATTGCCTAGATGCCAGTAAGCGAATCCCAGATTACTTAAACTGATTGACTCATTTAAAGAATCATTAATTTTTCTAGCGATGGTAAGAGCTTCTTCAGAAATTTGTATTGTTCTCTCGTATTCTCCCTCAGCAGCACGAATAATCGCCATCGTATTCATGGAATGCATCAATTGTTCATTGTTGTTAATAGCTATTGAAATTTCAATGGCTTCATTGCATAATTCAATTGCAATTTTGATATTGCCTAGTACCTGATTTACTTCCGCAGATTTTCTCAGTGCCTTAATCTCGCTTATGCGATTTGATAATTGTCGTGCAAGTGTTAAAAATGTTGAATAATGGTTAAGAGCTTCCTTGGCATTGCCCACTGAATGATTAACGTCACCGAGTCCTTCCTCAACCTCAATTATTAAGGATGAGTCTGCTGACGTCAGTTTTTTGATAATATTTGTTGCTTTCTGATATGACTCTAAAGCATCATCGTTTGCGTGTAAATCACGAGCAAGATTTGCTGCCCTTATAAAATGTTCAAGTGATTTCTCTCCCTGATTTGAAGAAATTAAATGATGAGCAATACGTGCAGCATATTCATCCTTTGTTGAGTAATTGTTTATAAGATATGAGGCAATCATTCTATGATATTCTTCACGAAGTTCGTCTAAGATTGAATCATAAAATACTTCCCGGACCATCATATGATTGAATCGGTAAAGGTTTTTTTCATGTCTAATCAAATTGAATTTGGTTTCGAGCACTTGAAGTTGCTTGAGCAAGGAAATCCGATCAATATTTAAGCATGCGGAAATAGTTTCTGAAAGAAAATATTCTCCCTCACATGAAGCAATCTCAAGAATTTCGTTCAGTTCATTATCTAAACCGGACACTCGCTGGAATATAACGTCTTTAATTTTTGTGGAAACGAATTTTAATTGCTGGTCTTCTTTTAATTTCCATACTTCCTCATCAAAGTAAACCAGATCTTTTTCTTTAAGCAGGTTTACTAATTCTGAAATGAAAAGTGGAAGCCCCTCAGTATGTTTGTATATCTTTCTTGTAAGTTTTTGAGAAACTTTTTCACCACCGACTAATTTCGAAACAAATTCTGCTGTTTCATCCTCGGTCAATCCAGCAAGATCTATTTGATGAGCAACACCTTCAAGTTTAAGTTGTATTAGCGATTCAAAAATAGTTTGTTCATCTATTATTTCATCAGATACTGTACTGCCCTTACGGTAAATACCAATTTGTAGTATGGGGAGATTAGCAATATTTCTGGCAATGAAAGAAAATAATCCTAGTGTTGTTTTATCTGCCCATTGTAAATCATCGAGTATTAGAATTAATTGTTGTTCGCTGGAGAGAATATTAAGTAACAATACAACAGAGTCCCAAAGTTGTTCTTTATGTAAAAGTGCAACTGGTTCATTAGAAAGATTCAGAAAAGATTTAATGTACGGAATACGAGTGGTTATGTTTATACCTTTTCTTGCAGAAAGTTGTGAGAGTGATTCGATAAAATTTTCGTTAACATCACTGATACTATTTTTTATCCCGCTTACAAAAGGATGGTATGGAAGCCCGCCCTCTTTATATATACATCTGCCCCGGATTGTATTAATATTCAGTGAATCAATCTCTTGCTGCACTTTTGAAATAAGTTGAGATTTCCCAATCCCCGATTCTCCATAGATTAAAATTGTTGATTCACCTGTCGTTTCAATTTCTTTGCATTTCTGGTATAAAAATTCTAGCTCTTCTTCTCTTCCTGTAAATATATCGTCTTCATCAATTGCACTTTGTTTATTAAATTCTATCCGACTATTAATTATTGTATTTGCCGATGTTTGTTGTTTTTCTAAACGCAAATCTGAAAGTACTTCAGCAAATGAATTATATCTTTCTTCTTTTGATTTTTGAAGACAATGCATCGCAATTTGTGCATAACTATCTGAAGTTGGTCGTTTACTATTTTGATCAATAGGTTTTGGATCTTCGTTTATTATCGAATAAATTACGGCTTGTTCATAGTCACCCGGGAAAGGTAGGCGACCGGCTAACAATTCATATAGTACCACTCCAAATGACCAGATATCTGTCCGGTTAT
>JAZGCJ010000036.1:0-3992 GCA_036476895.1 Thermodesulfobacteriota bacterium
TATCCGGCAAAAAAACAAGTTTACCGTATTTACGATAATAACGGAAGATTTAAAAAGGATATAGTAGGTTTAGTCGATGAAAAGTTTGATGCTAAAGGCCTTTTGTTGCCTATTATAAAGAAAGGAAAGGTCGTGTATAAGACTCCAGGTATTCAAGAGGTACAGAAGGTGGCAAAAAGAAATGTCTCTCTATTACCAGATAGATTTAAGAGATTGGATTGTAAGGCATCGTATCCAGTAACAGTTAGTGGAAGATTAAGACGAATTAGAGACAAGACAAAGAGAAGCTTAGGTACTTCGTGAAAATTGATACTCTCTGATGCTGGATGCTGGATTCTCGATGCATGTGTTTTGGCCGAATATCCAGTGTCAAGGACCGAGTATCTTGCTATCCAATACTGGAATCCTTCCGAAAGGAAGGGAAATTACCCTGTTCTCGCAGGGAGTCCAGAAAAAACGCTGGATTCCTGTTGAAAAGGGTTGCATTTAGTACCATAAATGTTATTTGTTAAGACTAAGAGTTCACCGCACCCGCCAAACTACACGTCGGGCAGGAAGAGCGCAGAGTGGAAAGTAAATAAATTGCCGGATGAAAAATAAAGAAAATGAGCAGTTGCGGGAGATTATGCCGACTCATCTGGTGGAGTCTGGGAATCTTGACATGGTACAGGCGTTAATAAACGGGCACTGTTCCTACCACTACCTTTCACTACCTTTAGATTAAGACTAGCAATTTTGTTTTCATATCTCACCTAGCCATCTCTTTTTTCTTGACTTTAATAATATGTAGTTTTAGCATTCAATATATGGCCTTTCTCAAATCATAATATCCTTTTAATGAGGGTTAAAAGTTACTACTTTTGTGCTATCCTCAATCCTTAAATAATTTCGTCAAGTGGCAAGATGTGTTCTTCAGGTATTAGAGTAATAACTAAAAAGAATTACTTATATTAAGATATTATGAACTCTATTGAGAAGTTTTCAAAACACAGAATATCATGTCTTCTGAATTGAAGAGAATAAAAAAGCGCAAGGAAACTAAGCGTGAGCTCAATAAAATATACGATAATTCAGAGAACGCACTAATCATCCACTATTCCTGCGAATCATTTTATGACATAGGAGATGGAAGAACACCCCGAGTTACATCTATAGCAATACGTAATTTAAAAACAGCTCAAACAGAAAGTTTCTCAATTCATAAAATAGCCGAAAGAAAAAGGATGCCTATTAATGAAGCACAAAATAGATATGACGATTTAGAAAAAGAAATGTTAGATGAATATTTTGAATATATAAGAACACATCAAGGATTTACATTTATTCATTGGAATATGCGTGATATTAATTATGGGTTTTCTGCAATAGAGCATCGTTATCAAGTACTAGGCGGTAATCCTCATTGTATTGATGATTCTAGAAAGTTTGATTTAGCTAGGGCCATGGTTGCCCTGTATGGAAGAGAGTATGCCTCGCATGGTGACCATGGACGTCTTCATTCATTAATTGAATTAAATAAAATAACTAAGAAAGGCATCCTGACCGGAACAGAAGAAGCAGAGGCATTCAAAAATGCAGAGTATATAAAAATGCATCAATCAACATTAAGGAAAATTGATATTTTTCCGGACATACTAGAAAGAACAATTGATGGGTCACTAAAGACTAATGCTACTTGGCTAGATCGCTATGGTGTACACCCCAAAATAATCTTAGACTATATTCAACAACACTGGGTGTGGGCTATAGTAGTAATTATTAGTGTTATTTTAGGAATTGTAAAAAGCTTAAGCGTCATATTCTAACAACGGGTTTAGAAGAGGTATCAGCATCTATCTCCCCCCTTATTAAATCTTCCTATGCAGTCAACTAATTTCTTTATGCAAACCAGTGAGATTTGATGAAAGTAAGTTTTTTCTTTAGGTTTGAGCCAGTCTGGGTGGGTATCATTTTCATCTTGCTTTTATAGCATATAAATTTGTTATTCTAATGTGGGAAACTTAATTTATCTATAGAATAAAAAAGATTTGTTGTTTAAAATAGACCGGCAAAAAGAGACAAAAGTCTAATTTTGTTATCATTCCTCTTAAACACCATTTACGTATCAAGCATAGATTGATGAGAAATTATGAGATTTATTTTGACATGAAAATTGGGTTATGCTATACAAAAGGGCTTTCTAAATGATGTAGATTCAAGTTGTATCTTTTTATAGAATATTTCCTTATAGTTTTTAACAGAGTGAACATTAGAAGAATAATAGGTTGTAAATAAAGAAGAAAAATAATGAAAAAAATCTCTCTCATGGCGATTAATATTATGGTGTTGTTTTCTACAGGTTGCTATGTATCATCCGTTTACAATGCTAAGAGGGACGCTGATTCTAATGCCACAGGGAAACTCGTTTCATGTACTTATATATCTTCGTATGAGAATTTTTGCCAGTGCCTTTCCCAAGCTGAATCTGGAGATGCGGAGGCTGCTTTTGGCGTTGCGGGGATATATGAAAGAGGGAAATACTTTAGCTCCTATTCCAGTGGCGGCCAAAGCTTTAGTATAGAACGTGATAAAAGAACGGCTATTCAATGGTATAAAAAAGCGGCTGATTTAGGGCACAAAGAAGCATTAAAAAAAGTATACAACGGCTATAAATATGGTACGAATATGCCCCAGAATTTCTCAGAGGCAGAACGTTATTTGATAAAGGCCTCGAATTTTGGCTGTGAGTGGGCGATGTTAGAAGTTGCCAAACAGGCCGAGGATGGTAATCCTGAAAAGGCATTAGAATTGTACTTCAAACTTGCCAGTAAGAATAACTGTCTTGCTCAAAGAAGATTGTCAGAGCTGTACATTGAGGGAGATATTGTTCCTCAAGACCTTTGTAAGTCTTATTTTTGGTTACTTTTAGTACTAGTCGATCAATATGAAAGATGTGGTGGTTTTGGTTCTTCTTCTTATTCAAAAGTATTAATAGATAAAAACTTAACCCCAAAAGATATTGAATTGGTTCAGAACGCTGCGTCTAATTGGCAATTAGGGCAGATGCCGCCAACTTTGCCTTTAGTTCAGGCAGAGCAAAAAAAGGCACCTTCTCCTATAAAAGTTGAACAGCCTAATTTAATAAGAGTTTCAAAAGTAAAACATAAACCCATAGAATGGAGTCCAGTTGAGATAGAATTAAGCATGCAATTAAAGAGAAATCTAACATCCACTGGTTTATACAATCTTGTCAACCCTTCTATATGGGTTGTGGTTTCCGCCACGACTTCTGAAAACTTAAATGCTATGAACAATATATCTTTGGGTTCTGCTGTCGCAATTAGCAAGAATATGCTCCTGACCAACTACCATGTAATAAAGAAAAGACCTTATGTGATTATCAGGCATGGTGACCTAATTTCACAGGCATCGATATATGTGGGAGATAAAGAAACAGATCGGTGTGTTCTGCTTGTTAAAAACATTGAGTTAGAGCCAGTTAAAGGCTTCAGAGAATATGACACCTTGGCTGTAGGAGAGTCTGTTTATTCTGTAGGCTCTCCACAAGGACTAGAAAACTCACTTGGACAAGGAATTGTTTCTGGTAAAAGGGAATTGGGTAGGCAGAAAATTATTCAAACAACTGCTCATATCTCCCCTGGTTCTTCTGGAGGAGGATTGTTTGATTCTTCTGGAAATCTTATTGGAATAACAACATTTAAAATAAGTGACAGCGAAGGTTTAAATTTTGCAATTCCCATAGAAAGTTTCACTCGCCAATAAATCAAAGGGTTGTAACGGAAAGCACCATCATTTCTAATCATGCCAGCGGTTCAGGAGGTAAAAGAACTATAACGTTTCAGGTGTAAAACTAAGGCAAAGAGGCAATTGTAGTAAAATTGAAATGAATGAGTTGGAACCTCTTTTTTAAGGAGTTTCTTATAGCGCAGTGAAAAAGTTTGGAGATATAAAAAATTAAACTGATATAGTGTCCTTTATTAAATAGGTGCTGT
>JAZGCJ010000037.1:0-27050 GCA_036476895.1 Thermodesulfobacteriota bacterium
GTTCAAGATATTATCTGGGTTGGAATTATATTTTGTGTAATTGCGGTATTTTCATTTCTTGTTGCATTTTTGATAGATAAGTTTTCCTTTCCCCAGGGAAAAGAGGGCGAAGTAGATAATGTGGTTATTGATGCCGCCCAGACCGTGGAACCGGAAATTAAGGAGCATGCTCCTGAGCCGGTGCGGGAAATTCGGGAGATTGATGAGCAAGAATCATTTCAAGCTTCTGAACCCGCTGTGACGGCAGAGCAGGGTCTTGAATATAACAAATTTAAAACAAAGCCAGTAGAATCGCAGCCCATAGAACAAACGGGGCAAGCACCAGCGCCACCGAGTGATACAACCGAAGATATATCAACCGGTTTTCAAGTACCGGAATTAGCTGAAGAAGTTGAAGTTGAGGAGTCTGAGGAATCTGAAACTGCAACCCAGGAAGAGTCAGCTGAGGGCCTTTTTTCTCGTTTGCGATCCGGGCTTTCAAAAACTCAAACCGGATTTCTTGGAAAATTAGATCAAATATTCTCCAGCAGGGAAGTTGATGAAGATATGTGGGGTGAATTTGAAGAAACACTTATTATGAGTGATATCGGGGTTAATACTACGATGGAACTAAGGGAAAGGATTGAAGAAAGATTAGATAAAAAATCCTTTAAAGATACAATGCAAATTAGGGAAGCCCTGAGGGAAGAGGTTTTAAACATGCTGAAGAGTGCGGAAGGTCGACCAATAAGTATTGATTCAAAACCTACGGTAATTATGATAGCCGGTGTTAACGGCGTTGGAAAAACCACATCAATAGGGAAACTGGCCAATAAGTTCAAAAATGATAAAAAAAGGGTTATGGTTGCAGCAGCAGATACTTTCAGGGCAGCGGCCGTCGAACAATTGGAGATATGGGCAAGTAGGGTGGGTAGCGAATTTTTAAAGGGGGACGAAGGGGCCGATCCTTCTTCCGTCGCATTTGATGCTGTGAAATCAAGTATCCACAATAACATAGATGTGCTAATAGTGGATACAGCAGGGAGGTTGCATACTAAATCTAATCTTATGGATGAATTGAAGAAGATTAAAAGGGTGATTGGAAAAGAGATGGTGAATGCCCCACATGAAACCCTTATTGTTCTTGATGCTACAACGGGTCAAAACGCCGTTCAGCAAGCTAAGATGTTTAAAGAATCGATTGATATTTCCGGAATTATTTTAACAAAATTAGATGGCACAGCTAAGGGAGGAGTCATAATTGCGATTGCCAATGAGCTAAACATACCGGTTAAGTATATAGGAATTGGAGAATCGTTGAGCGATTTAAGGGAATTTAAAGCTGAGGAGTTTGTTGAAGCACTTTTTTTTAAAGAGGATCAAACTGTTCACTAAACTGTCTTTCATTTTTTCATGTCCGAGATAAACGATAAAAAATTTATGAGTTTGGCACTGAGACTGGCTAAAAAAGGGGAGGGGAGCACCAGTCCGAACCCGATGGTTGGTGCTGTATTGGTTAAGAATGGAAAAATAATTGGTAAGGGATACCATAAACGCGCAGGAATGCCTCATGCAGAGATTGAAGCATTCACTGATGCAAGGATTGGAAGAAAATCATTAAAGGGTGCCACACTGTATATCAACCTTGAACCTTGCTGTCATACCAACAAAAGGACACCTCCTTGTGTAAACGAGATTGTATCAGCTGGAATAAGGAAAGTTGTGATAGGAGTCAAAGATCAAAACCCCGAGGTTAGTGGAAATAGCATTAAAATTCTCAGAAAAAACGGAATTGAAGTTGCCACGGGGGTTTTGGAGGATGAGTGTAATAGGATAAATGAATGGTTTTTTAAATATGTAACTGAAAAAATTCCTTATGTAGTTTTGAAATTTGCTGCCACCTATGATGGCAAAATCGCTTCATTTACAGGGGATTCTAAATGGATAGGGAGTGAGGTTCAAAGAAGGCTTGCCCACAGATTAAGGAACTCTGCCGATGCTGTACTTGTTGGTATCGAAACGGTACTGAAAGATAATCCAAGCCTAAATGTAAGGCTGCCAAACAAAAGGTATATTGATCAACCTAAACCCATAATTCTAGATAGTAAACTAAGGATTCCAAGTGATGCTAAATTAATCAGACTTAACAATTCCCCCATTATTGCTACCGCAAATCATAAAAATAATCAAAAGTTAAAAAGGCTGGAGAAACTTGGAGTTAAGGTACTTAAGTCAAGGACCGATTCTAAAAACATGATTAATCTCAAATCCTTACTTAAAGAATTGGGGAAGCTAAATATTGCATATATTTTAGTTGAAGGTGGCAGTACAGTCGCTGCATCGTTTCTAAGGAGCAAACTTGTTGATAGAGTTATATTTTTTTATTCCCCGAGGATTTTGGGTGCAGACGGCATAAGTATGATAGGTAATTTAAAAATCAAAAAAGTAAAAGATTCAATTAATATAAAAAATGTTAGATTTAAATGTATCGGAGAAGAGTTTTATATAGAAGGAGATATAGATAAATAGCCCCGATAGCTTGATATGACTAAAGAAGGCAAAACCAATATTGGGTTATTCGGAGGAACTTTTAATCCAATTCATTATGGACATTTGCGAGTTGCCGAGGAGATTAGAGCCATGGTGAACTTGGAAGAGATATATTTTATACCAGCCTTTATCCCACCCCATAAAGAAAATGATAATCTGGTTGATCCGGACCACAGGTTTAAAATGGTTGAGCTGGCCATAGGTGATAATAGTTATTTTAGGTGTTCGAATGTTGAAATATTAAGACGGGGGATCTCCTATACGATTGATACCCTGGAAGAATTCAGAGACAAATACGCTTCTAAAAATCTGTATTTTTTAGTTGGAAATGAAATATTTCACGGAATTGAAAGTTGGAGGGAGTATAATAGGCTATTCGATCTTTCTAATTTTGTTGTCTACGTAAGACCGGGCTATAAAAAAATAAGTGACTTTATACCTAGTGAAATTATTGGAAATTACAAATTATTGAATGAAGGAAATGAAATGAGTATTTTTACCAATGAAAAATCTAAATTGCTGATAATTCTGAGAGTTAACAGCCTCAATATATCGTCTACAACCATCAGGGATTTGGTAAAGATTAATCAGTCCGTTAGGTATTTGGTTCCCGATGTGGTTGAACAATATATAATTTTCAATAACCTATATGTTTAAAGGGGGTTTTCTAACATAGTTTCAAAGGAAAAAGCATTGGCTATTGCCCAGTCAGCATGGGGGAAAAAAGCAGAAAACATTCAAATACTGGATATAAGAAAAATTTCCGATATTTCCGATTATTTTGTAATATGTAGTGCAAATTCCGACAGGGGTGTAAAAACAATTGCTGATAACATCGAGAGGTATTTAAAGGATTCAAAAGAACCTATAATAGGATTGGAAGGATATTCAAAGGGGAAATGGGTTTTAATCGATTCTGTGGATGTTGTGGCAAATATATTTTACGAACCGGTTAGAGAATTCTACGATATTGAAGGCTTATGGATCGAAGCTCCTAGAATCGATATTGACTTCGATCTAGGTGTTGATGATAAAAAAGCCGATACTAAGTAAACTGAATTTCTGTTTGAAACTATATAGTTATGGCGCCTGGTTAAGCCCTCTCTTTCTAATAAAAGCCGGTATCTCAAATTCATCTTCTTGGTCAATATCTGAAGGAATTTTGGTTACAATATTTTTGGTACTTTCAACATGTATGCTTTGTATGCCTGTTGCTATAACTGTGATCTTTACGGAATCCTTCAGATTTTCATCTATCAATAGCCCGAATATCAGGTTTACATCATCATCAGCCCGTTCTCTTATGAAATTACAAGATTCGTTTAATTCTTCGATGCCAAAATCCGGAGAAGCAGTGACATTTAGAAGAATACCTCTTGCCCCGTCTATTGATATATCCTCAAGTAACGGGCTTGTAATAGCAGATTCAGCTGCCTGGATTGCACGGTTAGAGCCTTCTGCATAACCAGTTCCCATTAATGCTTTTCCACCGTTTTCACCCATGATACTCTTTACGTCTGCGAAATCAACATTTATGTAACCCGTTCCGGTAATAATGTCGGAAATTCCACTTACGGCTTGGTGAAGAACATCGTCAGCATTTTTAAATGCCTCAAGTATAGGCACTTTGTGGATGGAGGTAATCTTGTCGTTAGGAATAATTATTAGAGTATCGACAACTTTCTCGAGTTCTTGAATACCCTCGATAGCCTGGCGGTTTCTTTTGGGTCCTTCGAAGCTGAACGGTTTTGTAACAACGCCTACGGTCAAAGCACCAGCATCCCTTGAAGCTTGTGCAATGATTGGTGAAGCTCCGGTTCCGGTACCGCCTCCCATCCCGGCAGTTATGAATACCATGTCTGCACCTTCGAGTTCTTCGGATATCTTGGTTTGGTCTTCAATCGCAGCCTCCCTTCCGATTACAGGGTTGCCACCAGATCCAAGACCCTTGGTAGTTCTTATACCAATTTGAATTTTAGTATGGGCGAGCGATTTTTTCAGGTCCTGCGAATCGGTGTTTGTTGCAATAAAATCTACACCTACAAGACCCTTTTCGATCATTGCATTTATTGCATTACCACCAGCTCCACCGGCACCTATAACTTTTATCCTAGCCCTTTGTTCTAGGGTGCTTTCTTCTAATTCAAAATTAGCCAATTTTCCCTCCTCCTTATATTGATCATTTTAACTTAAAAAAAGTCCTCAAACCAGTTTCTCATACTATCAAATATTTTTTTAAATACATTTTCTTCCCTGATCCTTAATTTCTTATCTCCTTTATATCGGGCTCCATATAAAACTAGACCGACTCCGGTGGCATATATGGGATTTGCTATAATATCGCTGATTCCCCCGACATCTCTTGGTATACCCCTTCTAACCGGCAGGCCTATTACCTTTTCGGCTAATTCAACTGATCCGTCCATAATTATGCTTCCACCCGTTAAAACAACTCCCGCCGGTATCAAATCCCTGTATCCTGATTTGTTAATTTCACTTTTTGCTAATTCAAAGATCTCTTCCATTCTTGGTTCGATTATCATAGCAAGCTCTTTTCTTGATATTCTTCTTGCTTTCCTGCCTCCAACACCTGAAACCTCAATTATTTCGTCAGGGGGCACTAGTTCTGCGAGACATACTCCATATTTTTCTTTTATCTTTTTTGCTTCGGCAAGAGGGGTGGATAAACCAAGGGCTATATCCCTGTCGACATTATCTCCGCCCAGGGTTAAATTTTCGGTATACCTGATGGTACCGCCGGAAAAGATGGCAATATCCGTGGTGCCTCCACCGCAGTCAAAAAGAACAACACCAATTTCTTTCTCGTCTTCTGTTAAAACAGCCTCGCTTGAAGCCAGCTGCTCTAGTGCAATGTCTGTAACATCCATACCTGCACCATGAATACATTTAACAAGATTTTGTGCGGCTGTAACCTGACCCGTGACTATATGTACCCTTGCTTCCAGCTTGATGCCATATATGCCAATAGGGTCCTTAATACCGGCTTCACCATCTACGATATATTCCTGTGGAATTACATGGATAATCTCCCTGTCCGCGGGAATTAGTACCGCATTTGCAGATTCAATAACTCTGTCTATGTCCTTTTTTGATACCTCTCTTTCTCTCAGTGTGATCATTCCATGGCCACTCATTCCTTTTATGTGTCCACCAGCAATACCTGCGAAAACAGTTTGAATCTCACAACCAGCCATATGTTCTGCTTCTTGAACAGCATTCTTGATCGACTGGATAGTTTTTTCAATATTTACTACCACGCCCCTCTTTAATCCATTTGAGGGGTAGGTTCCAACACCGAGTACCTCAACTCCGCTTGTAGGGTTAATTTCACCAACAATCGTGCAAATCTTTGTAGTACCAATATCAAGACCAATAATAAGATTGTGCTCTCTCGCCATTATCTATCTCTTCAATTTATTGTATGCAAGTTGTAGTTAACTACTCCATGTTTTTCCGAGTACAAATTAATTTGGTCAATATAATCCCAATCTAACTTCTTTTGTTTTAGATGATCAAATATGATCTCTAGCTTTTTCCATTTAAGGTCTATTTCGTCCTTGCCCATGTCTATTAGTTTTTTCCTGCTTGTTAGTACTGTAATGCCAAAAATTGGATCAACATTAATTTCCGAGATGTCTTGCCAATTTAATGATGTACTTTCTTTCGAATATTTTAGAATTTGTATTGCTTTAGATAATAACTCTGGGTCATAAATACCTTCACCAATTATAATAGGAAAATCAAGGCCGTTTGAGAAATTTGCTTTTTCCAGAAATATTCCGTCGGCATCTATATATACAAGATTTTCTTCATCGTCTCTTATTAGACAAAAAGGTTCAGATTCCGTAATCATAATTGAAACTTTATCCGGATATTCCTTCTCAATCTGTACCTTTGATATCCACCTATTTTTAAGAATGCTTGCTTCAGCCTTTCTCTTATTGAAAAGAATAAAGCTTATATTTGGCAGAATCATCGATCTTTTCACTATTTCGTTTTCAGAAACCCTTTTATTCCCTGTAATTTTAATTTCCTCCACTTTGAAAAAATCTGTCTTAAAGATAACGAGCAATAAACCCAGCAAAATGATGATAATAGAGAAAAAAACTGTAAGCAGATGTTTTGCCCATTTAATATGCATTTCAGTTATTTTCTCCTATTATTCTTACCTCTGTTTCCAAATTTATGCCTCTTTTGGCAAGTGCTTGTTTTTTTGCAAATTCTATAAGTTCTAATATATCGTTCGTACTTGCGTTCCCGGAGTTGATGATGAAGTTAGCATGGATCTCGGAGATTTTGGCTCCACCTATTTTGAACCCTTTAAGGCCAAGCTCTTCCAACAATTTGCCAGCTGGCTCTTGGGGTGGATTTTTAAAAATCGATCCAGTGTTTGTATATTTGATCGGTTGAGTTTTGCTTCTTTTATCTAAGTAATCTTTTACCTTTCGTTCAACTTTCTCTTTGCTGCTTATTTTCAACTGAAAAAGCGCTTTGGTTATTACACAGTTTTCGGGAAGATTGGATTTTCTGTATTCAAAGTTAATGTCCGCTCTGTCTATCGGAACTTCTTTGTTGCCGTCCCAAATCCATACCCTTTCCGTTACATCTTTTATTTCACCACAATTTGCCCCGGCGTTCATGAAAATACCTCCGCCAACCGTTCCCGGTATGCCGGCTGAAAATTCGAACCCCGACATTCCTCTGTTAATTGTTTTATTTAAAATTGTCCCCAACACTGCTCCAGCTTCCGCTAATATTTTTCCGGAATTCCGGAATTCTATTTTTCTGAGCTTTTTAGTTGAAACAACAACACCTTTAATTCCCCTGTCGTAGACTATGGTGTTGGAACCGCCGCCTAAAACTACCCAGGGTATATCTTTTTTCCTCATTAAATTCAACAGTCCTATCAACTCTTTACTATTATTGGGATAAATTATCAGATCTGCCTTACCTCCAACACGAAGGGATGTATATTTTTTCATCGGATAATTAAATTCCTTATCATATTGCAATTTGCTTAATTCGTTATACGACAATTTCATGAAATTTCCTTTAGTATTTCTTCCCCGTACCTCCACACATTTCCTGCCCCGAATGTTATTACGGCATCGTTCGGTTTTATGAGATTTTTAACTATGTTTACTAAATTTTTATGCTCGTCGACGTAGATAACATTGCCAACACTCTTTTTTCGAATAGCATTTACAAGTTTTTCAGAGTTTGTACCATTTACCGGAGATTCCCCGGCAGGATAAATATCCGTAATCAATAGGACATCCACGTTTTTCAGTGCATCTACAAATTCTTCAAACAGCAGGCTTGTTCTTGTGTATCTGTGTGGTTGAAAGATCAGTACAAGTCTTCTGTCAAGAGAGGCCTTAATTGCTTTTAGCGTGACTTTTATTTCTTCCGGGTGATGTGCATAGTCGTCCAGAAATATAATATCGTTGGTTTCACCTTTCACCTGCATTCTTCTGTCAATACCTTTAAATTCTTCAAGACCGTTTATAATTTTCTCTACATCAATTCCTAACTCTATTCCTATTGCAATAGCGGCGAGAGCATTCAGAGCGTTGTGCTCACCCGGAACATTTAGTTCAACATTCCCCAGTAATTCCTTATTAAGCTCTATATCGAAATTTGTCTGGAAACCATTAATTTCAATATTGATTGCCCTGAGTTCAGCGTTTTCTGAAAATCCGTATGTAATAATCCTCTTATTACTATTTTTTATAAGAGAATCTACCCATGGACTGTCGATACAAATTACCGCTAATCCATAGAAGGGCAGTTTATTGATGAAATCTGAAAAACAATTCACAAGTTCATCCATATTTTTGTAATGATCAAGATGTTCTCTGTCTAAGTTTGTAACCACTGATATAACAGGGGACAGGGATAGAAAAGAACCATCACTCTCATCTGCTTCAACAACCATAAATTCCCCGTGCCCCAGCCGTGCATTGCTTCCCAATGTCTTTACCCTGCCACCGACGACTATGGTCGGGTCTAATCCTGCATAGGACAGTACCGTGGAAACCATAGAAGTTGTTGTAGTTTTTCCATGACTGCCGGCAACTGCTATTCCGAATTTTAATCTCATTAATTCAGCCAGCATCTCCGCCCTTGGGATAACCGGAATCCCCTTTTCTTTAGCAGCAGAAATTTCTGGATTTTCACTGCTAATTGCGGATGAAATAACGACTACGTCACAATTTTCAATATTTTTGCCCCTGTGGCCAATCGATATTTTGGCCCCTATGTCCCTTAATCTATTCACGGTGCTCGATTCTTTTATGTCAGAGCCGCTTACCGAATAGTCTAAATTCAAAAGGATTTCGGCAATACCACTCATCCCGATCCCGCCAATTCCCACAAAATGAATATTTTTTATCTTTCCATACATTATTTGTTGGTTAAGCTGTATATTTCATCCACAATTTTTTTTGATGCTTCAGGTTTACCCAGCTTTTTAGAGGCAAGGCTCATTTTTTCAAGAGTTTCCTTGTCTAGGATTTCCAAAAGCTTGTTTTTCAATGTCTGCGGATTGGCAAATTTATCTTCAACCACAATCCCAGCACCTGCCCGCTCTAAAATTTTAGCGTTTTCGAACTGGTGGTTAAAAGCGGCATGTGGATATGGTATGAGGATCGAAGGCTTGCCAAGAGCCGATATTTCCGCTATCGTTCCGGCCCCCGATCTTGCAATTACCAGATCGGCCCTGATGTAAGCGGATGCTATATCCTCTATAAACTCACTTATCTCTGATTTAATTTCATATCTTTGATAACATTCTTTCACATAATCGTAATCATTTTTCCCCGTTTGATGAATAACAAAAATATCATTAGAATTTATCAGGTTTATAGCCTCTGGCACTGAGGCGTTTAGCCGATGTGCTCCCTGGCTCCCTCCTAACACCAGGACTGTGGTTAGATCTTTAGCAATATTGGGTTTGTTTTGGATTTTATCCAGTATCTCTTTTCGCAGGGGATTGCCGAACACCATTGTTTTTTTCGAAGGGAAAAACTCGGTACTCTGTTCGAATGTGGCAAAGATCCTGTTGCAAAATTTACTTAGTATCCTGTTCGTAATACCCGGGACTGAGTTTTGTTCACAGATTGCGGTAGGTATTCTCAGAAGGGATGATGCCAGGACCATAGGTCCGGATGCATAACCTCCGACACCTATAGTTATTTGAGGTTTGAATTCGGTCAATATTTTTAATGAATCCAGAATTCCCTTTGATACTAAAAAAAAATTTTTTATCTGTTCTAATTTGGTTTTTCCTATCAATGCTCTCGAGCTTATATATTTAGCTTCGTAGCCCTTTTGTGAGATTAGTTCCTTTTCGAGGCCGGTTCTCGTCCCTACAAAAAGTATTTTGTTCATATTATCCCTTTCTATAAATTCTTCAGCGATGGAAATTGCGGGGAAAATGTGCCCGCCTGTGCCACCGCCAGCTATTAATATCTTCATTTCATACTCGTTTTTGAAATATTTAAAATAACTCCCATGGCAGACAGAGATGTAATAAGAGATGTTCCTCCATAACTAATGAAAGGCAGTGCTATACCTTTTGTTGGAAACATACCAACTGCAACTCCCATATTTATAGCGGCTTGCATCAGGATTATCATGATTAATCCAAAGGCTAGGTAGCATCCGAAAAGGTCTTGAGCTTTAAGAGATGTTCTAATGCTCCTTATAAATAAAAATGCAAAAAGGCAGATTACGATTGCTATTCCTATTAATCCCAGCTCTTCGCCAATTATGGAGAAGATGAAATCGGTATGTGCCTGAGGTAAAAAGAAAAGCTTTTGTGTACTATCACCAAGACCGCTGCCATAGATGCCGCCGATCCCTATCGCGATAAATGATTGTATTGCCTGATAACCGGAACCCAGAGGGTCCTGCCAGGGATCAAGGAAGGATTGTATTCTGTCCATCCTGTACCCTTTTGTAATAACCGAAACAACCAGTAATGCGATCGAGGTAAATCCGATGGGTACTACATATTTAAGCCTGACTTCTCCTACGAACATCATAGCAAAGATGACTATCAAAAGGGTAAATGCCATACCGAAATCGGGTTCCACCAGTATTAATGCAACATACATTCCAGCCATTATTATATGGGATGCGAACCCCGCAATAAAATTATCCATCTTTTCTTTCTTCTTGGTTAATGAATGTGCCAGGTAAAGAACAATGATGTATTTAGAGATTTCGGATGGCTGAAAGCTGAATGAATCCAGGTCTATCCATCTTTGCGCCCCTCCAACTTCTCTGCCAATTCCTGGTATTAATACCAGAACAAGCAAAGCAAGTCCAAGAACATAAGCCGGATAAACAATCTTCTTGTAGAACCTATAGTTAATGTTCATGAACAGAATCATCGATGACAATCCAATCATTAAAAATATCGAATGTCTTTTCAAAAAGTAATCTGGATCACCAAATTTTTCGAGAGCGAATACGGAGCTTGTACTGTAAACCATTAATATTCCTATTCCGGTAAGGAATATAATCGCCAGAAGTAGCCCGATATCGTAATTTTCGCCTTGCTTAGAGTTCGTTAACAATTTGTTTAAACCTTATTCCCCTTTCTTCATATGAATTAAACATATCAAAACTTGTACAGGCTGGAGAAAATAAAACTGTATCACCTGCTTCAAGGTTTTTGACAGTTTTTGTTATTGCATCCTCAAGAGAGGATGCAATCTCCGTTTTTACTTCCCCTCCTATCTCCTTTTGTATTCTAAATCTTGATTCTCCTATTAATATGACAAGTTTTACTTTTTTTTTTATGGCATTTTTCAGTATATCAAAACTTGTTCCCTTATCTCTTCCTCCCGCTATCAGTATTATCGGGGAATCTAAACTTTCTATAGCCCTTAATGTGGAGTGAGGTGTGGTGGATTTTGAATCGTTGAAAAATCTACCTCCCCTTACATCTCCAATAAACTCAATTCTGTGAGGCAGAGGATCAAAATTTATTATCTCATCTCTTGCAATTTTAGCATTTATCCCCAAGATACTTGCGCATGCTATGGATGCCATTGCATTTTCTATGTTATGTCTCCCAATGAGTTTCATGCCTTCGAGGTTATAGATATCTTCTCCGTTGTAAATATTGTTGTTATCTGAGAACACCTTATTTACGTGTGGTTCTGCTCCGAAAGGAATCTTTATGGCTTTTATATTGTTCATATGGCCCGGTATATTTGGATCTTCCGAGTTGTAGATGCAGAAATCAGAGTTTGTTTGGTTCTCAAAAAGTTTGAATTTTGATGCTATATACTCGTCAAAACTTTCATGATGATTTAAATGATTTTGAGATATGTTGAGAATTATGCCGATATAAGGCCTGAACATCTTTATTCCCTGTAGTTGAAAGCTGCTTAATTCGGCTACTATATAATCATAGTCACTGTCTTTTTCGGCTATGTGTATTAAAGGAGTACCAATATTGCCACCGAGGAATACCCTTTTGCCATCTGCTTCTAATATTTTAGAAATAAGCGTGGCTGTTGTTGTTTTCCCGTTTGAGCCGGTTAATGCTATTATTGGTTTTTTTATAAACCTCCATGCCAGCTCAACTTCGCTTACAACATCGATTCCTTCGGACAGCGCCAATGTAACATATTCATTATTAAACCTGATTCCCGGGCTTAGAATAATAATCTCAGGCCACAGGAACATATCCTTGCTGTGTTTTCCAAGCTCAACTCTTTCAGCCCCGTTTATAACTTCTTTTACCTCATGGTTTAAGTTTCTGTATTCCGACAGATCGCTTACACCCACTTTAGCACCCTTATGAAGCAGGAACTTTGCTGTTTCCAATCCCGTTTTACCGAGACCAACGACAAGAACTTTTTTATTAAATAAATTCATGACCAAATTTTATTATTATCTTAGTTTAAGCGTCGATAATGCCATTAATGAAAAAACCAGTGAAATTATCCAGAATCTGGTTACCACCTTAGATTCCGACCAGCCGCATAATTCAAAATGATGATGAATGGGAGCCATTTTGAATACTCTTTTTCCGGTTAGTTTAAATGAAAACACTTGAATCATTACAGAAAGCGCTTCCAGAACGAAAAGTCCTCCCACCAAAGCAAGTAGAATTTCTTGCTTGATAACGACTGAGACGGCCCCTACCGCTGCTCCTAATGCCAATGAACCAACATCTCCCATAAACACCTGAGCCGGATGCGAGTTGTACCACAGGAAGCCTAAGCATGATCCTCCAACTGCCGAGAGATATACTGCAAGTTCTCCTCCATTATGTATAAATGGTATCTGAAGGTACCTGGAGAATTCTGAATGTCCCGATAGGTATGAAAAGATAATATAAGTGGCGACTGCAACGCATATGGCACCTATTGCCAAACCATCTAAGCCGTCCGTAAGGTTTACGGCATTGGAAGATCCGACAACTATAAGAATCACAAATGGTATGTAAAACCATCCAAGATCAATGACCACTTTTTTTAAGAACGGTAGTATCACCGATGTATAGCTGTAATCCCCTATCTCATTAATTCTGATTGACATGGTGAAGCCGTTTTTTTCACTAAGCACTAAAAGAACGAACAGTATCGCAAATATTGTCTGCAGAGAAAACTTCAGTCTGGCAGACATGCCCTTTCCACTTGAGAGCTTTGACCAATCATCCAAAAAACCAATTATTGCATAGCTAAGCATGAACAGTAGTACAATCCATACAATCTCGCTGGTTATGTTTGCCCATAGTAAGGTTGAGATGATTATTGAAATTACTATGAAAATTCCTCCCATGGTTGGAGTACCGGCTTTCCCCATATGGCCTGGAGGGCCGTCTTCTCTGATACTTTCCTTGAACTGTTTTTTTCTTAAAAAGTTTATAAATAAACCCCCGAGAAGAATGCTAACCAGAAATGCTGTTACACCTGCACCAAAAGATCGAAATGTGATGTATCTAAATACATTCACCAATACGAGGTCCTGGTTATGTAGGTAAAGCAGATAAAACAATTCAACTACTCCTCAAAAAGTTTATTAATTACCTTTTCCATTTTCATACCCCTTGATCCTTTAATCAAAACAACATCGTCTGCGTTGGCCTTACTTCTAATGAATTCAGAGGCTTCACTGTGGGTTTTGGCAATTTTGTATATCGATTTACCGTTAAGACCCTTCGAAGTGAATTCACTATATTCTCCGTATAGAACTACAAATTCGATATTATTGTAAGAGATAAATTTTCCCAGATTTTCATGCTCCTCTTCACTGTAGGTGCCAAGTTCCAGCATATCTCCGAGTACTGCAAAACACTTCCCATTACCCCTGAGCCTGACAAGTTCTTCGATGCCTTTTCTCATGGAAATAGGATTTGCATTATAAGTATCGTTAATTATCTTAAAACCTTGGGGGCTCTCTATAATTTCAAGCCGCATGGTTGAAGGTTTGAATTTCTCAATACCGGCAGAAATTTCTTCTATGTTGCAGCCAAAAGCGTATGAAATTCCTGCCGAACACAGTGCATTCATAACATTATGCTTCCCAATGCCGTTCAGAATCACACTTCTTGTATGATCTCCAATTCTGAGTTTGAATTTGATTGAGCTGTAATCCAAAAATTCAATATCATGTGCAGAGATAAAGCTGTCTCCGGATTCTATTGCGAAATTAATAATATTACAATTTACTTTTTCGGAAATTTTTTTTATGTACGGGTCGTCGTTGTTAACAACGAACGTGTCATCCTCATTTAGTTTCTCTACCAGTTCCCCTTTGGCTTTTGCCACTCCCTGCAAATTCTGCAATTTCTCCAGGTGTGCTTTTCCGATATTGGTTATAGTGGCTATGTTGGGTTTGGCAATCTCTGCCAATCTTCTGATCTCACCAAAGTCATTCATTCCCAGTTCAACAATGACTGCCTGATGCTTATCGTTTATTTTAAGCAATGTGAGGGGGAGACCGATTAAATTATTAAAATTACCACTATTTTTTAGCGTGTTGAATTTAAGAGAAAGGATGTTCCAGGCAATTTCCTTCGTTGTTGTTTTACCGTTAGAACCGGTGATTGCAGCGATTTTTAGATCTCTAAACATATTTCTCCAACTTTGAGCAATTTCACCTAGTGATCCAAGAGTTGATTTGACCTGAATTATTATCTTATCGGAGTATTGTTTGTTGATTGTTTTTTCAAGAATCACTCCCATAGCACGTTTGGTGAATGCCTCATCGATATATTCATGTCCGTCAAAGTTGTCGCCTATTAAGGCAATAAATAATTCGTTATCTTTAATCCTCCTGGAGTCCGTGGAAATCCCCGAGAACTCATACTTTGATTGTCCTGAGATTAATTGTCCTTTGGTTGCTTTTAATATTAAGTCTAGATTTATCATTGTTATGTGTAATTCAATTTTTCTCTTAATGCCTCGGCTGCTTCGCTCTTGTCGTCAAAATAGACAGTTTGATTTCCAACTATCTGATAATCTTCATGACCTTTCCCGGCTATTAAAACGGTATCTCCCCTCGATGCAATGTTTATTGCGAATTTAATAGCTTTTCTTCTATCGGTGATTTTGAAATAGTTCTCTTTATCAATAGTTGATGTCAAAACACCATCTTCAATATCTTTTATTATATCTTCCGGGTTCTCCGTGCGGGGGTTGTCTGAAGTCACTATTAGTGTATCTGCTAAATCACCGCCGATCTTGCCCATTAAAGGTCTTTTTAATTTATCCCTGTCCCCACCGCAGCCAAATAATAGTATGACTTTGTTATCTGTGATTTTCTTCACCGTAAGAACTACATTATGTAAGGCGTCGGGAGTATGAGCGTAATCGATCAATGTTTTAATATCTAGTGAATTGTCAACTTCTTCCAATCTCCCTGGAATGCTTACTGCATTGTTTACACCATTTTTAATCAAGTTTAACGGGGTGCCTAATGATATTGTGGTCGCAATAGCGGCTAAAATATTCGAGAGGTTATGCTCTCCAAGGAGTTTGGATTTTACCTCAAAGTTCCCCTCTGGTGTATTTATTAAGGCAGATATTCCGTTTCTTGATATATCGTAACTCTCCGCCTTGACCGATGCATTTTTATTCTTAATAGAATATGTAATCAATTCACCTGTGGCTTCTTCGGCTATTTGTGCCCCATAGGGATCATCTATGTTTATGACACTGTATTTCTTTTTCTTGCTGCTCTTTTTTAGAATACCGGTAAAAAGGTTTTTTTTAGTGTTCATATATTCTTCTATGGAACTATGGTAATCGAGATGATCCTGGGTCAGGTTTGTAAACACCACCGCGTCGAATTGACATGAACTCACCCTTGATTGATCTATAGCATGTGAAGATACTTCCATAACAACATTATCAACACCCTCTGACTTCATTGAGCTTAAGATATCCATGAGCTCAAGAGATTCAGGGGTTGTCATGTTTGAATTAAATACCTTGTTTTTTATCCTGTAATTTACAGTTCCTATAACTCCTACATTTTTTGATTCCTCGTTCCAAATCTTTTCAATTATGTAGGTTACGGTTGTTTTCCCGTTAGTACCCGTAATTCCAACCAGGCAGATATCCTTTGTAGGGTTATTGTAAAAATTAGCTGAAATTTCTGAAAGTGCTTCTCTGGTATTCTTGACTTTAATTACGGAAACACCGCTTATCTCGTATCCCGGATCCCTATCCAGTACAACGGCATTCGCCCCCATTTCAACTGCAGAGTTTACAAACGAATGTCCATCATTCTTTTCACCCTTTATTGCTATAAACAGATAATCTTTTTTTATTTTGTTGGAATTATAGGATATACCCTTAACATCTTTATTTAATGTTCCCAATAACAATTTGCCGTCTACTCCTTCAAGTAGTTGCTTTAGCATCATATTGTCGGTTTAAAATGAATTTTGCATACCACATTGTCTTCGATGATTTCGCCCGGATTTGGCATCTGCTCCTCTACGTAACCATTTCCACTTACCTCGACCTTAATTCCTTCCTTCTCGGACCACCTTAGAATATCTCTTATGCTCTGGCCTTTTAAATCCGGCATTATCTTGGCTTCCATAAAATTATTTGAAGGCGGTATCCCTAAATAAAAAAGGACTTTTTCAGTTACATCTTTAAATATGGGGGCCGCCACCGTGCCTCCGTAGAACGATTTTTTAGGTGCTTCAACAACAATTACCAACGTTATGGCAGGATTATCTACGGGTGCAAAACCTATGAAAGAAGCTATATGCCTGTTTTTGTAATAACCCCCGGTAGTTGGATTTGGTATTTGTGCTGTACCAGTTTTCCCTGCAATACTATAGCCTTTAATATGTGCATTCTTACCTGTGCCATTAGCTACTACGCCCTCTAAAATTTCTGATACTTGCCTGGAGGTGTCGTAAGAAATAACCCTCTTCAGCACCTGTGGTTTGTTTTCCTTTATTAGTTTTCCCTCCGGATTTCTGACTTCCTTTACAATAAACGGTTTCATAAGATATCCACCGTTTGCCACAGCCGATAGGGCAGTTGCCAATTGGAGTGATGTAACGGATAAACCCTGGCCGAAGGAGATTGTCGCAAGCTCAATATTCCCCCACTTGTTTACTTTTGGTAACAGTCCCTTGGACTCACCAGGCAGGTCAATATCCAGTTTATTGCCAAACCCAAAATCCGTTAGGTAATCGTGGTATTTCTTTTTCCCAAGAGTCTCACCGATCTTCGATGCACCAATATTGCTCGAGACCTTTATTATCTCTGAAAACGTGAGAGTACCGTGGGGTTTGTGATCCCTTATGACCGACTGGCCAATCTTCCTTTTACCGTTTTCGCAATCGAACTTTGATTTTGGAGTTGCTATATTCTCTTCTATTGCCGATGCGGCCAGGAAGACTTTCATTGTCGACCCTGGTTCGAAAGTGTACCAAATCGGGAAATTTCTCTTTTGTTCATCTTTGTATTCACTAAAATTATTAGGGTCAAAAAACGGGTAACTGGCCATCGCAAGGATTTCGCCAGTTTCTGAATTCATTAATATCCCCATGCCCTTTTCACCGTTTACACTCTCTATGCCAAGCTGCAGTTCTCTTTCGAGTATGTGCTGAATTTGGTAGTCGATGGTTAATGTTATATTGTTCCCGACGGTGCTAATTGTGGTATCGGGATTTTTGTATTCTTTGACAACAGTTCTGCCCAAGGCATCTCTGCTGAAACTGATTTTCCTGGGCATACCCTCTAAAAGATCTTCTGAATAGTATTCAATTCCCTCAATTCCGCTGGAATCAATGTTGGTAAATCCCAAGACTTGTCCAAGTAAATGACCGTTTGGATAGACTCTTTTAGTCTCCTTTATATATCCGAATCCGTCTAAGTTTTCGCTGATTACATCATTGGTTTGTTTAGAATCTAATAATCTCTTTATCCATACAAATTTCTTGTTCGAAGTAATTTGTTTTAATACCTTGTTTTGGTTTAACCCAAGCTTATTTGAAATAATTTTAGAAGTTTTAACAGGGTCTTTTATCGATGGAGGATTTGCATATATTGATTTTGTTTCAATATTGACCGCTAATCCCTTATTGTTTCTATCGTAGATATTCCCCCTTTCCGGGCGAAGTTCGGAAAAACCGTTATGTTGTTTTTTTGCGAATGAAAGGGCTTTATCTTTATTAAAAAATTGTATGTGAGCTGCCTTGACAAAGACACCTACAAGTAGAATCAATACAAAGAATACCGAGATAAAAAGCCTATACCGTGGTTTTTCCATGTCCCTTGAAAGTGAAATCCTTGTTGAGTGCTTGTTTGTTCTCATTTGGATTCCGCCTTTTTAAAATCAGAGTAGATAACATCGTTTTGAGTGGGGTATTTAAAGCCCAGGTCAATAGCAAGTTTTTCCAGGTGCTCCGGGGATTTCAGCTTCATAAATTCTGCTTCTAATATCTGATTCTGTTTTCCAAGCTGCTGGGACTGGATTCTGTTGGATGAGAAGTCATATCCCAGGCGAACTTTTTCTACTTTGATTCTTATATATACAAGGGCAATTATAATGGCAAGCAGGATTGTTAAGACCAGGTTTTTTGAAAAGGTAATGTTTTCGAAAATGGCTTTAGTTCTTCGATTTTTAACCTCTGATTTTATCATAGCAAACAATTCTCAAATTATTTTTTTTCAGCAACCCGCAGTTTTGCACTCCTCGACCTTGGATTTCTTACTATTTCTTCTTTTGATGGTGTAACTGGGGAACGGGTAATTATTTCCAACTTTGATCTGTGGTTACAGCCACAAACCGGAAGCCCTGGAGGACAAATGCAATCAGAAGAAAGTTTGGAAAACTTCTGTTTTACGATGCGGTCTTCTAGCGAGTGAAATGATATGATCGCAATTCTTGCACCGGGCCTGAGACATTCGATGGCTTTATCAATAAATGTTTTTAAGTTCTCTAATTCGCTATTTACAGCAATTCGAAGTGCCTGGAAGGTTTTCGTAGCAGGATGAATTTTTTTTGGATGAAACTTTCTCGGTATAGCATCGGAAACTATATTTGCCAAAACCTGAGATGAGTAGATGGGTTGATTCGCTCTTTCCTCTATAATCCTTTTTGAGATCTTCTTTGCCCACCGTTCTTCTCCAAACTTTAATAGAATTGTGGAGATTTCCTCGTCGGTCATTTCGTTTACAAGATCAGATGCCTTGAACTGTAATGTTATATCCATTCTCATATCCAGAAACTCGTCTTTCATAAAACTAAAGCCCTTACCGCTCTGTTCAAGTTGGAAGGAAGAGATACCCAGGTCTGCAATAATTCCGTCTACTTCGTGGATACCCATATTTTCTAGGGCATTGTCAATATTGAAGAAATTTATATTTTTTAGATGAAACCTCTCTTCATGATTCCAGAACCTCTTCTTTACTTGTGTCAGTGCATCTTCATCCAGATCAAATCCTATTATTGTGGAGTTGTAGTCACTGTATCTTAGGATTAGTTCTGAATGTCCGCCAAGTCCTATAGTGGCGTCTACATATGTGCCTTTCGGTTTTGGCGAAATATAATCTATTGTTTCTTCCAACAATACAGTTTCATGAATTGGCATAGTTTCTTTTTGTAAGCTGTTGATCATACTCATAATCCCTGGTTTGCAAGAATTTCAGAGCTTTTCTTAAATTCCTCATATGCCATTTTAGATTCTTCTTCATACCAGATTTCTTTAGACCAGATTTCAATTCTAGTGAGCATTCCTATCATTACAAGCTCCTTATTAATTTTTGCATGTTTCCTTAACGTCTGAGGTATTAATATTCTCCCCTGGTTATCGATAGGGCAGTCTACCGCGCCGCCCATCAGGTATCTGAGGAAAGATATGACGTCTTTCCTGAACTGAGGTAATTCTGCAACTTTGTTCTCAATACGGTTCCATTCTTTAAGAGGGTATGCGATTAAACATCTATCAAAATTTGTTACAACAAATGTTTCATCACCGTACTTATCCTTGCATACCTCTCTAAACTTAGCGGGAACGCTAACTCGACCGGTATCTGTGACTGTATGTTCGTATCTCCCCCTGAACATCTTCTACCATCCTATGCCAATTTATGCCAGATTAAACCAATATAAAAAAATTTAGGCCAAATGTCAAGATAAGTTTTTGATATTTATGATTTTTTTTATTTTTCTTAGATTTTTTTTACAGTTTTTTCTGTAAAAAAATCGACTAAATTGCTTTAATTGTGCAAATCAATTCGCACCTTTTTTGTTTAGATTGTTTTTGTCTGATTTTTTAGTATGTTTTTATATCATGCCCGTTATACACTTAAAGCTAGCGAATCGTAGAGAAAATATATATTTTCAAGCATTATTCGGAACCTATCCGCATGTTGCATGGGTGAGGTCAGATGATAACAATCCGGAGATAATCAACGTTATCACAACTCCAGACATGATTCATCAGTGCAGGGCTGTATTGGAGTACTTATCCACTGAACTCAAGTTTGAGGAATTAGATTTATGAAACCAGCCTTCATAAGTTATAGCTAACTAATCTTCTTATGTTATTAGATTTTATTTGAAAGTAATATAGAATTGCTCAAAAATGAGCCATAATGAGGAAATAGCCAAATCCGCTGGGAATGTAGGGGTGTTTACCCTCTTAAGCCGTATTTTCGGCTATATAAGGGATATGGTTATTGCTTATTACTTCGGTGCTAATACCATAACAGATGCCTTTTATGTTGCTTATAGAATCCCTAATCTGCTCAGAAGATTGTTTGCCGAAGGCTCACTTACAATTTCCTTTATACCCGTATTTACCGAGTATCTGGAGAAAAAGGGGGAAGGGGAAGCAAGGGAAGTTTCAAACTTAGTATTCACGTTCCTTTTCCTTATCCTGGTCTGCATTACCGTACTTGGGGTTGTCTTCTCTCCTGTGTTAATAGAGATCTTTGCTTCGGGGTTTACCAGCGAAGAGTTTGAACTGGCCGTCGAGCTTAACAGGATTATGTTCCCTTACATATTTTTTATATCACTTTCTGCGTTGATGATGGGAATACTAAATTCACTGAAACGATTCTTTGCCCCTGCCTTTTCGCCCGTCCTTTTTAACATTACCATTATTTTAACTGCTGTTGTTCTTCATGGTATTTTTGGAATCCCGATTATATCTCTCGCAATTGGGGTAATCTTGGGAGGGTTAATTCAGTTTATTTTCCAATACCCTTTTATCCGCTCATTAGGCTTTGGGTTTAGATTCTCTAAAATCAGGGATCATCCGGCAATCAGAAAAATTATTCTGCTTCTGATTCCTCAAATTTTTGGTCTGGCCGTTTATAATCTGAATATCATTGTTAACACACAATATGCGTCTTATATGCCGGGGGGAACGATCTCATACCTCTTTTTTGCGGAAAGGCTCATAGAATTTCCCCTGGGAATTATAGCGGTTTCGATTGCTACCGTGATGCTCCCGACCTTGTCCTCTCATGCATCAACCGGGGATATGGTGAAGTACAGGGAGAATTACAATTTCACGTTACATTTAATGTTGTTTGTACTGATACCTGCATTGGTAGGACTGATCGTTCTCAGGGAACCGATTTGTAACCTGTTATATCAAAGGGGTGAGTTTGACTACCAGGCGACTCTTTTTACCTCTCAAACTCTTCTCGGATATGCTGTCGGTCTCTGGGCGGTGGGAGGCATACGAATAACGGCGCCGGCTTTCTATGCTCTGCAGGATACAAAAACACCCGTAAAGATTGCATTTGCGGCTTTTATTGTGAACGCAGTTCTTGGATTTGTTCTTGGTTTTACACTGAATATGAATCATACCGGTCTTGCCCTGGCTAGTTCGTTTTCATCGATCTTCAATTTTATATTACTCCTGTATTTCCTTAACCTGAGATTAGGAGTTTTAGAACTGAGAAAAACCCTGATATTTGTTATCAAGGTTGTTGTAATATCCATTATAATGGGGTTGCTGGTCTGGAAGATATCAACCTACGTGGATTGGACAACGAGCGGTTTTGCTATAGAAAAGATTGTTACAATGGGTATTGCAATCGGGGCCGCAATGGTTAGCTATGTTATTCTTGCGTATTTACTGAGGATCGAGGAGGCAGGGTTTTTAATAAAACTTGCTATGAAGAGAATAGGGAGAGGGGGAGATTAAATAATGGGATTATGGAGTAAGGGGTATGGATTATGAAAAGATAGAGATTAAGAAATTAGAGACTTGTAGAGATAAATGGAGACTATGAGATTGGAGACTGATATACAAAGAGATTAGAGATTAATAAAGACTGCAATTGGTATTAGGGATTAGGTGCTAGGATGCAGGATTAGGGATTGAAGATTGGAGACTCATTGAGACTGGAGATTTGTTGAGATTAAAAGACTAACTATAAAGATTAAAAGAAGAGATTAGAGACGGAGAGATAAAGAGACTAAAGATTGGGGATTAAATATATATATTTAGCTTTGAATGATTGTGATCCCCATGCACCCACAACCGTCATTCCCGAATGTGACTATGGGAAATCCGTATTGTCATTGCGAACGAATGTGAAGCAATCTCATTTTTTAGATTGCTTCGGTTGATACTCAACCTCGCAAAGACAATTTTTTAAAGAATATTAACTCTTCCGGAATTGATTTTCGCAATTTTTTGAATGCCTGTCAAAAAACCGGATACCCCGCTTTCACGGAGTATGACGACCCATCTGTCATTCCCGAATGTATTAATCGGGGATCCATAATCTTTAATTTTGTTTGGATATGGATAAGTTTTGATTAATATCTCTTTATCCGGGATAAGAAAAAGGAAGTCCCAGACACTCATACCCCCTGACACTTCCTTTTGCCTCTCATAAAATATATTAACTGCAACACGTGTGCCAAAATTTATTGTCACGAATTGTTCAATAATGATGGTCAGTTATGATTTATGCATTGGAATCTTCAATCTGCTATTGTAATTAATGTGTGATATTACACTGAAAACCTTTGAGAATTTCATTTAATTTATTTTTATCAGTTGGAAATTCTTTTCAATATTAAGTAATATCAATCTGTATATGGAGTTAGATAAATCGGTTCAGGATAGAAATCTGGAAAGGTTGGAACGTAAATATGAATATCTGATAAATAATGGTCAGACTACTGCTGATTGTTATGTTTTTCTGGCAGAGGTCTTGTTAAAGCGAGACAAGAGTGTTAAGGCAATAAAGATCCTGAACGAGGGTTTAAGTAAAAATAAGGATAATATTACAGCCAAATATCTTCTGGGAAAGACCTACTATAATTCATGGATGATTGACAATGCAAAGGCCCATCTGGAAGAGGTTTTGAGATTGTGTCCCGATAATTTAGGGGCGGCAAAAATTATAATTGAAATTTATAAAAGTGAAGAAAACATCGGTAAAGCCCTTGCGGTAATAAATAATATCCTTAATTACTACCCTTCAAATCATGACTTGTTAAATTTAAGAGATAGGCTAGCTTCTGATTTAAATGCTAAAAGCATCGAGGCTTTCTCCCCATCTAATACCCGGGCTAATCAGGATTCACAAAATTCTGCAGATGATTCAGGTATTAGAAATTCATTGACTTCGAAGACGATTGCCGAGCTCTACATGAAGCAAGGTTTACTTAAGGATGCGATATTGGAGTTAAAGCGAATATTCGATGAAAACCCAAACGACGACTCTATCAGGGAAAAAATCTCAAAGCTTCAATCCTATGTTCTATCTGAAAGTTCAGGGTTCGAAATAGATACTGAGGAATTGATTTAACAAATGAAGATACTTATTATTCACGGTCCCAATCTGAATATGCTCGGAAAAAGGGAACCGGAAATTTACGGTAATGCAAAACTCGATGATATAAATAAGCAGTTAAAAAAAGAAGCGAGGAAGTTAAAGACAGATGTAGATTTCTTTCAATCAAACTCTGAAGGAGATATAGTCTCCGAAATACAGCATGCCCTGAACAATTTTGACGGAATAATAATCAATCCGGGTGCTTATACACATACCAGTATTGCTATCAGGGATTCTATCCTGTCTGTAGGTTTACCGGTAATAGAGGTTCATATCTCCAATATTTACAAGAGAGAGGACTTCAGACAAAAATCCTTTATCTCAGGGGTTTCGGTTGGGGTTATCTCGGGTTTGGGGATTAATAGCTACATATTGGGTCTCAGGGGTATGTCTGATTACCTGAGATCTAAAAAAGGTTAATATAATAACATAACAACCATATCTCCTTTTAAGGCTATTTACTGAATCGGTCATATGAAGAAAAACTGGGTAGTACACAGTCAATCCATAAAGCTTAGGGATA
The DNA here is from genome assembly GCA_036476895.1 of Thermodesulfobacteriota bacterium. Classification (GTDB taxonomy): domain Bacteria; phylum Desulfobacterota_D; class UBA1144; order Nemesobacterales; family JAZGCJ01; genus JAZGCJ01. Next base: position 24,385 of record JAZGCJ010000037.1, read on the forward strand.
AAATTTCAAAATCTCTCAACATAAACCCAATCACAGCTCAGGTCTTAATTAACAGGGGCATCAGCAACGCGGAAGATGCGGAGTTCTATTTAAACTCCTCACTGTTCGATTTGCCTTCCCCCTTTTTAATAAAAGGTATGGACAAGGCTGTGGAGCGGATTAAAAAGGCAATTGAGGACAAAGAAAAAATTGCAATTTATGGAGATTATGACGTTGACGGTGTTACTTCCACTGCTCTTTTTTACAATTTTCTGAAATCAATCGACGTTGAGATAACCTATTACAACCCCGAGAGATTAAAAGAGGGATACGGGATAAACACTGAAGCCATAAAAAAATTAAAGTCAGAAGGTGTTAGCCTTATCGTTTCGGGCGACTGTGGGATCACGGCATACAAAGAAGTTAATATGGCTAAAAAACTTGGAATTGATTTTATTATTACCGACCATCATAAACCGCCCAATGATTTGCCGGATGCAGTTTCTGTTTTAAATCCTCATCAAAAGGACTGTCTTTACCCGGGGAAAGAGATTACCGGTGTCGGTGTTATTTTCAACCTGGTAATAGCACTAAGAAGGTCGTTAAGGGACTCGGAGTTTTTTAAGAACAATGAGCCCAATTTAGGTGATTACCTGGATCTTGTAGCTTTAGGAACTGTGGCAGATTGCGCTGAGTTAAGGAATGTTAACAGAATATTTGTTAAAGAGGGTCTTAAAAGGATGCAAAATCCGAAAAGGCAGGGCCTGAGAGCCCTAAAGGAAATAAGCAGTGTCAATGGGGAGGTAAGTTCTTTTGATCTTGGTTTTAAGCTTGGGCCGAGGATAAACGCTTCCGGAAGGCTGAGCAGTGCAAAAACATCTGTGGATTTGTTTATTTCGGAAGATATAGAAGAGGCAAGGGAGATTGCAAGGGATTTAAATATAAAAAATTCAGACCGGCAGGGTATTGAAGGAAAAATATTTGCGGAAGCTGTCTCTGAGATCGATTCCAACCCTTCGTTTGCCAGTTCTAAATCTATTATTTTAGCTTCGGGAGATTGGCACCAGGGTGTGATTGGAATAGTTGCGTCAAGGTTAGTAGATCGATATAGGAAGCCGGCTTTTTTAATTGCAGTCGATAAAGAAGGAAATGGCAAGGGATCGGGTAGAAGTATAAAAGGGGTTAATATTTATGAAGTGTTAAATGAGTGCCAGGACATTCTAGAGCAGTTTGGCGGGCACGAGCTTGCTGCCGGGATTACAATAAGAGAGGAAAACATTGAGGAATTCGCTTCCATGTTTGATAAGGCGGTTGGTTCAATCAGTTTAGATTTGGAACAGGAAATTATGATTGATGCCAGTGTGGATTTAGATGATATAAATGAATTATTTGTTCATGAATTAAACAAACTGGAGCCATTTGGCATAGGTAATCCCGAGCCTGTATTTATTACTGAGTCTGTTGATATTGTTTCGAGCAGATCATTTAAAGACAGGCATTTGGGTTTGAAAATAAAATCCGGGTCTAGAATTTTAGATGCAGTATGGTTCAATTGCACCGGGAACAGGTCTGTACCTGAAGTTGCGGATATAGTTTATACACCTGAATTCAATAACTGGAATGGGAACATGGGCCTGAGGCTTAGGCTGATTGATATTGATTTTTAAAACTTTTTTCACCTTTAGCTAGGCATATTCCGGATTATCAAGGTACAGTATATGTATATTTAAAATAAAAGGAGGTTTCTAATGGAAATGAAAAATAAACTACAGGGAATAAAATTTCTATATCCTATTATAATACTGTTGGTTGTGGTTTTTGCATTGAGCGGCTATGTCATCGTAAAGGCCGGGCACGTGGGTGTTATCGTCACTTTGGGTGCCGTCCAGCCAGTGGCTCTGCCGGAGGGATTTCATTTAAAGAAACCCTTTATGGATACTATTGAACAGATCGACGTTAGGCTGAAAAAGGCAAATGCGAGATCAGTGTCCGCATCAAAAGACCTTCAAACCGTGAACACCCAGGTAACGATTCAGTACTCTCTTATAGGTAGCGTTACGCCTCAGACGTATCAGAGAATAGGGACAAGGGATGTGGTTGCCGACACGGTAGTTGAACCTGCAATACAGGAATCTGTAAAAGCGGTAACTGCAAGATATACTGCAGAAGAATTGGTAACAAGGAGGGGAGAGGTAAAGCTGGAGATTCAATTGGCTATAGAAAATTTTATTGAAAAGACTCTATTGGAAAAGAAGGTTGAAAATGCCTTGAGGATAGCAAATGTTGCAATAACCGATTTTGAATTTTCTGAGGAATTTAATAAAGCAATTGAGTTAAAGGTTAGGGCTGAACAGGAAGCTCTCCAGGCTAAGAATGAGAAAATAAGGAGGGTAACACAGGCAGAGGCTGCAGCTGCCGAAGTAAGGCTATCTGCCGAGGCGGAAGCGTATGAAATAGAGGTTGCTTCCAAAGCCAGGGCCGATGCAATAGCAAGGGAGGCCAAGGCCTTAAAGAACAACCCGCAACTCATAAGATTGCGTATAGCAGAAAGATGGGATGGAGTTCTACCAAGATTTACCGGAAGTGAAGCTATACCATTATTAAATATTGACCCTCTAATGCAGGGGAAATAATTGAATCCCGGATAAAAACTTTCGATATAATTGTTATAGGTCGATGAATTATTC
>JAZGCJ010000038.1:0-2717 GCA_036476895.1 Thermodesulfobacteriota bacterium
GTAAGAATTTCACTTGAATATTTATAAATTATTTATTTTTTAATAAGGTGCCTATTTATAAAGCGGTAAGAATATCATATTATGATTAAAATTTAATATGACTTTAGTGTTTTATATTACCGTGGATCATTCAATAACTTGATGTATATGAAGATGTTTGATTATTTATGAATTGAATCAAATAAATCAATTTTAGATGTTTTATTTTATCATATTCCCGATTTAACATATCTCTTAACGATTTAATCGGGCATAAAATGTATGTCATAGCAACCGCTTCGAATACCATGACAGAGTCAAGCGCATTTTTTTATCCAGTTCACTATTGGGGCATAATCAAAATTAAACCTATATATTTGACCTAAGTGAGTTATAGATTTAGTATTTTTCTTTTTTGGTCGTTACTATCATGGCATTAATTTATCCAAAGATTCATGATGTTATTGTGATTGGTGCTGGACATGCAGGATGCGAAGCTGCTCTGGCCTCTTCCAGGTTGGGATGCAAAACTTTGGTTTTGACTGCTAATGTCGATACCATAGGTCTGATGTCTTGTAATCCGTCAATCGGAGGGATTGGCAAAGGGCACTTGGTAAAAGAGATAGATGCACTGGGTGGTGAAATGGGCAAAGCCGCCGACGCAACGGCCATTCAATTCCGAAGGCTCAACACAAGAAAGGGGGCCGCTGTACAGGCAACCAGGATACAAGCCGACAGACAAGCTTACAGAGCTTATATGAAGAAGGCTCTTGAGAGCGAGAAGAATATAGATATAAAACAAAGAATGGTCGAAGGGTTTTTAGCCAAGGGAGATAAAGTGATAGGGGTAAAAACAAATCTTGGTGAAGAGTTTCTGTCGGATGCTGTGGTGGTTACCCCGGGTACTTTTCCAAACGGATTGATGCATATAGGTCTTACTCAGATATCATCTGGAAGAGCGGGAGAGGCCGCTGCATCCGGGATTTCGGATTCGTTTGAGAAACTGGGGTTCAAGATTGGCAGGTTAAAAACAGGCACGCCTCCCAGGTTCGATGGAAGGACTATAAACTGGGAGATTTTGGAGATGCAGCCAGGAGATGAGATTCCAAAGCCATTTTCGTTTTCGTCCGGTGAAATAAAAAGGGACCAAATGCCTTGCTATATAACTTATACCAATTATAAAACCCATGAGGTGATTAATAACAATCTTCATAAATCTCCGTTGTATTCGGGACTAATAAAGGGAATCGGTCCCAGATATTGTCCATCAATAGAGGATAAGATAGTTAAGTTTCCCCATAAAGACAGACATCAAATTTTCCTGGAGCCGGAGGGTCGCAATACGTATGAAATTTATCCAAACGGTATATCAACCAGTCTGCCTCTCGATGTTCAATACGAGTTGGTCAGGACTATAGAAGGCCTCGAAGAAGTTGAAATCATGAGGCCCGGATATGCGGTTGAATACGATTTTTTAGACCCTACTCAGCTCAAACCTACTTTTGAATCCAATTTAATAGAGAATATTTATTTTGCAGGACAGGTTAATGGCACCACTGGTTATGAAGAGGCAGCAAGTCAGGGCCTTATCGCGGGCATTAATGCAGCACTTAAACTGAAGGGATCGGATCCGTTCATATTAGATCGCTCGGAGGCATACATCGGCATTCTCGTAGACGATCTGGTGACTAAGGGTGTGGATGAACCTTATAGAATGTTCACATCAAGGGCTGAATATAGATTAATACTAAGAGAGGATAATGCGGATTTAAGATTAAGAGAGAGGGGTTTTAAGATTGGGCTTGTTAGTGAAAGGGATTACGAAGATATTTTGATTAAAAAAAATGCTCTTTCAACACAACTTGAAAACCTTGAAAAAGTAAAAATCCATCCAACACCTAAGATAAACGACAAACTGTATCAATTGGGTTCGAACGGTATTAAAAAGCCCCATTCGCTCAAAGAGATTTTAAGGAGACCTGAGATTAGCTATAAGGATCTCTCCAAAATATATCCTGATTTAGATAGAAATATGGTCAGTAAGAACATTGCTTCAATATTAGAATTGGAAATTAAATATGAGGGGTATATTAAGAGGCAACTGGATCATATAGAAAAATTTAAAAGGCTCGAACATATGACTATACCGGAACAATTCTGTTATGAGGATATACCAGGTCTGACAAGAGAGGTTGTTCAAAAGCTCTCTAGGATTAAGCCGAACTCCCTGGGACAGGCAAGCAGGGTGTCTGGTATCACCCCTGCAGCTATTTCAATATTGATGGTGTATATAAAGAAAGCGCGGGCGGAATCCGCCGAGAGTTTAAGGTAGAGTTTTGATTTTGCGAGATATCCTGAGCAATGTCGAAGAAGTCAAAGCAATCTGACATTAAGCGTCATTCCGAGAAGCGTAGCGACGAAGGAATCTCATAAAGAATAGATTGCTTCGCTACCGCCGCTCGCAAAGACTTGTAAATATATTAACGCTTTCTGAATTGATTTTCGCAATTTTTTGGATGCCTATTTGATCCTTTTCTAATAGAAAAGGATTTTTAAAAGATTAAAAATATAGAAAATCAATAACTTTGTCCCTGAATTAGGTGACATTTACAATTGTGATTGGACTTTTTATTTATTTTTTTCAAAGTAACTTAGAAGAAACTAATTGGGCACTTTCCTTTGTTTTAAAAGCTCCACCATTTTATTTGGATCGTTAGTCGGCAGGTTACATATAAAAT
>JAZGCJ010000039.1:0-14707 GCA_036476895.1 Thermodesulfobacteriota bacterium
GGATATCTCTATCGGCCAGTTTCTTGTAAACATATATATATGCCAAACTTGAAACGGGTATTGTAACTAAAAGACCTATTCCAAAACAAAGTATCCCTAAAAGGTTTAAGCCGGCTAAAACTATATAGAGTAATAATAAATCCCATTTATATCCGCTTGTAATTCGTCTGCTTTCCTTGATCGACTCAATTGAATCAAGATCTTTATCCACTATAATGTATATAAAATACTGAAGCATGATGATAATTATTATTCCCGGGATTATAAACAACAGGAGTCCCACCAGAACGATCAAACCAACAAGAATTGCAGCAAGTAAACACCTGAAGAAAAGAGACGGTGTTACATCATATAAATCATGGATTGAGGGTTGCTTTTCGTCGTAAATCTTTAAATAAATATTAATAGCCCCAATAGTTAGAACAAAACTAATTACCAAAGTTAGAATATTGAAAATAAGATCTAACACGGGAAAAGTCTCTTCAAAAATTGAGGAGAAGATTCCCATAATTAAATTAATGAAAAAAATTAAAATCAATATCCCTATCAAGAATGCATAGTGCTTCTTAAATTTATCCCATCCGTAACTTAAAGAGTCTCCAATTGAAAACACTTTTTCAGACAAAACAATTTCCCCCCTTTAAATGATTTAAAAATTATACGTTAATTTTTTAGATAACTCATCGGTACCATACACTGATACCACTACTCACATACCCCTCTCTTATCCTGATTTAATTTAATAAATCAAATGGATTAAGTTTTCCCCTTCGATTTTGAGGCAAACCTCCGAATTCGAGGTTATGGGTATTAATATAATTATGCTAGCAATCTGCTTGGAATATTATTGGCCTTTGCCGGTTACTACGGTTCAAAGTTAATCTTCCACGCCCTTAAATAATTTTTTAAAATATATAGAATTATTGAAGCATCACGTTTAGTAATTTAAACTAATAAGTAATAATACATAACACATTTACTTACATTATGAAGATAGCCGTTGGAAGTGACGAAAAAAATCATTTAACGAATTTTGTTATAGAGGAGCTGAAGAAAAAAGGTTTTGAACTTGAACTACATGGTCCACTAAAAGGGGATGATATCCAATGGGCAGAAGTAGCACAAGAAGTCGGTGAGAGTGTTTCAAAAAGAAAGTGCGAACAGGGAATCCTCTTTTGCTGGACAGGAACAGGTGTTAGTATGGCTGCAAATAAGGTTCCGGGAATAAGAGCCGCTTTATGCTTTGATGCTGAAACTGCCAGGGGAGCTCGAAAGTGGAACGATGCCAACATACTGGCAATGAGCCTAAGGCTTGCTACTCCAATAATAGCTAAGGAAATTCTGGATGCATGGTTTACCACTACAGTTGAAGATGAAGAAATTCCAAACATTGAAAAAGTCTCTGTAATTGAAAATAAATATTTAAAAAAATAAATACTTCTCTCAGGACTAATAATTTGGCCGATAAAAAATATAACATAGCAGTCGTTGGTGCCACCGGAGCGGTAGGCCAGGAAATGATACAAATTCTCTTGGAAAGAAATTTCCCTATTAATAACATAAAACTCCTGGCATCGGAAAGGTCTGCGGGCAAAAAGCTGGAATTTAACGGCGAGCAGATTGAGGTTGATAAGCTGGGCAACGATTCTTTTAATAATATTGATATAGCCCTATTTTCTGCCGGATCTAGCAGGTCTAAGCAATATGCACCAATAGCAGTTGAATCAGGTGCATTAGTCATAGATAACAGCTCCGCTTATAGAATGGATCCAGATGTTCCACTTGTAATACCTGAGATCAATGCAGAGCGTGTTAAGGATCATAAAAGAGGTATAATCGCTAACCCTAACTGCACTACGGCAGTTACCGTAATGGCGTTAAAGCCTTTACACGATATATCGCGCATAAAACGGGTTATCGCCTCCAGCTATCAAGCAGTTTCGGGCGCAGGTGCACAAGCAATTGAAGAGCTTAGTAATCAAACCATAGCCTGGTCAAAATCAGAGGAATTGAAAATAAACACTTTTCCTCACCAAATAGCATTTAATCTGCTGCCGCATATTGATAGCTTTCTAGATAATGGCTATACAAAAGAAGAAATGAAGCTACACAACGAAACCAGAAAGATACTTGAAGATCAATCCTTGCAGGTAACTGCAACCACTGTAAGAGTGCCTGTATTCAGGGCACATTCCGTTTCTGTAAACATTGAAACTGAAAGGGAAATCAGTATAAATGATGCGAAATCCGCAATAAATTCCTTTCCAGGTGTAAGGGTTGTGGATGACCCAAAGAGTTTTAAATATCCAATGCCCATTGATGCAACTGGAAAAGACGACTGTCTTGTTGGGAGAATCAGAAAAGATTACACAATTGATAACGGCCTTTGTTTATGGGTGGTTGGTGACCAACTGAGAAAGGGGGCGGCCCTGAATGCAGTTCAAATTGCAGAATTATATGTAAATAAAAATGGGGAATAACTCATTTCTGTCCAAGATCAAAAGTATATTCACATATTCCGACCCTGAAAAACTAAATCAAATTCCACCCGGCATCAAAGCTGGCTTAGATAGATACTTACAATCAGAAGAGAAAGTACTGTCCACCCTGAAATCATTTCGGGCAATATACAAGGCACCAAAGTGGAGTGACAGTAATACTTTTTTTAACTCCTGGTTTATCTTAACCAATCGAAGAATAATAATAGCAAAAAATGCATCAAGCTTTAACTGTTTTCGCGATATTTCACTGGAACGCATAGGAGAAATATTTTTCGATAAGGATGAAATAGAACCAAAGATCATGATATCGTCACCCGGTAATGAAGATATAATTGAATTCCCCAAGAGTCTGTTAGGAGATAGTGAGGAATTGGAGAAAAAACTTGGAGAAGCAATTAAAAACCTACGTGAACAATATCAAACTGCTAATAAAAATAAATTTGAATTCTGTTTCAAGTGTAATTCCACAATTCAAGCTGGCAGCAAATTCTGTCCAGAGTGCGGCATCAAACTTTAGCATTTAATAACTTGAATTACATTATTGCTTAAATATAATGATGGAAAATCACCTAAGTGAACTTGGAGGAAAAATTTAATAATGTTTTATGGCTCGAACGTTGCAATAGTAACACCTTTAAAAAACGGCAGTGTTGATGAACAGAGCCTGGTAGACCTAATTGAATTCCATATAGAAAATGGTACTCATGGAATTGTACCATGCGGAACAACCGGGGAGTCTCCAACACTTAACCACGAAGAACATAAGCAGGTTGTCAAGTTAACCGTCGATACAGTAAATGGCAGAATACCAGTAATTGCAGGTACGGGATCAAACTGTACAGAAGAAGCAATAAGCCTTACCCAATATGCAAAAGAAGTCGGTGCTGACGGCTCCCTTCAAGTGGTTCCATACTACAACAAACCAACTCAAGAGGGACTATACAGGCATTTTAAAGAAATAGCATCCACCGTCGATATTCCAATTATTCTGTATAACATTCCGGGAAGATCGGTTGTTAGCCTAACAGTCGATACAATCACCAGACTGGCAAGTGAGTGTAAAAATATAGTAGGGATCAAGGAAGCTTCCGGCTCATTAAATTATGCAAGTAAGATTCTTCAATCCTGCGGCTTGGACTTCATTTTACTTTCGGGTGAAGACTCATTAAATCTGCCTTTATTATCCATAGGGGCTAAGGGATTCATAACTGTAACGGCAAACATACTCCCTTCTGATGTAGCAGAACTATATAATTCATTTTCTTCCGGTGATTTTGAAAAAGCACTTCAAATTCACTACAAGCTTCAACCCTTAAATGAACTACTGTTTATTGAGACTAACCCCATACCTATTAAATCTGCCTTATCAATGATGGGAAAAATCAATCCCGGGTTCAGACTCCCCTTGTGTGAAATGTCTCCTCAAAATTATGAAAAGTTAAAAATGGGTATGCAAAGTATCGGCTTAATCAGTAAATAGTAAAGATTAATAAAGTATGGAAATGATCCAATTATCACATAGAGAAATAACTGCGGATTTGTCTGAGTAAATATATTGAACTATCCCAACAGTTTTATTGAAGATAAACTGAGATCAAGAGGCAAAATTCCAGCAGGTATAGATGAGGCAGGCAGAGGACCACTTGCCGGCCCTGTCGTGGCTGCGGCCGTTATATTACCCAAAAACTTTGAACTGGACGGTATCAATGATTCAAAGAAGCTGAACAACACCAAACGATTAATTCTATACAATAAATTAATTGAAGAATTAGATTGTTATGCTATAGGAATAATTGAACCTCAGGAAATAGATAAGATAAATATTTTGAGAGCTTCACTTAAAGCAATGAAGATAGCAGTTAATAATCTGGAAAAATCACCGGACTATCTGTTAGTCGATGGAAATCACAGAATACCAATGCCAATACCTCAGGAACCAATTATTAAGGGAGATGGTAAGTGTACTTCCATCGCGGCAGCTTCAATTATAGCAAAAGTTACCAGAGACAGGATAATGGAGAATTACCATAATGAATATCCACAATACAATTTCACAAAACATAAGGGTTATCCCACAAAAGAACATATAGAAGCACTTAAAAAATTCGGAGCATGTCCTATACATAGAAGATCGTATAGCAGAGTATTAAACATTACGTAATTTGTTATACAGTCTTATTTATGTAATTAATATAACAATTTTGCAACTAAATTTACAATTATCTGCTCACACATCACATTAATATTATGTATTTGCTTAATAATATATTCAAATCTATTGAATACCTTGACAATTGGATTAGTTTGAAATACTTTTAAAGTATGCTTGAACAAAGAGCAGATATAAGATTGCCGGATAAAATTTACTTCAGGATAGGTGAAGTGAGTGATTTCACCGGTATAAAATCGTATGTTTTGAGATACTGGGAAAGCGAATTCGACGAAATAAAGCCAATCAGAAGAAAATCTCAAAGATTATACGATCGTGAAACTATTCATACCATACTAAAAATTAAGAATATGCTGTATGATCAAAACTTCACTATTGCCGGAGCAAGAAAGAAACTTAAAGACGACTTAAGTAAAAAAAGGTCGACTGTCAAGGTTAAAGATTTGCTTCATGATATTTTAAGCGATTTAAAATCCATTAAAGAAAGAATAGCTTAACCCTTTCTTTTTTTTATTTTCCATTTACATTTTACACCGATCCGGGGTGTGGCGCAGTTTGGTAGCGCACCGGCATGGGGGGCCGGGGGTCACCGGTTCAAGTCCGGTCACCCCGACCACATATCCTTATAATGTCTACTCTAATTCTTCTTTCAAACGACGATGGCATAAATTCAGAGGGAATTAACGTCGCTACAGAGGCTTTAAAACTTCTTGGTACGGTTTATGTGGTCGCTCCCGACAGAGACCAAAGTGCTGTAAGTCATTCACTCAGCCTATACCGCCCACTTAGAATACATGAAGCGGGTAAAAATATTTACTCAATAGACGGTACTCCAACCGATTGTATAAACCTGGCTGTAAACGGAATTCTAAAAAATAAAAAAATTAACCTTGTGGTTTCTGGCATTAATAAGGGTGAGAATCTCGGTGACGATATAACATATTCGGGAACTGTAAGTGCGGCTATGGAAGGCACATTACTGGGAATACCTTCAATATCAATATCCTCCGTTGGAAAAAATAATTTCGATTTTATTACAGCAAGCCTTTACCTTCAAAAAATTGCCAAACAGGTTTTATTAAATCGGCTTCCAAAGGGAACATTCCTTAACGTAAATGTACCAAGCCTGTCAAAATCGAAGCCTAAAGGTATAAAAATTACAATACAGGGCAAGAGAATATACGGCGACCCAATAGTCGAAAAGGTAGATCCAAGGGGAAGAAAGTACTATTGGATCGGAGGTTTTGAGCTTGGCTATGAGAAAATAGATAATTCCGATATTGTAGTAGTAAAAGAAGGCTTTGTTTCGATTACACCTATAAGACTTGATTTAACGGATTACAACTCGATTGACAAGATTAAAAATTACTTTGAATGAGTTCAGATGTTAAAAAGAATATACGACTGGGTACTTAATTGGGCCGACAGCAGATATGGGGTAGTGGCTTTATCAATTGTTTCCTTCTTAGAATCATCAATATTTCCGATACCACCAGATCCATTGCTGATTGCTCTTTGCCTGGGCAAGCCAAGCCGTGCATTCTGGTTTGCATTGATTTGCTCTGTTATGTCTGTTTTAGGCGGTATATTTGGATATCTTATAGGATTAGTAATATGGGAAGCAGTAAGCAATTTTTTCTTTAGCTATGTATTCAGTGAAAACGCCTTTTTGTTTGTTAGCGATAAATACCACCAAAATGCTTTTATTGCAATATTAGGAGCCGCTCTTACCCCGATCCCGTACAAAGTGTTTACCATTACAGCCGGTGTTTTCAAGGTAAACTTTCTTATATTCTTAATTGCTTCTGCAATAGGCAGACCGCTTAGGTTTTTTACCGAAGCAGCCCTTATTTCCATATTTGGTCAAAAAATTAAATTATTTATAGATCGATATTTTAATATTCTTGCAATCCTATTTTTCATCCTTCTCCTATTAGGATTCTTTGTTATTAAGTATTTTTTTAAGAATTAACATTGTATTGTAGTTCTATAGGGCAATATTGAAATCGGACAATTTCGGTCTGGCTCTTTTCCAGACCATATGTTATTTTTTATCGTTGATTTTATTATTGGAGTATTTACAATGGGCGATTTTCATCAAACAGAATCAATTGCTACTCTACACAGACTAAAGAAGGATAATGTTGATATACTCGAATCCGCACTCTTGGTATATTCAAAAGACAGGCCAATAGCTTTAGTACTACCAAGTCTTTATTCCGAACTGAAGGGAGATGCCTTAAAAAATATTATTTCCATTTTGAAGGAAAGAAAATATATAAATGAAATAGTCGTAAGCCTGGACAATGCTAATAGAAAAGAATTCGAACATGCAAAAAAGTTTTTTTCCATTTTACCACAAAACACAAAGATCATATGGAATGATGGCAGAAGAATCAAATCCCTGTGTAAGATGCTCGAAAAAAATGGCCTATACATTGGAGAACGTGGTAAAGGAAGAGGGGCTTGGATATCTTTTGGTTTTATTCTCGCAAAAAATACGAGTGAAGTAGTAGCGCTCCACGACTGTGATATCCTCACATATGATAGGGAACTCTTAGCAAGGCTATGCTATCCCGTCGCAAACACGAACCTAGACTATGATTTCTGTAAGGGTTACTACCAAAGAGCATCTAATAAAAAAATTTATGGAAGGGTTATGAGACTTTATGTCTCTCCTATATTGAGGGCTTTAAAAAAAATAGTAGGTCATCTGCCGTACTTAACCTATATGGACAGCTTTAGGTATCCATTGGCCGGTGAATTTTCTATGAAAATTGGTTTAGCCAGAATCAATAGAATACCCACACACTGGGGTTTGGAAATTGGCGTATTATCCGAAGTTTATCGAAATGTTAATCCGAAAAGAGTCTGCCAGGTCGATTTATGTGAGAACTATGAACATAAACACCAGGAAATATCCTCGGATGATCCGGACAGGGGATTATTAAAAATGTGCCTGGATATTTCCAAAACCCTATTCAGGGCTTTAGCATCTGAGGGTGTTGTATTTTCAGATGGTCTGTTTAAATCTTTACTTGCTGCTTACATGCGTATAGCGCAAGACACAATAAAGATGTACAACGACGATGCAGCAATAAACTGCTTAGAATTTGATCGCCATGCAGAAGGGTTTGCAGTTGAAACATTTTGCGAAGGAATAAAATTAGCCAGTAAAAGATATTTTGATGAACCAATGGACGCTCCATTAATCCCGAACTGGAACAGGGTAACTTCTGCAATACCCGACTTTTTAGATCAGTTAAAAGACGCTGTAGAAAAGGACAATGAGTAAAAAATACATTGTATTCACTGATCTCGATGGAACTCTGCTAGATCATAGAAACTATTCCTTCCTGCAAGCGATTCCGGCATTAGATCTGCTAAAAGAAAAAAACATTCCACTGATAATTTGCACAAGTAAGACTAAATCAGAGATTGAACACTACAGAACTACATTACAAAACAATTTCCCATTTATTTCAGAAAATGGCGGAGCGATTTATATACCAAACGAATTCTTCAGTTCTGAATATAAATATGATAATCAATCAAATAGTTATAAAATAATAAAGCTTGGTACTAATCACAAAGTACTATTGGATGCAATTAAAGAACTCAAGAATAATTGTAACCTAAAAATAGAGACTTACTCCGACATGGACATAAATAGGATAATTCAGCTGACAAATCTGAGCCCTGATCTAGCTGAACTATCAACCCATAGGGAATACGATGAACCTTTTATAATTAATGAAAACCAAAATGATTATGTTACCCTTAAAGAAGAAATTAGAAAAAGAGGTCTTAATCACACAGAAGGATCAAGATTTCACCATATAATGGGAAATAACGATAAAGGCAAGGCTGTTGAACTATTAATAAATTTATTCAGGGAGAATACCGATAAACGAGTTATCTCTGTTGCTTTGGGAGACAGCCTTAATGACTATCCCATGTTGAAAAAAGTTGATATCCCCATTCTGGTCAAAAAATCAAATGGAGAATACGAAGCCAGAATCGACCTGGAAAATTTAGTTTATGCCGATGAGATTGGACCAGTGGGATGGAATAAGATTATTATAAACTTGTTTAATAATTAATCATAACTTATTCTTATTAATATGATTTTTCTGTTAAATATAATAAATGGTGAGATTAATCATACCAAAAAGAGATAAGAGAAGAAAATTATCACCCTTCATTCTCTACTCAACTATATTACACATTTTTTTAGCCTTAATAGTTGCTTTGCTTTATATCAATGAAGATAAAAAACATGTTAAAACAGATGAGAATAAACCAGAGTTTATTGAAATAACAGAAATTCCGATACCAAAAGAGAAAGAAACAGAACCCCCGGAAAAGCTCAAGCGATTAGCAGAAAAATCCCACATAGCAAAAGAAGAAAAAACCCGGGATGAATTTGTAAAAGAGTCTGTAAACGTACCTCCACAACCCCCATCACCAAAACAATCGGTACCGAAAAATCAAAAAAAACAGGTGGCTGAAAAACCCGAGAAAACAGAAAAAAAAGAGGAAGTAAAAAAACCAAAGGTACAAAAAACCAAGCCAAAGCTTAAAGAGGATTTTCTAAGGGAACAAAAACTCGCCTCACTTCCTAAGGAAGTGCCTAAGGAAGCAAAACAAAAACCTGAAAAAACAATAAAAGAATTGCCAGATATAACAAGAGAAGAGTTGTTCAGGGCTGCCGCGCCCAAACAGATGCCTCATCAACAACCTAATCCCAGGGAATTTATTGGTTCAAGGAATATAGAAAAAAAGGAAGATACCGTTGACCTGAACACAACCGAATTTAAATATATATCGTACTTCACCAAGCTAAAACGACAGATAGAGGGAGTATGGAATTATCCCGAAGTCTCCAGGCTGAAGGGAGAACAGGGCGAGTTATTTTTAATGTTTACCATAAGAAGTAACGGATACCTGGACGATATACAATTAATCTCATCATCCGGATTTGCCAGGCTAGACACAGAAGCTTTGAGAGCAATCAGAGTGGCATCCCCGTTTAGCCCATTTCCTAAAAGCTGGGGTGGCTTGGAAAAGCTCAATGTAAGGGCATCCTTTAGATATACGTTTGGGTGGACAATAAGATAATTTAGATAAATTCAACTCTTTCTGTATCACTCCCAGTCTTTACAATCTCACCTATAATTCTTGACCTGTTTTTATATTTAACTAAGTATTTTATCACCTTGTCTGCAACTGTAGCAGGAACAACCAGGACCATGCCTATTCCACAGTTAAAAGTTCTATACATCTCACGTATCTCAATATTGCCAGAGTCCATAATCAGTTTCATAATAGGCGGAAGTTTGATTTTTGAAGAATCAATTTGTATAGAGCAACTACCGGGAATTACTCTTGGTATATTTCCCAATAAGCCCCCGCCCGTTATATGGGAAACAGACTTTATTTCATATTTTTTAATAATTGACAGAACACTATTTACATAAATTCTTGTAGGTTTTAAAAGTTCTTCTCCTAGAGTTTTTCCAAGTGGTTTTGGTTTATCTTCGAGTTTGAATCTATTTTTTCCCAACAGCACTTTCCTCGCTAATGAATAACCGTTTGAATGAAGACCATTAGACTCTATACCAATCAACACATCCCCGGGTCTTACATTTTTGCCATCTATTATGTCTTTTTTATCAACTATACCAACCGCAAAACCTGCTAAATCAAACTCGTCCTTCTTATAAAACCCCGGCAATTCCGCCGTCTCACCACCCAATAATATACAACCGGCTTCTCTGCACCCTTTAGCAATACCTTTTACTATATTGATATCTTCTTCAGGTCTCAGCCTTGATGTAGAGAAATAATCGAGAAAGAAAAGCGGCTTTGCCCCGGATGTTACAATATCATTAACATTCATAGCAACCAGATCAATCCCAACGGTATCAAGCTTCTTTGACATAAAGGCGATTTTTAACTTTGTGCCAACACCATCAGCGGAAGATAACAATATCGGATTTTTATAACCCTTTATGGATAACGGAAATGAGCCTGCAAATAAACCAATGTTATTACGGTAGCTTCTCGGTTGTGTAGACCTTGCAATAGGCTTTATCAATTCAATAAAACGGTTGCCCGCATCTATATCTACACCAGAACTTCTGTATGTAGTTTTTTTAGGCATTATTGAAAATTAAATGAATCAGCTTTTACACCTATTCCAAGATCTCTATAGACTCGATAAACACAGCTTCCTCGGGTACGTTTTGATGCATACCGCTGTTTGAAGTTTTTACTGAAACTATGCTGTCCACAATATCCATTCCCCCTACAACTTTACCAAATACTGCATAGCCAAAGTCTTTTGCTCCATGATTAAGGAAATCATTGTCTCCCACGTTTATAAAGAACTGAGAAGTTGCACTATCTACATCAGGAGTTCTGGCCATTGCCAGTGTGCCCCTTTTGTTGTTAACTCCGTTATCCGCTTCATTTTTTATAGGTTGTTTAGCTGCTTTCTTCTGCATCTCTTCTGTAAAACCACCACCCTGGATCATAAATCCCGGTATAACTCTATGGAATATAGTACCATTATAGAAACCGTCATTAACATATGAAATGAAGTTTTCCACTGTTATCGGAGATTTATCTTGAAAAAGCTCGACCTTGATATCTCCCTTGTTGGTCTTCACTAATACCATAGGATTTCCTCCTTTTATATCTATCTTCTCTTCTTTTGGTTCAGTTTTTTCAGCTTGCTTCGGGTCTTCAGTCTTAGTTTGTTGATTCTTATCATTTCTACAAGCTATGGCAAGAGATACCATCATAATAATCAATACAAGGCTTAACGTTTTAACATAATTCATATTTTCAACACACTCCCAAAAAAGATAGGCACTAAAATATAGGATTAACAATATACTGTCAAACATTTATCTGAAACTAAATTGGATTCCACTGGCTCATATTGTAGAATTGAAGGAATTCAAACTAAACGGAGAAAAAATGGGAAAAGTGGACTTTGGTGTAATGCTTAGACAGCAGAATATAGAATTCGATCAGATAAAAGATACGGCAACACTGTGTGATGAGCTGGGATATCATTCCATATGGTTTTACGACCATGTGTTAGGTCAGAGTGGAATACATATGGATATATACGAAGCGTGGACATTAATGTCCGCTCTTTCAACCGTAACAAATAAAACCAAAATCGGCAGCATGGTTTTATGCAATTCATTCAGACCACCGGCACTCCTCGCAAAAATGGCGGCTACACTTGATGTTATTAGCAATGGAAGACTGGAATTTGCCCTGGGAGCCGGATGGTTTGAAACCGAGTACAAGGCGTACGGTTATCCTTTTCCAAATACCAAAACGAGGATTGAGCAGCTTGGTGAAGCGGTAAAAATTATAAGATCTATGTGGACCGAGGAAAAGACCAGTTTCAACGGAGCACATTACCGGATAGATGAAGCATACTGCAACCCAAAACCAGTTCAGAAACCACACCCGCCGATAATAATAGGAGGGACAGGAGAGAAAAAATTGCTGCGTATAGTTGCGGAATTAGCAGATGAATGGAACTGTCCTGCCAATAGTGCAGATGACTTTGATAGAAAATTCGAAGCGTTATCAAAACATTGCGATGATATTGGAAGAGACATTAATGATATTTCTATCTCTCAACAGACTGTATGTGTAATCGTAAAAGACAGTGCAGAGTTAGAGGAGAAATTGCCCAAAGCTCAAAGGAGGTATGGATTTTTCGGGAATGTAGAGAGCTTTGGGATTGTTGGTACTCCCGACAAATGCATAAAAAAGATTGAAGATAATCTAAAAAAAGGAATTACTAAATATACAATCTTCTTCTCTGATATTATGAACCACGATACAATAAGATTCTTTGCAAAGGAAATTATGCAGGAGTTTAAATAAAAATTTTAATTTTGTAGGAGCGGCTTCCAGCCGTTAAACATAAAAAATTAAGCCACAGAGCTCACAGAGAAAAGAAGAGAAAGAAAAAGAAAAATACTTATATTATTTTTATTTAAAAATTATTTTCTAAGTCTCAGTGTCATCTGTGGCTAAATAATCATTAAGCCTTAGTATATACAGTAAATATATAAAATAATTCTTTTTTCTTTAAAGTTTTTTCTATAATCTCTTCTCTGTGTTCTCTGTGCCCTCTGTGGCTAAAATTATTCTGATTTCTTGAGAGTCTCTTCAACACTTCGCGCAAAGTCATTAGCAAAATTTCTAATAGTATCGGCTAATTTTGGATTGTTAGTTGCCCTTTGATACGTGTCGGCCATCTTCATAAATGTAAAATAAAAATGGGAATTCATTTCCCCAATTTCCATATCATTTGTCCACAGATCGATACTCATGGTGTTTTTAACTTCCCTATCCCACATTGATATAAGCAGTGTATCACAGGGTTTTTCACCTTCAAAGTTAGCCTCAGTCGCACTCCATTCAATAGAATCAGGAATGTTATTATCGTTTAGTTTAACTCTGAATTTTATTTCCACCTCTTTCATCAACTTGCTCCATTACAGGTATTTTTCAATTAACCAACACTCCAAAAATCGGGCTTACGCTTTTCTAAGAATGCCTTTGCGCCTTCGACCATCTCAGGAGCCTTCATAAAGAATCTTGCAAGTTCCAATCCATGTGTAATTTGCGGTTGCGCCATATCCGATGCAAAGTTAATCTGAAATTTTGCGATTCTGAGAGATTGCCTGCTCTTTTGAAGAAGATTTTTACACCAGGAACTTACCTCTTCATCCAATTTTTCTTTTGGCACCACTTTGTTAACCCATCCCATATCCATAGCTTCCTTTGCAGTATATCTATTACAGAGATACACGATCTCCCTAGCTTTCTTATCCCCAACTGAATGCTGAAGACCTTGCATTCCATACCAAATAGGTGCACTGCCTACAAGAGCACCCGCCTGGCCAAAAATAGAATGTTCAGATGCTATAGTTAAGTCGCATAACATATTCAGTTCATTCCCCCCGCCAATACAATACCCATTTACCCTTGCTATTATTGGCTTTCCACAGCATCTCATTGCAGTAGCCAGTCTGTAGTGGACCTGCATAAACTTATTGTCCACCTTTTTCTTGGGATCGACTATCCATGAAAGATCCCCCCCTGCTGAAAATGCCTTGTCGCCTGCGCCAGTTAATACGATTACCCCTACCCTGTCATCAATCCAAGCGTCTTCAATAGCTATTGCAAGTTCCTCGCGAGTCTGGGAGTTTAATGCATTTCTTACTTTTTCTCTATTTATCGTTACATATGCGACTCGTCTTTTCTTTTCATACAATATATTTTGAAAATCAAGTGCATTCTTCTCCTTCTTTTTTACTGTTCTTGATTTAGTCGTTGTTGATTTTTTCCTTGGCATGAAAACCCTCCTTAATAATTTGTTAATAGTTTTAGTGAGTTCGTGAATTATATTAAATTTATGATCTTTGGGCAATATTTTTAGTTGGATATTACTTCGCGGAAGCCGTGTACAAATATGAAAATGATCTCGACGACGAAACCGATGGATAAAAGTCTCACTTTGTTAAAGGGAGATTTAGAGGGATTTCAATCCATATGCAGAGATTGCTTCACTTTTGCTCGCAACGACAAATGATAAGAATAAAATCCACCCTAACCCTCCTTTACAAAGGAGGGAACGGAATCGATAACGATTTCGACAAACCGGAGTATTCGGACACACCAGCCCAAATGCCTACTTGATTATTAATACAGATTTACAACAGAGGGGCTTGGTAAAGACAAAAGATGATATTGCTTCGCGTGTGCTCGCTGTAAATGTTAGATATTTCGATGACAAAATTTATCAATATTTATTCAAATTAAATATAATTTTTATTTTTTTACTTTGTCTTGATACAAAAACTAGTTCGACGAATAGGAGGACTAGGTCAGACTGTGATAACTAGGTGGTAAGAATGTCCAAATTCTCTTATTCATCGAATTTGTTATTGTCGTCAAAAAATTAGAATTTATTAAATCAATTCCTACAGCT
>JAZGCJ010000004.1:0-6400 GCA_036476895.1 Thermodesulfobacteriota bacterium
CCATAACCTATACCAAATCGCATCTTCACCACCTCTCGCTCCCGCTCCCCTAGCTGCTCCAATGCCTCATCCACCCTCTCCGGTATCGATACCTCCGCTACCAAACCCTCCGCCCCAACTGCCCTCATATCTGCCATATAATCCATATACGTCGCCTTCTCCCCATTCCACACCGGACTATCCAACCTCAATACCCCCTTTCCACTCTCCATCACCTGCCTCACACTCTCCACACTCATCTTCACTCGCTTCGCTATCTCCTCTGCCATCGGCTCCCTCCCCTCCACCTCTCTCAACCTCGTACGCGCATCCCTTACCTTCCCCGCCTTCTCCATCACATACGTTGGTACCTTCACCGTCTGCGTCTGATTAAATACACCCCGCGTCATTGCCTGTTTTATCCACCAGCATGCATACGTGGAAAACCGGTACCCCTTGCGGTGATCATATCGCTCCACTGCTCGCATCAATCCCAAATTCCCCTCCTGTATTAAATCCAAAAACGGTACTCCCTTCCCAAGGTACTTCTTCGCCATACTTGCCACTAACCTCAGGTTCGATCTTATAAACCTGCCCCTTAGCTCCTCTCCCTTCCTCTCATACACTTCACGCAGCTTCTCCAATAACTTCCCACGCCCATTCCCCCCTATCCCTTGCTCCTCAATACCCTCCCCCCTTCTATCGTATCCCTCTCCCACTCCCTTCCCCAACTCTCCCCTCAGTCTACTTAGCTTCTGCTCACATACCCTTAGCTTTGCTGCCAGCTCCACCTCTTCCGATGCACGCAGTAGATCCTCCCCCCCAACTTCCTTAAAATAATCGTTTACTAATCGAAGATCCTGGTTGGAATGCGATGAATTAAATAAATTGCTGTCTTCTTTTAATTCATCCATAAAAGGTTCTGGATCATTTTCTGGATCAATGTCTGTATCTAAAGCGCTCTTAAACAGTAAAACATTCTCGCTTAGGTCCTCATAATCTTTAATAAGCTGTCGGTTATTCATTTTTGTGACCTTCCTTTATTAAATTTGATGGATAATAAACAGGAAAGGATTCAGATTGGATAAATTTCTTAATTTTATTAACGAATAACTGACAAATTAGTTTCAATGAATTTGAAAGATACGACTTAATTTGGAAATGAAATATTAATTACTTAATGATTAAAGGAGGTTGTGAATTGCATAGAAAGGGAAACTCCCTGCAGCAAGCCACAGTGTATCTTCAAATTAAAAAAATTCTTACAGTCATTACTGTAAATGTTTTGTAATTCGGAGGCAAAACCCAAAATAGATGTTATAGTTTTCAGGAAATTCCTCATCTGTCATACCCGTGATCTTTAAATCGGGTATCCATATTTTTAATACTTTTTTTCTTTGTCTTGATACAAAGAAACAAAAATCAAGTGCTGACAAAAAATTAGAATTTATTAAATCAATTCCTTCAGCTAAAAATATTTAATTCAGCCCCAACCCTAAATCTTTTTTTAACGCTTTCGGAATTGATTTTGGCAATTTTTTGAATGCCCGTTTAAACCATTTTCTCTATAAGAGCTTTAGAAATAAGATACATTGATATTCTGAAAATTATCTTCTAACTATGTAACATTGACAGGAAAGAGGAAACCCTGTAGCAAGCTACAGGGAATTCTCAAGTTAATAACTTTTAGCTATCATATGAAGGGGGCATTTGCCCGCCCGACGCTTTACTTCTTATCTCGTCCCACTTAACCTTTAGTATCTTTAGCAACCTTGCCGCCTCTGTAAAGTTCCCTTCTTTTACAAAGTTAACTGAGGAGTTAACCTCACCGACAGAATCCTCGTTTTCGAGTGTATAAGGATGAATTATTGAACAAAGCTCACCGTAGTTTAACACTATGAAACCGGAGGTATCAAAACCTAACAGATTATTATACAAATGGTTAACATGGTCTCTTAAATTGATAAATTCATAGTAATCGATGGTACTTAGCTTACTACTCTTAATATCGGTTCTAGAGTTTATTATCGCTATCGATTCATTGATCCTGTCAATTGCGTCAATCGTTCTGGCACAGTAGTAAATCGCATTAAACCCCCAATGAGTATAGAGGGTTTTCCTCTCATCCCGGGAGAAGATTACAAACCACTCAAGCGGTATAATATTTTCAGCTGCAAGAATATATGACTTCCCCTTATTGTTAAATGGACTGATATAGTAGTTTTGGTCACCGTCTTTCATAAAGAAGCAATCAAAAATCTCTTCCTCTTCCAGGTCCATATTACTCGATAGAGCTTTTCGGAAAGCTTGATACTCAGAACCGAACCACACACCAGAAGGTGAAGTAGGTCCTCCCCAATACTTTTCATAGAAATCGACATACTCCCTCCAGTAATCCGTACTATCACCAAAATTCTCTATTGGCTCATAAATTATCAGGGTACTTGTCGGCATATGAATTTAATAAAACATATTTGATCTAAAATCAATTTATAATTGAAAAGACAATCTACCCCTTGTAATATCTTAGCGTGCGCGAAATATCTGTTGACGAGTTAATCAAAAGGGTCGAAGAAAGAAATATAGATTTAGGCGATAATCCCAAAAAGATTATCAAGATATATACGAACCTTGGCCTTATACCCAAACCCAAGAGAAAAAGAGTTAAAAGGGGTCCGACTAAAACGAAGCTCTTCTACCAGGAGAGCACTGTAGATATTCTTGCTAATATTAAAGCTCAAAAATCCGAGGGACTGACACTGGATGAAATAAGGGATAATTTTGCACTGGAATACGTAAAGGGCGCCCTTCAAGACCTTCTGGATAAAGCCGATGGTAAGAAGATCAGGCAACTTGCAGAAATAATTGGAAGTAAAGAACAAGAATTAGAATCTATTGTTGAAGCCCCTTTGATATACTTAATTGAAGGAATGTCTTATAAAGAGGCTATGAAATTACTAACACTTTTTTGTGGCGTCGGTTTCTACTCTCTACTGGAAGCACAGAATAAGCTAGAGGAATACAAATACGATGACGCGAGAAGCGCACTGTTTAAATCCATATTCTATTATTCAATCGCAGTGTTAAGGCTTGCCAGGACAACAGGAGATAAAAAGCTTGAATCAACTGCATCCGAAATATACGAGAAATTTGTTAATGAACCAATAGGAAAGGCAAGCAACAAGGTCAGGCTGGAATTCATCAAATCGGTTGAGTTTTACCTAAAGGAAAAAGGGGTTAGTCTCTAACTGTACTCATTGCTTGGAAATCATGCCGCCTACAAAATCTGATATACTTTCCACATTTTCAAGTGTCTCTATCTCTATACTGCTTTCATCTATGTTAATACCGAATTCGTTTTCCAGTGCAACGAGAAATTCAAGTGTAGAAACCGAATCAATACCAATACCCAGTTCCATTAATGGCTGGTCGTTTTCAATTTCAATACTATCGTCCTCATCCAGAACATGATTAATAATTAGTTTTTTTATGCGCTCCTTAATTTCCTGATCACTCATTTTCTTCTCCGATTAAGAATTTTATCATCAAAGTTTATTCCTCAAAATTTTACCGGTAGGGCTCTTCGGCAATGAATCTCTGAACTCTATTATCTTTGGAATTTTAAAACCGGCAAGCCTGTCTCTACAGAATTCCATAAGCTCTCGCGTGCTTATTTCATTCCTCTGAACCACTATGGCCTTAACATACTCTCCTCCCCTGTTATCATTTATTCCTATAACGACAGCCTCATCGATTTTGTCATTGCTTATTATAACCCGCTCAACCTCTATAGGGTCGATCTTATTACCACTTATATTTATGAACAGCTTCTTGCGGCCCACAATATATATATATCCTTCATCGTCAAATTTGCCCAGGTCTCCCGTGTAGTAATAGCCCTTTTTAAAAGCTTTGGCAGTTTCCTCGGGCAAATTATGATATCCGGTTGTCATTGACCGGCTTCGTACTATTATTTCTCCAACACTATTGGCTGGACAATCTTCACCCATTCCATCCACGATCCTAACTTCAACATTCTGAACCGGCTTCCCGACAGAGTTGTATCTTTTTTCTATATCTTCACCAACGTTTATAGATATAACCCCGGTCTCGGAAGAACCGTAAAGCTGCCTTGGATAAACTCCGAATTTCTCCTTGAAACCAAAAAATGATTCCCTGGATAAGGGAGCACCCGCAGAAAGCACGAAGTGTAAAGAACTGATATCCAGACTTTCTTCCACCCGGGTTTTCGATAACATATCTATCATAAAGGGCACAGCCGGAAATACATTTACCTTGTATTTATCCAAGACCTCTATAACCTTCCTCCTGTTAAACCCATCTTGAAAAATGATATACGCACCGACCCTAACAGCACTTATGAAATTTCCAAATCCGTAAGTGTGTGAAACCGGTACAACAAAGAGTAAACTATCGCCGGCAGTCCAGTTAACAGTGGAAGTATGATTTTCTGCAAGCGCAATCAAGTTTTTATGGGTTCTTGAAACCCTTTTGGGCTTTCCGGTTGAACCGGTGGAGTATAAGTATATAGCTTCTAACTCTTCATCCAGACTATCAATGTCGACGAACATTTCTTCATCAAGGTTCAAATTACCGCCCCTGATTACAATCAATTTGGTGTCCAAGCCTTCTATGGACTTTAGAACGAGCGGTTCCAGGGTTTTATCGGTTAAAACAATCTTCGATAAAGAATTTGAAATATAGTACTTCAATTCCTCAAGTTTGTACGAAGGGTTTATTGGAACCGCAATCGCCCCAATCCTAGTAACACCAAAAAAAGAAATGGCGAATTCAATTGAATTTGGAAGATATATTGCAACTGAATCACCCTTTTTAATACTCTCTGAAATCAGAAAAGCGGAAAGGGCATTAACCTTTTTTTCAAGCGTCTTGTATGTAGTTTTTCGATCACCCTCAATCAGCGTGTGATCAGGGTAGTGGCTAGCAGCAAACGATAACAAATCTGGTAGTAATTTCATTTTGTCATTATGG
Source organism: Thermodesulfobacteriota bacterium (assembly GCA_036476895.1). GTDB lineage: Bacteria > Desulfobacterota_D > UBA1144 > Nemesobacterales > JAZGCJ01 > JAZGCJ01. The sequence continues at coordinate 4,993 of JAZGCJ010000004.1, forward strand.
ATATATGGGTAAGCTAAGAAGCCCTTCAGACTCTTTCAAATCAAATATAACATTCATATTTTGGACTGCCTGGCCGGAGGCTCCCTTGCCAAGGTTGTCCAAAGCGGAAACTATAATCAGTGTTTTATCCTGAATACCAACTCCGATGTCACAGTAGTTTGAATACCTGACATTTTTTGTCCTCGGGTAATCACCTTCCTTACAAATCCTAACGAATTGCTCCCCGGAATAGAATTCATTGTAAATTTCCAGTACTTCCGGTTTTTTTAAAGGGATTTGTAACTCCGAATAGATGGTTGTAAGAATCCCTCTCGAGATTGCAACATTGCTCGGAACAAAGGCCACATTGACATGGTTGCCAGCTAATTTGCCGGTTTCCTGTTCCATCTCATATTTCTGACTGTGCCCGTCTACAGCATATACAGAGATATTCTCGTTGGTTTCTGAAAAGTGGTGGTCCAGACTTGGAGCCCTCCCACCGCCACTATATCCTGCCTTGGAATCAACAACCACGCTTTCCCTGATCAATCCGTTCTTAAGTACGGGTGCAAGCGCCAAGATCGCTCCGGTGGAATAACACCCGGGATTGGCAACCAAGCTTGCTTCTGCCAATTGATTTCTATACAGCTCCGGCAGACCGTATACCGAATTTGCGAGGTTATCCTCAAACTTATGCTTAATACCGAAAGATTTTTCGTATATATCTTTTCCATCAAATCTGTAATCGGCACTCAGGTCTATCACCTTTGAGCCGATCTTCAAGAACTTCTCTACAAAATGCATGGATTTTCCGTGCGGCAGACAGGAAAAAACAACATCAACTTCGGGAAGCTTATTTAACTTGGAAACACTGGTACACTGTATGTTCAGAAAGCCTCTAAACTGGGGGAATACCTGATCAATGCTCATTCCGGAAAATTTTTCTGAAGTCAACCAGGTAATTTCGGCAAAAGGGTGGCTTATTAAAATCCTTAATAACTCGGAACCGGTATAACCGGTTGAACCCAATATTCCGACTTTATAATTCTTCATATCAAAACCAGTCAATTAAGTACTTCAATTTTCAAATTAATGAGAATAAACTGATTGAAATTAATTTACCATTATTCCCCACAAATACTTCCAATTCAAACCGGATAATGGAACTCCCCGCAACAAGCTATATGGTATCTTCAAATCTAAAAAAAGTCATTGCAGTAAATGTCACGTAATTCGAAGACAGCTTGTTAGAATTTCAGCGACTTTTCTTTAAACCTTTTCCGAAAGGGAAAGGTTTAAATTGGCATTCAAAAAATTGCGAAAATCAATTCCGGAAGCGTTAAAAAATGACAGTGCAACTGTCATCTTGAAGGAATGTAATGACTGAAAGAACTAATAAAAAGATAGATATTTCACATACGTTCAATAT
>JAZGCJ010000040.1:0-2202 GCA_036476895.1 Thermodesulfobacteriota bacterium
GGAACTTTATGAACCGTATCATCTTTATGAGCAAGACGCACCCATTAGTTTAATCAACTCGCAAATCGTAAAAAATGTAAAGCTCCTCACTGGAGGATTTTCCGCGAAATACACCGATAGAATGTCCGGAATTTTCAACCTTGACACCATAAATGAAAACAATGAACATATGGCAAACTTCTCTTTAGATGTATTCTTTGCATCTTTTTTGTTAAGCAACAGAATCAATGAGAAATTTAGTCATTTCCTAAGTGTCAGAAGAAGCTTTCTTGATTTATTTGGTGTGAATTTAGACAGGCAAGGCGAATACAAATGGCCGATGTATTATGATATTTGGAGCAAATTGAATTACCGGGCAAATCATAAACATCGATTCTCTTTTAACTTCTTGTTTTCAAATGATGAAGAAGTGTATGACGATCCACAAGCTCTGATTAGACCGGAATATTTTACAAGTTTAAGAAGGAACTACTATGGCTGGATAAATTGGCACTGGTTGATGAATCGTAATCTTTACGTTACAACCACAGTTGGGTTTCAGGATTTGAAAAAGGAGTCTGATTTTGAATTTGACTTCAGCCTGAGTGAAAATAATATCGACAACAGACACACCAATCTTCTCTCATTAACGCAGAATTATTATTGGACGTCATTCAACCGCCATTCCCTGGAATTTGGATTTGAATTAAAAAAATTCTTTAGCGATTACTTTTTTAGTGAAGTTCGAACCAATCGTTACAAAACAACGCAGGACAACATTGTCGTGGATTCGATTCTTGTCAATTCAAAGTTTGATGGTTATACGCTGGGTGGTTTCGTTCAGGACACATGGGAATTATCAAAGAGGTTGAAATTTCTCATGGGGGTAAGAATTTCCGGACAAAATTATACTGACAACATTCAAATTGCGCCACGATCGTCAATAAGCTACAATATTCGGGACAACTTAAGTTTCAAACTTGCTTATGGTTGGTATTATCAGCCGGATAATTTTCAAAAATTGCGATCGTATGAAGGTCAAGGTCGTCCTAATAAAACTGTCTCGAAAAGCATCCACTATTTGGGTGAGCTGAATTATCATTTCCTCAAAAAGTCAACCATAAAATGGGGTGTTTACTACAAGGACTACAAAAGATTGCAAGAAGATTTTGAGTTCGACTTTTTCAATCGCTATGATCGAGAGAATATCTTGGATGAGCCTTTTAATCCAATCTCCGGGTATTCCACAGGGTTCGAAACATTTATCCGACATCAATATGCCAGAAGCAATTTGTTCAGTGTTGCCTACACTTATAGTTTTAATAGAATCAAGAACGAAGCTGGCAGGGTTGTGCCGCGCGATTTTGATCGTACGCATACCATCGCGGTAAACAACATTTTTAATTTTAAACCTAACATCACGCTAAGTGCCTTATGGCGATTTCATACTGGTGATCCCTATACGTCATCGGAAATTAGAACAATAGGTGATGGTACGGTCGGAGGAAATACAATCAATTATTATGAATTTGGAGAAAAAAACAGCCAGAGACTACCGGTGTATCATTCGCTGGATATTCGAGTGGAAAAGAATTGGCAGTTTAAGAAAACAAGTCTACAACTTTTTGTGAATATCATTAATGTTTACAACCGCCGTAATGTAAAAAGTTTTTATTGGGCTGCTGATACCCGAGATAATCAGCTGGTTGGATTTAATTTGGTAGATTTCCCATTTTTTAAAAGATTTCTGTGGCTTGGCGTGGGGGTGTCATTTTGAGAAATGATAAGCTTGTAAGCGATTCTGAAAGTGAAGAGACTTTTTTGAAAGGGGCCTCTATTCCGGGGATCAGTATTATTTTTTAGAATTTAGTAACCAAGGTCTCAAGATCTCGGGCCCAAAGTTAAGATAAATTTTGAATATGAAGAAATTAACTGCAATTTTTTTTGTATTATCGCTTTTAACTGCAGAGTTGCCGGCACAAAACGCTTCCGCAAAACTCTACTCAGGTCGATTCGATAACGAACCATTCGAAGAGGTACTCAACAACCTTGAGGAGCGGCTTAACATAACTTTTTCTTATATAGACCAAATAATCGAAAACAAACGAATCACCGCTGCTTTTACAAATCAACCTCTTTCTCAGATACTGAGCTTGATCCTAAAAGGCACCAACCTGTCTTTCCAAATTGCCGATTCAACCAATGTCATTATCTTTAAACGGG
>JAZGCJ010000041.1:0-5411 GCA_036476895.1 Thermodesulfobacteriota bacterium
TTTTTTATTTAGTTTCACAAGGGTAAAATACGAAATCCAAAAAGAATAAAGGAGCTAATATTGGCAAAGATTTTGGTTTTGCCCGGAGATGGCATTGGAGTTGAAGTCACGGATGTCAGCATAGACATTCTAAGATCAATAAGCGAAAAACACGGCCTGGAGCTGAAACTGGATTTTAAGCTGTTCGGTGGGTCTTCGATAGATAAACATGGGGTTCCTATCACCGATGAGGTAATTAAAAAAGCCGCTGAATCAGATGCAGTTTTAATGGGTGCTGTTGGCGGACCAAAGTGGGAGAATCTCGACCACAAGTTAAAACCGGAAAGCGGTCTATTAGCCTTGAGAAAGGAACTGGATGCTTTTGCAAACTTAAGACCTGCAATCGTATATTCAGCCCTGTCAGATGCATCAACCCTGAAAAGAGAGATAATAGAGAATGTGGATATTATGGTAGTGAGAGAACTTACCAGCGGAATTTACTTTGGACAACCCAGGGGAATAGAGAAAACACCGGGTGGGGAAGAAAGAGGTTTTAATACGCTATCCTACACAAAAAGTGAGATTGAGAGGATCGCAAGGGTAGCGTTCAACATAGCCCGCAAGAGAAAAAGGCATGTTGTCTCAATAGATAAGGCAAACGTTCTGGAGGTAATGCAATTTTGGCGAGATACCGTGTCAAATATTAGAGAAGATGAATATCCGGATATAGAATTAGTACATCTATACGTGGATAATGCTGCGATGCAGCTCATAAGAAGGCCAAAATCATTCGATGTAATACTGGCTGGTAATATGTTTGGGGATATTATTAGTGATGAAGCGGCTCAGTTAACCGGATCGCTGGGAATGCTTCCATCCGCCAGTTTAGGAACAAAGGGAGCAATATATGAACCGGTACATGGTAGTGCACCGGATATAGCCGGTAATGACATAGCAAATCCCATAGCTTCAATTCTGACAACCGCAATGATGCTGAAATATTCACTTAATCTGGACTATATAGCCGAAGATATGGACAAGGCCGTAAGAATAACTCTGGATAACGGTTACAGAACCGCAGATATATACGAAGATGGAACAAAGAAGGTAGGATGTGTGGAAATGGGTGAGTTGATAAAAAAAGAACTAGAATCTATGTAATATAAATATGTGGGTAATATCTCTAAAATAGAATATCCAGACTATTTCAATAAATTAAATCAGTCATCAAGCTTCATTAAGCTCAAAAATATAATCGATTCAAAACAATCGGCTATATTTCTAGAAGGCCTGAACGGAAGCACAAAACCTTTAATAGCCTGTGCAATATCCTCAATTTTAAACAAAAAAATACTATATGTAGCAAATGAAAAGCACAGACTTGAAGAAGTCAAATCAGACATCAAGTACTTCACCGGTAAAGATACTCCCAGCTTAGCAGGTAGAGAACCTGCTAAACCTTCCGGACTTTTTGCCATAAAACCACTTGAAACTGTAGAACGGATGAACTGGCTGGCTCTGGCAGAGAGCTCTAATTTAACCGTGGTTGAAAGATTTTCTTTATATGAATATGTTTGCCCCAAATCCTTACTGGAACATTCTGTGATCGAAATAAGGGTGAATGATGAAATCAATAGAGATAATTTAATAAGAGAACTGAGGGAAATTGGTTATTTAAAAAACGACTTTGTACAAGCATACGGAGAATTCGGCGTTAGAGGATCAATTATAGATATATTCCCGCCGACAGAAAAGAACCCTTTAAGAATTGAGATGTTAGGGGATACAGTTAATTCATTAAGGAATTTTAGTATTCAAAATCAAAAATCAATCAAAAAAATAGAACATGTAAACATAGTTCCAGCAAGTGAAATAATACTAAACATAGAAACTTTAAATAACTCTATCAGGTATTTACAAAAAAAGTTCGAGGAAGACGAAATATCCTATAAAGAAAGAAAGAAGATTATTGAAAACATCAAAAACAATATTCGCATTCAAAACATCAACTGGTTAATCCCTCTGTTCTACAAGGAACTGTCTACAACGCTGGACTATATTTCAACTGACACAATCATTATTTACGATGATCAGGAAAATAGAGATAGCCATATGGGAAAAAAGCTATACTCAATCGAACAAAAACTGAGGGGAATTAAAAATGATATAAAATTCATCCCCCCATTATCCGAACTTTACCTGGATGAAGGGATACTGAACAATTCACTTAAGAAATATCAGTCAATATTCATGGGAAACATTCTTTTTGATAAATCATCTGAAAACACCGTACGCTTTGATGTTGTATCGAGACCAATTCAAAACCTCAGTAAAGTTGAGAATCCCACAAAAATATTATCAAGAGAAATAAAAAAACTGGAAAGTCTAAAATACAAAACTGAGCTTTCTTTTAGTTCAGACTCACAGTACAACACCCTTATAAAGCTATTGGGTAATAGTAAAAATAAATATTTAAGCTACAAAATCGGCAATCTATCCTCCGGTTTCATTTTTCATAACGCTAAACTTGCAATCCTATGTGGCAATGAGATATTTGGACGCAAGCAGATCAGGGACAGGAATGTGATCAATGATATACCTTCAGCATTCATTACTTCTTTCAGTGAACTTAAGACGGGAGACCTGATAGTTCATAAGGAATTCGGCATAGGATTATTCATTGGGCTCAAGCACATTAAACTGAAAGATGCTGAGGGTGACTTTATAGAATGCGAGTACCTGGGAGGAGATAAAATATTTGTTCCAGTGCATAGGTTTAAATTAGTTCAAAGATATATAGGAGACAACAAAACCCCTAAACTGGACAAATTAGGAAATAAAGCCTGGAATAGTAGAGTAAAAAAAGTAAAAAGAATAGTAGAAACAATTGCCGTAGAACTGGTGGAACTGTACGCAAAAAGGAAATCAGAAAAAGGTTTCAAATTCTCCAAAGGCGATACAACTTACAGAGAATTCGAGTATGACTTTCCGTATGAAGAAACACCGGATCAGAAGAGGGCGATTGATGATGTTATCATCGACATGGAAACACCAAAACCAATGGAAAGACTGATTTGCGGTGACGTAGGGTTTGGAAAAACGGAAGTATCTCTCAGAGCAGCCTTTAAAGCTGTAATGGACGGCAAACAGGTCGCTATACTGGTACCAACCACTCTGTTAGCACAACAGCACTATCACACGTCGGTAGAGAGATTAAAAAAATATCCGGTTTTAATTGAAACTTTTACGAGATTTAAAACCCCGAAAAATGAAAAACAGATTTTAGAGAGATTGGCTAATGGCAAAATAGATATAATCATAGGAACGCACAAGCTCCTGAGCGACAAGGTGAATTTTAAGGATCTGGGCTTGGTCGTAATTGATGAAGAGCATAGATTCGGGGTTCAACACAAAGAAAAATTTAAAAAGCTCAAAACCGGTGTAGATGTTCTGGCACTTAGCGCAACCCCCATACCCCGCACCCTTCAGCTCTCACTTACGAACATAAGAGATATATCCATAATAAATACCCCTCCGGAGGGAAGACAAAGCATAGAAACCAATATCGACTATTATAGCGATGAATTGGTAAAGAAAGCCGTAATGAGAGAGCTGGAAAGAAATGGAACTGTATTTTTTATTCATAATAGAATTCAAGACATTAACAAGGTTTCTTCCAGGCTTAAAGAGTTGATTCCAAACGCCACAATTGATATAGCCCATGGAAGAATGAACGAAAGAAGTCTGGAAAAAAGCATGACTGATTTTATAAATGGAACAACTGGCATACTGGTTACTACCGCAATAGTTGAATCAGGGTTGGACATTCCAAGGGCAAACACCATTTTCATTAACAACGCCCAACAGATGGGATTAGCAGATCTTTACCAACTAAGAGGCAGAGTTGGAAGATCTGACAAAAAGGCATATTCATATTTTTTAGTACCAAGAAAAGAAAAACTAACAGAGGGGGCCAGGAAAAGGCTTAAGTCTATATCAGAGCTAACTGATCTGGGATCAGGATATAAAGTTGCCATGTCGGATCTTGAGATCAGGGGTGCCGGTAATCTATTCGGAACAGAGCAATCCGGCAATATTGCGGATGTTGGTCTTGAGATGTATATGGAGATGCTCGACAACGCAATTAAACAACTTAATTCCGATTATACAAAAGATGATTTCGAGTGTGAGATTAAATCCCAAATTCCAGCATATATATCAGATAAATATATTGAAGACAGCAGCCAAAGGCTTTTGATCTACAAAAGACTGTCATCCATATCAAGTTTCAAGGACCTTCAAGAGATAAGAAATGAAATGGCAGACAGGTTTGGCAACATTCCCCTAGAAACAGAAAACCTACTAAAGACAATTCAATTAAGAATAGTAATGAAAAAACTCAAAATACCAAGAATTGAGATCAAGCAAAATGAGATTGTTATTTCATTTTCCAGACTATCCGAATGTTATAAGATGTTTACACCAAGTGGAAAACTAACATTGATTAAAGATAAAGATGATGCACTTGACCAAATCTTAAAAAGGCTCCGTGATATATCGGTCACTATGGGTGCCTGATACCTCGAGTACAGGTTTAACCGAGCAACCATAATATTTCCTTTTCTTTATCTTGTGTAGAGGAAGGCTTTAGCCTTCCATAAAAATTTACATCATGGAACCCTAAAGGGTTTCCGCCTTTCTTTGTCATAGCAACTGTTTCGATGGATAAGAGGAACAGGTCATTGTGACCAAAATAGAATATACTAACAAAATCAGGCATATATTTTTCACTAGTCTTTATATATGCGTGGCTATCTCATTTTTTAATTTGTATTATATTTTCAGATTGCTTCATCGCTTCATGAACCAAATGAAACCCTGCATGGAACCCTAAAGGGTTCCTCTACGTTTTTCTTTATGAATGAAATGGAACACTGAAGGTCTCGCTACAAGGGTTCCTCTACGTTTTTATCCAATTGCTTGCAATATGTAGAGGAAGGCTTTAGCCTTCCATAAAAATTTACATCATGGAGACCTAGAGGTCTCCGCTACATTGAATCACAGAATATTAATGTTTATCTCAATTGTGGGCAGCGGAGGGTTTCAGCGCTCCAAAATTATATAGAAATTAAATAATAATCTGTTATCGAAATATCTGACATCTGCAAAAATGGCTGTTATTATATTTTCAATTTTAAACGGTATAAACCATATTAATTTATTAAATGACATTTATAAATAACAAGGATGATGAAAAATGAACTTATTATCTATTAGGCTTTTAGCAATTTTTTTAATTCTTTTCTCTATAAATAACTCTAACGCTGAAGTTGTTGACAGGGTAATCGCCGTTGTTAATGAAGATGTTATAACAAAAACGGAATTGGAAGATGCGACCGAGATTTTTTTTCCGGATCCCAAGGACAGGCCTC
>JAZGCJ010000042.1:0-7223 GCA_036476895.1 Thermodesulfobacteriota bacterium
ATTAACACACTCTGGTGCGGCGCCATGACTACCGTGGCAATCGTTGCACGTCGGTGCACTCATATCGCCTTTTTCATACAAAGCTATACCGTGAACGTCCGCTTTATAATCACTAAATTGAGAGGTAGTCAGTCCGTAATTTGACATCAGTATTGTATCACCATGACATTTATCGCATGTAGCGGGAATGTTCTTTGGGAATGTTCTTGATTTTACATCAGATGATTTTCTTATACTGTGCGTAAGATGACAATCACTGCAGACAGCGACATTTTCGTCACCTCCTTTCAACATCTTTCCGTGAGTAGACCTGTTATAATTCCTGACCTGATCATTTGGAAGAGAGGGATTATAGGTCTTCATGTATTCAGCATCACTGTGGCATTTACCACAAAATTCAGGCAGTTCTTCACGTTCAGGTACGCCATACCAGTCATCGGCATCCCACATTGCCTCATCGGGATCATCGGAAATATTGATTCCACCATGGCAATCTGAACAGGATAACCCTGCTTTAGAATGGACATCAACTTCGTAACTTTCAGCAGGTGCAAGATATTCGTCTTTGAGCTCTAAATGACAAATAACACACTGATCTTCATTGTTCATTTGAGCTGTCGCATCATTGATAGATAAGAATCCCAATAAGAATATCAATCCTACAGCAGCAGGCGGCGAAATTTTCTTTTTAAGAATAATTCTTTTTATGAATTTAGATATTATCGAGAAGAACCACATTAATAGAATGATGCCCGCAATCGACGCGATAAGAATAGAAACCCATCTCAATAGACCGCCAAACCCCATTAAAAAATTGAATAAGCTCAATGCTCCCTCCTCAGATAGCCCGAATATTTTCAAACTGGAAGAAAACCATCTTGCGAGAATATCAAAGTATCCTATAATAGTCATATATAAGATGTAATAAAGCCAAAATTTAACACCTCTGATCAAGTTCCTATTCTTTTGTCCTCTTTGAACTCTGGTATCTATGAATGGAACCATTATCCACATCATAAAAGCCAATCCAAACATCAATATACCAAATACTTCTCCTTCGATAAAAAGAATATGAGCAGGAATCAGCTTCAACGTTTCAAACATAAACATGAAATACCATTCGGGTCTGATACCGGCAGGCGCCGAGGAAAAAGGATCAGCCTTGACTCCTAATTCCCAGGGAAAGAATACAGCTAAAATCGCCAATAGATTCAATACTATTAACCATAATAGCAAATCTCTGAGTGCGAAATTAGGAAAAAACGGCATGCGTTTCATCTCTTGTAGTTGTCCTTCTTTGGATCCTTTTTCCCATTCCAACGGGATGCTCATACCTTGGACTTGTACAAAAAAGAGATGTATAACCAAGAGGATGAAAAATAGTAGCGGCATGATTGCAACGTGAAAACCGAAAAATCGTGACAGGGTCGCACCGGTGACATCCTCTCCTCCTCGAAGCAAGTTCAACATCGCTTCTCCCATAATCGGGACGGAACCTGCTATATCTGTTCCCACTTTAGTAGCAAAAAATGCGAGCTCATTCCAGGGTAGTAAATATCCCGAAAAGCCAAAACCAAGAGAAAGGAAAAATAGTAAGACACCGGTTACCCAGGTTAATTCCCTTGGAGGTCTGTATGCTCTGGTGAAAAATACGCTGAACATGTGAATAAAAACGGCTAATACCATAAGATTTGCAGACCAGGTATGTATCGATCTAACAAGCCAGCCAAACTCTACTTCACTCATTAGAAATCTAATAGACTCGAATGCCCTGTCGGGATCGGCATTATAATACATTAAGAGTAATATTCCGCTTAAAACCTGAATAATAAAAAGGAAAAGCGATACGCCACCAAAATAATACCAGAGAAATTCCCCACTTACAGGAACAGTTTTCTTCTTAAAAAACTCCATCCATTCGGAAATTCCGTATCGTTCATCAAACCAATCGAAGAGCCCTTTTTTCGTACTATCAGAATCAGCCATTACGAACTCCTCGAGATGAAGACTTCGCCATCTTTAATGCGTACATCAAATGGGTCCAAAGGTGTCGGCGGTGGTCCGCTCACATTCCGACCTTGCAGATCATAGACGCCGTTATGACATGCGCACCATATCTTTTCCATATCCGCCCTGTATTGAACAATACAATCCAAATGAGTGCATATTGCATGAAACGCCTTTAATTCACCTTCGGGTGTCCTAATTAATATTCCCGGTTTCCTGCCGAACTTGAATATCTGACCGGTATCGAGCGGGATATCATCAAGTCTTCCGATTTTAATGGAAGAGACTGTAGATTCTGCGATTTTCGGCGGCACGAGGTATCTTATTATCGGATAAAGGATTGAACCGAGCCAAGCGGTTGCTCCTCCTCCAAGTAGAAGATTAAGAAAACTACGTCGTGATTTGTTTTTTCCAGCCAGTACCCACTCCCCTAAATATGTTTGAACGGTACCTGTATATAAATCTTGAATAGAATCCAACTGAGAGAGGTAACTACCAAGTGAATTCTCCAAGCTATTCTATAATTACTTTTCCGACGAATCCAATAATTCTGTAGATACGACTATCATACTGAGATTTAAAGCTATCCCAGCAGGGACTCCCATTGTTGGTATCAGAATTTTCCCGTTTTGTTTCCTCCATTTTTTGATACTTAATCATATCTTCAAGACTGGTATTATTTTTTAAAATAAGATACTAATATCTCTCAAGTAGTTTATCCTTCAGGAATAGGATGAGCTATCTCTGCCCACATCTCTTTAAAATTAAATTCCTCTTTCATCGGCATGGGACCCTCTGCGTTATGACATTCTTTACAAGTGTCCTCATTCGGAATAATTAATCCTACACTTCGAGGATCGATACTTCCGTTGCTTATTCCTTTCATCACTTTTGACTTATAATAATTTCCCCCTGCTCCATGACATGATTCGCATCCCACACCTTCAGTGATATTATATTTCCTACCTTTAAGTGAAGGAGGAGCGTCGTGACCCGTAGTGTGGCAGCGAAGGCATTTTGAATCTTCTTGAGGGTTATTCACACCATATTTTTCGCCCAATTCCTTTGCTTCGGGAGTAGCGAGTGATTCATAGGCTTTCGAATGGGCACTTTCTACCCAAATCTCGTATTGAAATCCTTTCTTCTCTTTCTTATGGCACATCTTACATTTAATTACGCCAATGAATTGATGATTAGGTCCATCCGGGGGCTCGGATGCATATGTTTCAATCTGTGATAAATATAATACTATAACAATCAGCAAGTTCAATTCTATTATAATCCCTTGCAGTGTTCTCATAACTATTACTCAAAAATTTCCAGTATCGGAAATTATAGAGTTTCCCATATTTTTAACTTTCTATATAATTACATCAATAAAATTAAACAACGACAAATTATTAAAATTGAGTGAATTAGTCAACATATCTATGATTCGGAGCTATTAAATCATTTAAACTCCATTTCGGATAGGAGAGTATTTTATTAGAAAATTTATTCGTTATTCACTCTCTTAACGGTTTCAAGAAAATGGATTATATCAAGAGGTTTATAGAGAACAGCATTTGATAATTTTCTCACTTCTGAATCAACGTTTTCAGCATTTTCACCATACACATATAACGATAATATTTTTGTGTTTGGACTTATTCTTTTGATGTCATTATATATTTTTAAGTCTTTCAACCCTCTAGGATCTATATCGAGAATCAAAAGATCCGAATTGAATTTGGACAGCTCGGTTAACACCTGTTCTGGATAGGAAATAGAAGATGTTTTGTATTTAGGTTTAAGAACCAACGACAGACTTTCTCTCAGGCTGTCATCAGGCTCGCATAATAATACTGTTCTATTTTCAGTTTCTGATTTAATTTCTCTTCTTCCTTTAATGATAAACAATGACAAACTTCGTGCCATTACTAAAATTTTTGAAAGCCATAGGTGTAAGATTATATTTTACAATAACTTGATGGGATTGTTACAACAACTAAAATACTTTTATTTCCTTCTTATAGTTGAGAAGGCAATTGATTCTATTATTAGGATTGGGAATCTAAACCGAAATGTCCTAACTTACGATATAGTGAGGAAAGAGAGATTCCGAGCAGTTTTGATGTCTTTTTCTTATCTCCATTGTTCCTTTTTAACTCTTCAAGTATGTGATTCCGTTCAAAGTAGTTTACGGCACTTGAAAGTTCCGTTGGAATTCCATTCAAATCAGATATAAGGTGCTCTTCTTTTAGAGAATCAGGGAGATCTTCTACGCTTAATTTTGGACCATCTGTAAATATCATTGCTCTTTCTATGATATTCTCTAATTCCCTCACCTCACCTTTCCAATTATGATTTTTTAATGATAAGATAAATAGCTCCTCAGCTCCTTCTATATTTTTGCCCATTTCCATATTGAGTTTCTCTATAAAATGTTCGATCAATAGTTCTATATCATCTTGTCGTTCTTTCAAGGAAGGAAGTGTAAGAGAAACCACATTTAATCGATAATACAGATCTTCTCGAAAATTCCCCTTTTCTACTTCATCTTCCAAAGTCTTATTCGTAGCAGCAATGATTCGAACATCAACTTTAATCGCATCGACCGCACCGACAGGAGTAATCTCAAAATTTTCCAAAACCCTTAGTAATTTCACCTGTAAATGAGTCGGAAGCTCGCTTATTTCATCAAGAAAAAGTGTACCTTTATCAGCAGCAACAAAAAATCCTATTTTATCTTTGATCGCTCCCGTGAAAGAACCTTTTTTATGCCCAAACAGCTCCGATTCTATTAGATTTTCCACTATGGCTCCACAATTAACGGTAATCATCGGTTCACCCGCGCGAGGTCCGTTATAGTGAATTGCCTTTGCCACCAATTCCTTTCCTGCTCCTGTACTTCCTGAAATCAATACCGTTCCATCAGAGTTTGATACCTTTTTTATAATTTCGAATAATTCCTGCATCTTCTCCGATTTTCCAATTATATTCGAGAAGTTATACTTTTGATTTACTTCTCTTCGAAGAATCATATTCTCTTTAGCGAGTGATTTATACTCAAAAAGACGTTTTACCTTCATGAGGACATAATCAAAATCGAGCGGTTTAACTATATAATCGTAAGCGCCATTTCGCAATGCGGATACAGCCGAGTCGATTGAAGCATACGCGGTAATAACAATGGTGAATGTGCTTGATTTATTAGATGAAATTTCTTCAAGAAGTTCTATACCGCTTACCTTAGGCATTTTGAGATCGGTAAAAACAAGATCGTATTCTTTCGCTGCCATTTTTTCGAGAGCATCAGCACCATCGACAGCGCTGTCCACCTGATATCCTTCTTCTTTTAAGATGTATGAAAGGGAATCCCTGATTATCTCTTCATCATCAGTAACTAATATTCTTTCATTCATTCTTAGCCCCCATTTTTGCCTACCGGTATACTAATTGTGAAAGTTGTTTCCTTATATACCTCTGATTCAACTTCTATATTTCCGCCGAAAGAGTTAATAATACCATTGCTTACCCATAAACCGAGTCCTGTTCCCTTTCCAACCTCTTTTGTCGTATAAAAGGGCTCAAATATTCTATCTATCTCGTCCGGAGAGATCCCGGTTCCATTGTCGGTGATATTTACTTGTACAGCTCCGTCTCTCTTATAACTCCTGATCGATATTGTACCTCCATGCTCGATGGAAGCATCCACGGCATTCAGTAATAAATTCAGAATTACCTGAAAAAACTGATCCGGTATTAAAAACGGATGACCTATATCCGGGCTAAGATCCAATTCAAATTTGATATCTTTCGATTTGTCGTCTATTCGTATTATTCGTACAGCCTTTTCTATTTGCTTATTAATATCCGTAATCTCTTCTACAGATTCAGATGGACGTGAGAAATCAACAAGGTCCCTTATTATTTGAGTTATCCTCTTGGTCTGACTCATTATCATATCCAATTTTTCTTTAAGGTCTTGCTCATTATGTGACCTTTGTAACAGCTGAACTAATGAAGCAATTGATGTTAAAGGATTACCTACTTCATGTGCTATACCGGCTGCAAGCTGACCAAGTACCGCTAATTGTTCGGAGCGACCTATCTTTTTTTTGAGTATTAAAAACTCAGTAACATCTTGTCCGATCGATAGTGTACCGATAACGTCTCCACTGTCGTCTTTAAGTGTTGTATTGCTCCATAATACTGTTCGCGACACTCCTGATTTGGTTATTATTTCATTTTCATAATGTTCCGGTCTTCCGGTTTCTATAAGCTGCTCAAACACACTCCTCAGATTTGGCTTCTTCGATTCAGGAAGAAAGATATCAATCCAATCCTTACCCAGTACTTCACTCTCATTATACTCAAGTACTTCTTCACACATCTTATTGAACATGAGAATCTTCCCTTTACGATCAAGGGAAACAATCAAACTATTCGCAGTGCTCAAAAGTGATTCAGAAAAACGACGTTGCAGATCCAATTCTTTTCCGATTCTGTACTTATCGGATAGATCAATTGACAATCCCATATAACCGGTAAGATCTTCGTTTTCATATATAGGTGTAATTGAAAGATAAACGGGGAGCTCCTTGCCGTCTTTCCTTCTATTGAATAGTTCACCTTTCCATTGTTTCTCTTTTAACAGAGCAACCCACATATCTTCGTAAAAGAATGGTTTTGGGACAGTCGATCTGAGAACTCTGTTAGTTTTACCTTTTACTTCTTCAGCGGAATACCCATACATCCTGGTAAATGCAGGATTGATATCTTGGATAATTCCGCCCTTATCAGTCAAAACAATGGCATCTGTAGAATAGTGGAATGCGTTAGATAGGCGATTTACACCTGCATCTGAGAATGCTTCTGATTTACGTTTCTTTTCCAATTGAACACCTGAATTCGTAATCACTCAATTGATCCGCCCTCCATTCTTTAGCCCACCTTCAATATTACACATTAAGCCTTTAGATTGCACTGAAAATTCCTCAATTCTTCTTCCAGCTTTTTCTCATAATACTTTTCGTTCCTCTCAATCTCATCCTCGGGTAAATCATCTTCAATTTCTTCGTGGGCAGAGCTGTCTTCGTTTTTCTTAGACCATTTTCTCAAAGCTAAAACAATTACTAGGGCCATAGATAGCATGCCAATTCCCGGTGCGAACCAAAGTGTGTTGTAAAAGCCCTCTTTCGGAGGAGCTGCCATTACTGTTTGCCCGTATCGTT
>JAZGCJ010000043.1:0-4054 GCA_036476895.1 Thermodesulfobacteriota bacterium
GTATGGATGCTCGGCTAGATCCGGCGAAGTATGCTGGACTTGCCGAAGGCGATGCACACGTAATAAGAAATGCCGGCGGCCGTGCTAGCGACGACGCTATCCGATCACTCGTAATCTCATACAAGCTACTCGGAACACGAGAATGGTTCGTTATACACCATACAGACTGTGGTATGGAAACATTTACCAATGAGATCATGCGGACCTTGCTTGCGAGCAGCTTAAAGACATCGAGTGTTGATGCAAGTGGTTGGCATGATTCCGGGGAAGGCCATGGCTCCACTGAAGGAAATTACATTGACTGGTTGACCATATCGGATAACCCAAAAAGCGTTTTAGAGGATGTACGGAGAATTAAAGAGCATCCCTTGGTTCCAGGTGAGATTCCGGTTTACGGTTACATTTATGATTGTAAGACAGGGAACCTCATAGAGGTTCCGGAGGCAACAGAAGCTGGAAGGGCGAGCTGAAAGAAGTAAAGAACAATAGGGATCGCGTCTTCATAATTGACAAATAATCGCAATACAAACTCAATTTCTTTTGAAATGAAAGGGTTGCCCTTTAATTGTTTTCTATAGCAAATTATTATTTATAAATTTAAGTAAATAAGGACTGTTATCGCTAATATTGAATGAGTTGGCTTTTCAGGAATTATGTTTCTACGTTTTCTCTTTTGCTTTGAAAAACTCTAAGCTCCATTCGTCTTTATGCTCATCATACTTCAGGATATAGATACTGTCATCATCGGCTAGTACCTTGAAGTAGGTATAGTCAATACCGTACCATTGGTCTAATAGCTCCTTGACAGTGAATTTTCTATCATCCAGCTTAAAGCTCAAGGGGCGCTCATTAGCTTTATAACCTGAATGGCATTCTACGTGTTGTACTTTCATAGATACAATTAATAATTTAATTTTGGCACTTTAGTACCAATATGCAATAACAGAAAAGAAAAAGGTGTCAACCATGATAAAAAAAACAATAGGGGATCGCGTTTTCACAATTGAAAATAAAGAAAAATGTGTCAGGGATTGACATCAGACATGGAACATGCATAGAGCTTGGGGCCTTGCATGCATATTGACTCGACTTACTAAAACTAGTGAATAAGATTTCTAAGCATTCAAGCATTTATTGACTTACAAGAAGTAATTTAATAAAATCGGAATAATATAAATTGTTTTGCTGTTTATGCTAATTAATTCCGCATAGGCTGTTTTACAGATTCTGAAAAGCGACCACAAATAATGGAGGCGAACATCATGCTCGAACATATACCGGATCTACCTGGCAATGTTGTTGGATTCAGTGCTACAGGAACGGTAACTGCTGATGACTATGAGTCAGTACTTATCCCCACTGTAGAGACAAAGCTAAAGGATTATGACAAAATCCGGATGCTTTATTATCTCGGCCCTGACTTTAAAGGATTCAGCGTTGGCGCAATGTGGGATGATGCCAAGGTCGGGCTAAGGCACATAACCGCATGGGAGAAAATTGCAGTAGTTTCAGACGTTGAGTGGATCCGCGGGGCAACCAAATTCTTTGGCTTCGCAATTCCCGGCCAGGTAAAGGTGTTTTCAAACGCACAGCTTCCCGATGCAAGAGAATGGATAACGGCTTAACCAATCGTTGTAAATGGTTTTGCACCTAAACAAGAAACAGATAACGCAGTATGGATGAGGCATGAATATCGACTTAATTGCTATCCACCCATTAACTTCTAATTATATATCTCCGGAAAGCAGTGATTAATTGGCTATAAATATAAAAATGTAATGGATCAAAGATATAATTCGTGATGTCAACCATATGGCCTAAGCAGACTAAACTTCTTTGCAAAACACTGGGGATAAACCATCCCATCATCCAGGCTCCGATGGCAGGTGGCCCTACCACCCCGGGGTTGGTGGCTGCAGTTTCCGAAGCCGGAGCCCTTGGTTCAATAGGTGCAGCCTATCTGGAACCAGAGCAAATTGATAACACTATATCCGAAATAAAGAAACACACTGCAAAGCCTTTTGCAATTAATCTTTTCGCCGATCAACCCTTGGAAAACGATCAAGCAGCCTCAAAAGAAGTAATTGATATTCTGACGAAATACTCAAATGAGCTCGGTGTTGAACCACCGACCGAGACAGCAGGCAAACTACCCTCTTTTGAAGATCAGATCGAAGTTGTGCTCAAACACAGTGTGCCGGTATTCAGCTTCACCTTTGGTGTTCCAAACACTGATTATATGAAGGAGCTCAGACAGCGGGGAATTAAAATCATAGGTACTGCAACCTGTACAGACGAAGCCAAGGTTCTCCAGGACTCGGGGTGTGATATAGTTGTGGCTCAAGGCATCGAAGCCGGTGGACACCGGGGTACTTTTTTGGCAAGTGAAGAACTCCCGCGCATTGGAGGAATTTCGCTTGTCCCTCAGGTCGTTGATACTGTTGAAATTCCCGTTTTGGCTTCCGGGGGCATAATGGATGGTCGAGGAATTGTTGCTGCGCTCTCCTTAGGAGCATCAGGTGTTCAGATGGGCACGGCGTTTCTGGGTTGCAGGGAAGCCAAAGTTCATCCTGCATGGATAAAAGCCTTGATGGAAAGTTCCGATACAAGTACCGATCTAACCAGGGCTTTTACAGGAAAGTTTGCAAGGGGGATTCGAAATCGATTTCTCAGTGAAATGAAGTCAATTGAGGACCAGATACCCGATTATCCCAAACAGAGCCACCTGACGAAATCTATTCGCACGGCTGCTAAATCACAGAACAATTCACAATTCATGTCTCTCTGGGCCGGACAGAGCTCCGCTATGTTCAGGAAATCTTCGGCTAGAAAACTTATAGAATCTCTATTAAAAGAATGCGAGGAAGTATTTTTAAGTTTGCAAGAAAGCTCATAAACCCATAAGTCTATTCAAAATAACACGTTCCGGATTCAGGAATCGCTCCGCCTTCTTCCTGAGTTTCCTCGTATGAATACTGGCAATAACATACCCCTATTTCACCGCAATCAAAAGAAGTGGTGCACTCCTTTCCCTTATTACAATCCTCACACTTAACGGTCTTTGGAGTTAAAGAAAGACCTCCGGTGATTACAAGAGTACAAAATGCTATTCCTAATATTATTTTCTTCATTCCATTCACCCTCTTTTTTAAAATCTCCAATATTTTTATATTATCGTGTAATGATTAATATAATGCAATACATATCATTTAAATAACCAATTCACCTAGACTCAAGCCACATATAAGTAAGAGAATAGTGCTCAAATTTAATATTGATATATTATGTAGAGGATAGGGCTCGCATATTGGATTAACCGGCTATAAAAAACTTTAGGATTTCTCCTGGAACATGAACCATTTATTGACTTGCCATAGGCAACTTAATAAAATTTACATAATATTCATTGTTAGGCTCTTTAGTAATATCAATAACAATCTTTAGTTAAGCGTTGATAGCTATGAAACCAGTTATACAGCCAGAAAAAACGGGATGCGCTATTGCAAGTGCAGCCGCAATAGCACGAGTTACTTATAGGCAAGCTAGGAAAATAGCGAACAGACTCGGCATCTATGCGGATGATTCAAATCTCTGGTCGGATACTCAACATATACGCTCTTTATTGCAAGAACTTGGTATCAAGACAAGTAGTACTGAAACCCCATTCAAGAGCTGGAAGTCCTTACCTGATTGTGCACTTTTATCTATCAAATGGCATCTTGAAAGAGGCAAACCGTATTGGCATTGGGTTATATTTGTCCGAGAGAATAATCATGAATATGTGCTAGACTCTAAGAAAGCGTTAAAGAAAAACATAAGAACAGATTTCGGAAGGATCAAACCTAAATGGTATATAGAAGTAGCCCCTAAAACATAGTTTAACCGTCTAAAATTTTCAATTCCTCACAGCACTTACCTTTTAATTAGAACTTTAAATCATATTTGTTAAGTTCTTTTCGATTACCTTTATTCTCATAAAGGTCAAACCCATAACTCCATCTCGATCTTGCTATATCAAACCCCAACAATTGATTTGGTTCATCTATAAAAGAAG
>JAZGCJ010000044.1:0-3699 GCA_036476895.1 Thermodesulfobacteriota bacterium
GGAAACCCGTATGCAAAAGACCTGATTGAAGATGCCGTAAAGTGGATTGAAGAAGGAGACAATGAGCTTGCCAAAGGGGATAAAGCCATGGAAAAGGAAGAGTGGGAAAACGCCAACTTTGCATACAATATGGCATGGCAGTACTATGTTAAGGCTGCTACAGCAGGCTTGAATGCAAAGAGCATATTGACTGGAGAATAAATTGTCGAGCCCCTCTCTACGACAAGATCGGATCTGAATGGAGGATATTACCAGATGAAGGAAAATGAACTTATACTAGGACCCCGAATACCCAAAGAATTGTGGAAAAAAGAAAAGTCAAGGTTTTTGATTCCGACAATCCTTTTTGTTGTTGCGGCATTCGTGCTATTAATTTCCATCTTCTTGCCTTACTGGGAGCTAACACTCTTTGCACCGCAGTATCCAGGGGGTTTAAAGGCAAGTCTATACATAAATAAAGTAAGTGGCGATGTTCAGGAAATCGATATACTTAATCATTATATCGGTATGAAACCTCTGGGCGAGGCAGCGTCGTTAGAGCGCTCACTTAGCATATTTATGATTGTGGGATTATTCCTTCTTATAATAGGCGCAGTCTACGTACACAGCCCGATTGCCTTATTCCTCAGTATTCCAGCAATATTATTCCCCCTCTTTTTTCTAGGAGACCTCTATTTTTGGATGCGTAGCTTCGGAATGAATTTGGATACGAATGCACCCCTTAGTAACGCAATTGATCCTTTTATTCCTCCACTGCTCGGCGAGGGTAAAATCGGGCAGTTCAACACTGTAGCAAGCTGGGAAATCGGTTTGTACTTATCCATTGCTGCATCCATTATTATCATAGTCGGACTTTATTATCACCGTAAGGCATATAAGCCATTAATGGAGGCTAAATTCAAGTTAGAGGGCAAATGAGCAGGAATGAATGCCTAGCCCAATCCAGAACAAGTAACTGAAGAATATTAAATTTTACAAAATTATATAAATGTTAGAATATATAACTGCACTTATTGTAATGGCAAGCGTCCTAACTTCTAACGCAGAGTTAATAGAGGCAGATTATACAGTCAGACCGGATGGACCGATAATCTCTATATCTCAAGCTATCGATCTAGCAAAAGACGGGGATACGATTTTAGTAGGGAATGGTGTGTATAAAGAACGGATAGTTGTTGATAAATCAATTAGTCTAATAGGAATAGACAGACCAATAATCGATGGACAGGGCAAGGGCACTGTTGTTTTAATAAAAGCTCCAAAATGTACCATTAAGGGCTTCCTCGTTCGAGGAAGTGGAACCAGTTTAACCTTTGAGGATAGCGGAATACTACTTGACTCCGCACCCGATTCGATCATAGAGAACAATCAATTAGAGGATGTACTTTTCGGTATTTATCTTAAAAACTCACCTAGAAGTCTCATTAGAAATAACAAGATAGTTGGTAAAGATTTGCCCCTCCCGCAAAGGGGTGATGGAATTCGTCTTTGGTATAGTTCTGAGGCAAGAATACTATACAACCACATTATTAAATCAAGGGATCTTGTTATGTGGTGGTCGGGAAAGGCCCTTATAAAGGGGAATAAGGTGGAAAAGGGAAGGTATGGCCTACACTACATGTATAGCAACGACAATGTGTTTGAAGATAATATATTCACCGATAACTTTGTGGGGGGCTTCCTGATGTACAGTAGCGGGATAAAATTTTATCACAACATTTTTGCAGGTAATCAGGGTTCTGCAACCGGTTATGGGATAGGATTTAAAGACCTTGATGATGTAGTCGCTGAAGAAAACCTGTTCATAAATAATCGAATCGGCCTTTATCTCGACAATTCTCCCCACCTAATTGACTCCTGGAATGAAATAGTTGGAAATGTTATAGCATTTAATGATATTGGTGCTTCATTAATGCCCTCGATTGAGAGGAATATATTTGTTTCGAACAGTTTTATCGATAATACCGAACAGATCGAGGTAAGGGGTGGCGGAACACTTTCTGGAAATAAATGGCACCTTAGTAATGGTGGTAATTTCTGGAGCGATTACGTTGGATATGACGATAACGGTGACGGAATAGGTGAAATACCTTATAAGGCTGAGAATCTTTTCGAAAGTCTTGTAGACACGTACCCAAATTTAAGATTGTTTATTTTTAGCCCGGTTTCACAAGCGATTGAACTTGCATCAAACGCATTTCCTTTAATAAAGCCTGTACCCAAGATAACCGATGAATACCCTTTGCTAAATTATCAAATACCGTCCAGATTTAGACTGGCCCAGAGGAAATTCTCCGCTAATCTATTTGTTGTTTCCTCATTACTAGTTCTTTTTCCCCTGGTTTTTTACTATTATTTAATAAAGCAAACACACAGGCAGCCAATTGATAAAGGTAAATGAAGTAACTAAGCACTTCGGTGAAGTCGTAGCAGTTAATACTGTTTCCTTCGGTGTAAACGCGGGAGAGGCGGTAGCACTTCTAGGCCCAAACGGAGCGGGAAAAAGCACGCTTATCAAGTGCATTCTCGGTGTATTGGATTACAGTGGATCGATAACCTTAAACAACATCGACACTAAAGAGAACCCAAAAAAAACCAAGTCATTCATTGGTTATGTGCCCCAAGAGCCTGTATTTTATGATATGGGAACCTCAGAGGTTCTTGGGTTTTTTGGTGCACTTCGTCGTGTAAACAATGAGAGAATTAAAGAGGTTTTAAAATTAGTAGATCTTGAGGAACACGCATCAAAACCCACCTCTGCACTATCCGGCGGTATGAAACAACGACTTTCATTTGCTATAGCTCTCCTTTCCGATTCTCCGATTCTGATTCTCGATGAGCCTACATCGAACCTTGATGCGCATGGAAGGGGTGATTTCCTGAGGCTTGTTAAAAGACTTAAGGATAAGGGAAAGACCGTACTCTTTTCATCTCACAGGCTTGATGAGGTTGAATTTTTGGCAGACAGAGTACTTGTTATGAAGTCTGGAAGGCTGGTATTGGAAAGTTCTCCCCAGCATCTTGGAAAATCACTAGGACTCAGGATTAAGGTAAACCTCGTGATACCTCAAACCAGCTTAAAGCATGCACTCGACATCCTGGCACGAGAGGGATTTGATAAGATTGATTTGAATGGCAATGGATTTTCAATAGAGATAGGTTCAGAAGAAAGAATCCTGCCTTTTAAAAAACTGTTGCTCGAAGGCATACCTATAGATGATTTCAGCATCGAAGAGCTATCAATGGAAAGCATAATGAATGAGGTAAAACAGATTGGAGATTTATAATATTTTGCTGATTATCAAAAAAGAAGCGAAAGAATCTTTAAAAAACAGGTGGTTTATTCTGTATACAATTTGTTTTTCTGTACTGGCTTTACTTCTTTTATTTATTTCATCCTCTAGAGACGAAATTGCAGGTTTTGAGGGATTTGGACGTACTGCTGCAAGTTTAATAAATCTTGTATTACTGTTCGTCCCTCTTATTGCTCTCACCACTGGGGCAATCAGTATTTCAAATGAAAGAGAAAACGGAACATTAGCATATCTTCTTTCACATCCCATAGATAAGTCTGAAATCTTTCTTGGGAAATTTTTTGGTGTTCTTATCTCAATATGGGTCTCGATATGCCTTGGTTTCGGCTTTGCAGGAATATCAATTGCGATCAAGGGTGGTGGTGGGGATATTTCCAAATACCTT
>JAZGCJ010000045.1:0-2012 GCA_036476895.1 Thermodesulfobacteriota bacterium
GAAATATCTCCATGAGAGGAGAAAAAAACTAGGTGGCTATATGCCAAATAGAAAAGTAAAAGTGAAACCTCATACATTTAATTCAAAAGATATATTTGATGAATTCTATCGTGGTTCGGGGGACAAAAAGTTTGCCACTACTATGGCCATTGTCCGAATGCTGTCAAAGATGTTAAGGGATAAGGAGCTGGGCAAGTATATTGTTCCGATAGTACCTGACGAAGCCAGAACATTTGGGATGGAAGCTCTGTTTAGACAGGTTGGAATATACTCACACGTCGGACAGCTATATGAGCCGGTCGATGCAGACACACTGCTGCATTACAAGGAAGCAAAGGATGGGCAAATATTGGAGGAGGGTATTACGGAAGCCGGTTCCATGTCATCATTTATAGCGGCAGGTACCGCATATTCAACACACGGAATTAATATGATTCCATTTTTCATTTTCTATTCGATGTTTGGTCTGCAGAGAATTGGAGATCTGGTATGGGCAGCCGGGGACATGAGATGTAAAGGCTTTCTCGTTGGAGGCACGTCCGGCAGAACAACCCTTGCAGGCGAGGGACTTCAGCACCAGGACGGAAACAGCCATCTTTATGCATTTGCTTATCCGACCATGCGGGCTTACGATCCTGCTTTTGCATATGAAATAGCCGTTATAATCGAAGATGGAATTAAGAGAATGTATATAGAAAACGAAGAAATATTCTATTACATAACCGTTATGAATGAGACATATCATCAACCGTCAATGCCCGAAGGAGCTGAAGAAGGAATAATAAAGGGAATGTATAAATTTGAGAGTTCTAATTTAAAAAATGCCAAGAACAGTGCACACCTATTTGGAAGCGGTGCCATATTAAATGAGGCAATAAAAGCAAAAATAATATTGGAGGAAAATTACAAGGTTACAACTGATGTGTGGAGTATTACCAGTTACAAGGAGCTATACAGAGATGCTCATGAAGTTGAAAGATGGAATATTCTACATCCAACAGAAATACAAAAAGTGCCATATATTAAGAAATGTCTTGAGGGCTGTGGGGGAGTTTTTGTTGCAGCTTCGGATTATGTAAAGGCTCTGCCAGATTCAGTAGCAAGATGGTTTCCAAAAAATCTTATTACACTGGGCACTGATGGTTTTGGGCGAAGCGACAGCAGGGAAGCACTTAGAGATTTTTTTGAAGTTGATTATAGATATATTGTTCTCTCCACTTTATATGCACTTGCAAGAGATAAGAGGATCAAGATTGATACGGTGCAAAAAGCCATAAAATATTTAAAAATAAATCCAGGAAAGTTTAACCCTATGTATTCTTAATAAGGAGATTTGTTATGGTTACCGAATTTAGGTTACCTGAATTAGGAGAAGACATTGATACCGGTGAAGTTATCAATGTCTTAGTTTCAGAAGGTGATTTTATTGAACAAGACCAAGCAATAGTTGAACTCGAAACCGATAAAGCTGCTATAGAAGTACCGGCACCTGTAAGCGGTATAGTAAAAGGATTGCATGTAAAGTTAGGAGATATTATTAAGGTAGGTCAGTTAATTGTAACTATTGAGGATTCCAACGGGGAATCAGTCCCCGATAAAATCATCGAATCCACTGCCGTTGAAAAACAAATAAATGACAAAAACATCTCAGACATAAGATCAAAAGTTAAGGAAAAAGCTGAACGAGAAAAAACAGAAGATCTGATTGAAGATAATAGTAGTAATGTTGTTGAGTTAAAATCAGCTGATAATGAATATGAAATTGCACCGGCAGCTCCTTCGGTAAGAAGATTGGCAAGGGAGCTTGGTGTCGATATTAATAAAGTAGGAGGTACCGGACCAGGAGGGAGAATCTCTGCAGAAGACGTTAGAAATTCAGTTAAAGACAAAAAAATTAAGGAAGCTGAGATTCCTGATATCGAAGAAACCACACCCAAGAAATCCGAAGTAGAAACACAAGAAATGCCGGATCATGACAAATGGGGGAATATTGAAATAGTAGATATGTCCAA
>JAZGCJ010000046.1:0-4036 GCA_036476895.1 Thermodesulfobacteriota bacterium
AAAAAGGCTCTATACCTTTTTTCTTTAATAACCCAAGTTTTTCAATTGAAATAGTGCTGCCCTTTATCTTATAAGATTTCTGCTTTAGGTATTCTCCAAGTGGCAGACCTAGCCATCCGCATCCTAATATACTAATAGTTCTCATTTTATTTTATATTACGATCCCTGAATCTGCGTTCATTCTCAACAAGTGAACATAAACCAATATTCCGGGAAGCATAAATATATAATAATTTTGTTATGGTCGGAATACATAAAATTAGTTAAGGACCGAATCGTTTTGATGAGTGTGGTTAGCAGTTAGAACTGTAAACTTATCTCCTTTATAACCGTTATAACCAGTGAAAGTAGTGCCACTTCTTGCAGTACATGCTGTGGCGTTATTCAAATTTCCCAATGCCCAGATTCCCGAAAAGGGCAGTTGATCAGCTTTAGACAATTTTAGAAAACAATAATTCCATAAAACATTAAGAAGTAATCCTATTCAATGCTTCCATATATTTTTCACTAGTTTTCTTAACCACCTCTTCGGGAAGTTCCGGTCCGGGGGGGGTTTTGTCCCAATCAATAGAGCTTAAGTAGTCTCTAACGAATTGCTTGTCAAAACTTGGTTGTGATCCACCCGGTTTGTACTGGTCTTTAGGCCAGAATCTTGATGAGTCGGGTGTAAGCGCTTCATCAATCAAAATTAATTCACCGTTGGTATTATCTATACCGAATTCAAATTTGGTATCAGCTATTATTATCCCTTTATCATCTGCAATATCCCTGGCCTTCGAATAAAGTGATATACTTATATTTTTAACCTTTTCTGCTAATTCCTTTCCTATTAACTCTACGGTTTTTTCAAAGGTTATATTTTCGTCGTGTTCACCTTCTTCTGCTTTTGTTGAAGGAGTAAATATTGGCTTATCTAGTTTGGATGATTCCACTAAACCATCCGGCAGATTTATACCACAGACGGATTGACTGTTCTTATAATCCTTCCATCCGGATCCAGATATATATCCCCTAACAATACACTCGACGGGTAGTGGCTTTGTTTTTTTCACCAACATGCTTCTCCCATTTAGCACGTCTGAATACTTATGGAATAATTCTGGATAATCATTAACATCTGAGCTCAGAAAGTGATTTGGAATTAGATCCATTGTCTGGCGAAACCAAAATTTTGATATTTGATTCAGAACCATACCTTTATTAGGTATACCGTTTGGCAAAATCACATCAAAGGCCGATATTCTATCTGTGACTACTAGTAAAAGTTTGTCCCCAAGATCGTAAATATCCCTGACTTTTCCTCTCTTAGGATTGCCTGCTCCGTCAAAATCGGTTTGCATTACAATGTTATTAGACATGTAAATCTCCTAATTAAAAAATTTATTCATTGTGAAAAACACATTTTAGTAAATCTTTTATATGTTGTCAAAAAAATTATTTGATTTAAAGTGCTAACTATCTTGACAGTAGTTGAAATATAAAAGTAAAATTAGGATTTTGAAATTGAATGAGCGCGTAGCTCAGGGGGAGAGCGCTTGCTTGACACGCAAGAGGTCGCAGGTTCAAATCCTGCCGTGCTCACCACCTAAAAATTTATACTATTATGAGTGAGATAAACCTTGGATTTTCAAACGGGAAAACTATAAAAGTTCCATCTGGTACAAGTGTAAGTGAAGTATTCAAAGGGAAAGATCCCAAGGGCAGAATCATAGGTGCCAAAGTAGATGGGAGACTTGTTGATCTTTTGTACAATTTGTTGTCTGATGCATATATAGAACCGGTTACCTTAAATTCGGATGAAGGGCTTGATTTGGTCAGGCACACAGCAGCACATGTTATGGCAGAGGCTGTTCAAAGCATATACCCTGAGGCAAAAGTAACGATTGGTCCGGTGATTGAAGATGGATTTTACTATGATTTTGATTTTCCTCGTGGATTTACACCAGAGGATTTGGAAAAAATCGAGGAAAGGATGAAGGAGATTGTTAAAGTCGGCAGTCCGATGTTGAGAAAGACTGTGTCTAGGCAACAGGCAATAGATACGTTCGAGGGAATTGGAGAAAGCTATAAAGTTGAGATTATTAACGAACTGCCCGAGGATGAGGAAATAACCATATATGATCAGGAAACTTGGTTTGATTTATGCAGAGGTCCTCATATTCCTTCAACAAGTTATTTAAAGGCTTTCAAACTGCTAAGTATTGCCGGGGCTTACTGGAGAGGAAATGAAAGCAACCAAATGCTTCAGAGAATATATGGAACGGCATTTTGGGACAGGAAAGATCTTAAGAACTATTTAAATAAATTAGAAGAAGCAAAAAAAAGGGACCACAGAAAGCTCGGAAAGGAGTTAGATCTCTTTAGTATTCAGGAAGAAGTTGGTCCGGGCTTGGTATTGTGGCATCCTAAAGGTGCTGCAATCAGAAATATTATTGAAAATTTTTGGAAGCAGCAGCATCTGCGTTTTGGGTACGATCTGCTATACACTCCACACATGGCAAAACTGGATCTTTTGAAGACGAGCGGACATGTAGATTTTTATAGAGAATATATGTTTTCTCCTATGGAAGTGGAAAATTCTGAGTACCAGATCAAGCCAATGAATTGTCCATTCCATATAATGATCTATAAAACTAAGATACGCAGTTATAGGGACTTGCCGCTCAGATGGGCGGAGATAGGAACGGTTTACAGATACGAGAGATCTGGTGTTTTACACGGGTTGCTTAGGGTTAGGGGCTTTTCCCAAGATGATGCACATATCTTTTGCATGCCGGATCAAATAGAGGAAGAGGTTCAGGGAGTCCTGGATTTAACCACCTATTTTCTGGGTAAGTTTGGGTTTAGCGATTTTGAGGTATATCTCTCAACTCGTCCTGAGAAGTATGTTGGGGAAAAAGAAATATGGGATAAGGCAACAACGGCTCTGAAAAATGCACTTGATACTAAAGGACTAAGTTATGAAATGGACGTGGGCGGCGGAGCATTTTACGGACCTAAAATAGATTTGAAAATAAAAGATGTTCTTGGAAGAGCTTGGCAGTGTTCCACTGTTCAGGTAGATTTCAACCTCCCCGGCAGGTTTTCTATGAGTTATATTGGAGAGGATAACACTAAGCATACACCAATTATGATTCATCGAGCCATTTTTGGTTCGTTTGAAAGGTTCTTTGGAATATTAATAGAACATTACGGTGGAGCATTTCCCATGTGGTTAAGCCCAATTCAGGTAAGGGTTGCGAATATTAGTGAACATCAAGAAAGTTATGCAGAGACTGTTTACAATAAGTTAAAAGAATATAATATTAGGGTTGAAAAAGATTTTAGAAATGAGAAACTTGGATTAAAAGTGAGGGAGGCACAGATAGAAAAAATTCCATATTTGCTAGTAATAGGGCAAAAGGAAATGGAGACAGAATCGGTATCACCAAGAAAGCATGGAGGCCAAAATCTTGATCCTATGACACTAAACGAATTTGTTGAAATGATAAAAGATGAGTCTAATCCTCATTCTTCAACGGAGGTAGCAATACAATAGCAAGACAACCTGAAATTAGGGTTAACAATAGAATACGAGCGAATGAAATTAGGTTGATTTCCTCAGGCGGTGAACAGTTAGGTATATTCCCAACTGTAGAGGCTTTAAAAATGTCACAGGAACAGGGCATTGATCTTGTTGAAGTAGCCCCAAATGCTAACCCTCCGGTTTGCAGGTTAATGGACTATGGAAAATATAAATATGAACTCAAGAAACAAAGTAGTGCAAAAAAACAGAAGGTCCATTCTTTAAAGGAGGTTAAATTCCGCCCTAACATAGGCCAACATGATTTAAATGTCAAAATTAATCACATGAGGCAATTTCTTGAGGATGACCATAAGACAAAGGTTCGGATATTTTTCAGGGGTAGGGAAATAATACACTCCGATTTGGGCAAGTCGCTGGCTGATAGAATTATAGATATGGTATCTGATGTCGGATCGGTTGATAATGTACCGAAAATGGAAGGAAAGAATTTAACCATGGTAATTACACCAA
>JAZGCJ010000047.1:0-12752 GCA_036476895.1 Thermodesulfobacteriota bacterium
TTCCATACGTGGAATGCCACAGACAGGGAAAGAATTCTGAAGCTTCCCGTTGTTTTACGATGGGAATACAAAATTATCCCACATGGGTAATTGATGGCAGGTATTACCCCGGATCAATATCCTTGCATGAGTTGGCGATTATTTCAAAATTTGGCAAGTAGCATATTACTTCCCGGATTTTTTTCTGTACACTTCTTTAATTACATTAATGTCCGTCTCATTTATTCTTACACCCATCCTGGAAGGAAGCCCAGGAAGATTTGAATGTGCCCATGTAACTTTCCCAGAAACTTTATTACTCTTGCTTCCGTCTTCTATATTTATGACAATTTTAGAGCCAGGTGGATAAATTCTTCTTGATTCAATTCCAATTCCAAGTTCCGAGATGTTAAAAGTACGTGCTATTAATTCGGCTTTGTCCTTACCCAGTTTAATTTTAGTTCTAAAGGGTATTCGCTTTGTGTCTCTTCGCTCTGCCATTTTAAACCGCCAACAATATATATTTAATAATTAAATCATCAATTCATAAAATTATTAAGTGTACGTCAGAATTAAGGCTATTTGAAGTTAATTTAATATGTCGGGTAAGGCTAATTATAATGTTTAAAAATTAATGTTTTAGCCAGTACGATATAGATGTTAGAATTAAATTATGTTATCGGCTAATCAATTAACAAAGGGGGTTTAGTGATGAATGAAGACGGGTTGGGTAACGATTTGGAATCTCTAAAGGACGATGTATTAAAATTGAAATCGGATATTAGCAATATTACTCAAAAATTAATTTATAAGGCTAAGACGGATTCGGGTCCTATTAAGGATAAAATTATTGAGGATCTTAAAAATGAGCTGGGTCGTGTGCGTGGCATGGGCAGGGAGACATTTGAATCAGTTGAGCAGCAGATTCAGGAAAAGCCATTGATGAGTTTGCTAATTGCATTTATATTAGGGCTTTTATTGGGCAAATTGTTAGATAGAAGGTAAGGATGAATATAAGTTCAAGCATTTATTATTTTACAAAACAGGCATTAATTCATAAGACAGCAAGATTTCGAAAGGTCTTTATCCGTTTTGTTATGATAATGATCCTGTTTTTTGTTACAGTGTGTTCTTTTCTCTACAGTATTGGCTTTCTAATTTGGGCACTCTATCTGTATTTGACTAATTTTATCTCAAATTATTTATCTGCCCTGGCTTGTGCATTGATATTCATAGGTATTGCCCTTATTTTGGTTCTAATGATTAAGAGGTTTTTGAATTCAATTTTTAAGTTTGACGAAACGTATGATGAAAAGAAGATAGATATTGATAAAGAAGATGTCTCAAAATTTATTAAGGATTATCCCGTGGAAGCTGGTTTGACTTCATTTTTAGCTGGCTTTCTGTCTGGATTTTCCCCGGAAATAAGGAAAACATTTGTGGAAGTAATATTATCAATGGGCAATGATAATCAACAAGATAAATCCTAGAGCTACCATGTGGTAAAAGTGCCAACATTTCTTTTGTTAAGTCTTTGAACAGTTTTCGAGATCAGTTTAACTGCGTTGTCAAAGTCATCTCTATGAATAATCGAGTTATGACTATGGATGTGTCTGGTAGGAACACCTATAACTATGGTTGGCACCCCTATTTTATGGAGGTGAATTACTGACCCATCAGTTGCACCACCCTCCATTGTTGTAAACTGAATTGGTATTTTGTCCTTTTTGGCTGTATCAATAACCAGATCTCTTAATTTTAGGTTTGGTATCATCCTGGAATCATACAGCAATACCGAAGGTCCCTTGCCCAGTTTTGTAGAGGATTCGTCAGGTTTAATACCAGGAACATCTCCGGCGATATCCGACTCCAGAATAATTGCAACATCGGGGTTAGCTATTTCAACACTTGTGTTAGCACCTCTAACGCCAACTTCTTCTTGAACTGTTGCTACACCAACCAGTTTGTTAGAATGGTTTTTCCTTCTCAGGTTTTGCATCACGGATATTAGTACAGCACAGCCTACCCTGTCATCAAATGCTTTTGACATATATGTTTTGGGATTTGATAATCTCGTGAAATTGCTGATTGGAATTATAGGGTCTCCAACAGTTATGCCAGCTTTTTCAACTTCCTGTTGAGAAACTGCACCTATATCTATGTACATACTTTTTCTGGAAACTACTTTATTCCTTTCTTCCTGGCTCAATAGATGAGGCGGTTTGGCTCCTATAACACCTTTTACATAGCCTTTACGTGTTTTTATTGATACTGTTTGTGATAATAAAACCTGGTCCCACCAGCCCCCAAGAGGAGCAAATTTGATAAATCCATCTGTTGAAATATGTTTAACCATGAAACCAATTTCGTCCATATGGCTTGCGAGCATAACGGTTGGCTCTTTTGTTATACCGTGTTTTTCACAAATTAAACTGCCCATTCTATCTTCTTTAATCTGACCAATCTGAGATAAATGCTTGGACATTATTTTGCGTATCTCTATCTCGTACCCGGGCACACCATTGGCTTCCGTTAGTTCTTTCAGTAGATTCTCTGTCTTGTCCATTTTATTTACTCCTGGCTTGAATGTGAATTACTGGAAATCAAATTATAAGAAATTATAAGAACTAACATTGAAGAATTCAATTTTAACATTTATTTTAATTGATTTGATGGATGCAATTATGTATCAATAGGGAATTAAAAGGGCCTAATTGGATTTATTTGATATATAATTAAATGTAAGACCCGGAGAAAAATATGAATATTTTAATTTATGCCCTTGTGGGGATTCTTCTATCCAGTTACCAGGCGAATGCCTATATAGATCCAGGTAGTGGTAGTTTCATAATTCAAATATTGATAGCTTCTGCAATTGGTTTTGTTGCTTTGCTAAAAATTTACTGGGACAAATTCATCTCCCTATTTTCTAAGGGATCTGATAACAAATCAGATGAAGATGAGTATTGATCGTGCTTTAAGGGAAACGAGTTCATTTAGAGACCCGAGTGGATTTCTGTTTTATAAAGATAGCAGCTTATATCGCCAGGTAAATTTTAGTTATAAGAAAAAATATGATCATTTTATCGCAAAAGGTTTATATGAACATCTAATTAGTGACGGTTTACTGATACCGCACGAAGATATGACTGAAGGCTTCAGCGGACCAAATTCTGCCTATAAGATATTAAAACCCGAATTTATAGACTTTATCTCCTATCCTTATGAATGGTGTTTCAGCCAGTACAAGCATGCAGCTCTTTTGACTTTGGATGTTCAAAAAGCTGCGCTTAAATTTGGTATGACCTTAAAAGACGCAAGTGTTTACAACGTTCAGTTCAGAAACGGGAAACCCATTTTTATTGATACACTGTCCTTCGAATTATATGAAAGCGGCGCTCCCTGGAAAGCGTATAGACAGTTCTGCCAGCACTTCCTTGCACCATTGCTACTAATGTCTTATAAAGATATCAGATTTAGCCAATTGATGAAGGTGTATATAGATGGGATACCATTGGATCTTGCGAGTAGTGTTTTACCTTTGAAAACCAAATTTAGATTTTCAATACTCACACATATTCATCTTCATGCCAGGGCTCAAAAGCATTATTCTAAAAAAGTTGAAAAGCCAAGACTGAGAAAGATCAGCAAACATGCATTAGTTGCCTTCATCGGCAACCTTTATTCATTGGTAAGAAGTTTAAAATGGAAACCTGAAGGCACGGAATGGTCTGATTATTACCTCAATACGAATTATTCTGAAACATCTTCTAGATCAAAGAAAAAGATAGTCACTCAGTTTTTGCAGGTAATTCCGGGAGTGAAATCAACCTGGGATCTAGGGTCTAACTCAGGTGAATTTTCAAGAATTACAAGTAAAATGGATATCAAAACAATTTCGTTTGATATCGATCCTGCTGCGGTCGAAATAAATTATCTTAAAAATTTAGATGAAAATAATATGTTGATCCTCCCATTGCTTTGCGATCTTACTAACCCGAGTCCAGATATTGGATGGGGCAACCAAGAACGTACATCACTTATTAATCGCGGTCCTGTGGATACAGTTTTAGCTCTTGCTTTAGTACATCATTTGGCAATTTCCAACAATATTCCACTTTTTGACATCTCATCACTGTTTTCAAAGCTTTCTCGCTATCTTATTATAGAGTTTGTTCCTAAAGAGGACTCGAAGGTAAAGTATTTACTGTCCACAAGGGAAGATATTTTTGATAAATATAATATAGA
This sequence comes from Thermodesulfobacteriota bacterium, assembly GCA_036476895.1. Lineage (GTDB taxonomy): Bacteria > Desulfobacterota_D > UBA1144 > Nemesobacterales > JAZGCJ01 > JAZGCJ01. The sequence continues at coordinate 4,228 of JAZGCJ010000047.1, forward strand.
AAATTTTGAAAAAGAGTTTTCGTTATTTTACAGGATATTGAATAAACAAAAGGTATCGGATTCTGTAAGGACTATTTATCTTATGGAGAGGAAAGCACAGTTTGAGGAACATTAAGTTTTATATTCATCCATTTATTTTTTCAACTTACCCACTCTTTTTTTTATTTTCTCATAATGTCTCTCAGATTTCCATTATTGATTTTATATTTCCGCTATTATTATTTATTTTTTTAACGTTAATATTTTTAAAGTTGTTGACTATAATTACCAAAAAACTTTCGGCTGCCTCCGTTTTAACTTCAATTTATTTATTTGTGTGGTTCTCATTCGGGCATATTTTTAGTTTCCTTGAAACGCTAGATATCATAATAAGCAAATATCAGTTATTGGTTTTAATTTTTATTATTCTAATCTTATTTGCTTTTTTTATTCTAAAAACAAAGAGCGACCTGGCGGGTCTGAACGTTGTGCTGAGTGTGGTTGCAATATCCTTGGTTATAATGTGCACATACAGATTGACGGTTGGGTACTCAGTGAACCGGATATCTAGGGATGACGAGTACAGAAAATCGGTTATCTCCGGCATCAACATAGAAGATAAGAGTTATTTAAAAAGGGATATCTACTACTTAATATTTGATCAATACGGAAACTCGGAAACTCTAAAGCAATATTTTAATTTCGACAATTCAAAGTTTATTTCATTTCTAAAAAGTAAGGGTTTTTATGTTGCTGATAACAGTATGTCGAACTATCCGCATACGCAGCACTCACTGGCTTCATCATTGAATATGATATATTTGGATTATTTAGAAGAGTTGAAAACCGATATCCATCCCATCTTTTTATCAATGATTAAAAATCATGATGTTGGCAGGTTCCTGAGATCGCTAGGGTACAAATTTATATTTCTTGGCAATTCTGAATGGCCATTTCACGATAATGAATATGCAGACAAAAACTACAACCTAACCACATCTCGTTCAAGCAGTTATTTTTTATGCATGTTATATAAGGAGAGCATTTTCAGACCAATACTGGAGTTAACTGATCTGGATGTAAAGTTAGACCACCTTTTGAACCACACTTACAGAGTACTTGAATGGAAAAGGGTTGATTATAAATTTGAAGTATTATCAGACCTGATCGATGTTGACAGCCCGAAGTTTGTCTTTGCACATTTTCTGACTCCTCATGGACCATACGTTCATGATAGAAATGGGGACTATCTTTCACTGGAGAACCAAAAAAGTATGGGCAATAAGAAATCCTATGTTAATCAGATTATGTACCTGAATGGCAGAATAGAGATTTTTGTAAGTGAACTTTTAAAAAGTTCCGAAGTACTTCCGATTATAATTATACAATCTGATGAGGGACCGTTTACAACTTATTCCACTAAAGGACTTGATAAGAACGTTACTGAGAGTTTAAAGCAGAAATTTCAGATATTAAATGCATTTTTCTTGCCCGGTATTGAACCGGATCAATTATATTCACATATAACACCCGTTAATACATTCAGAATTGTATTAAACCAATATTTTGACACAGACCTCGAAATCCTTGAAGACAGGCATTATTACACAAGCTACAGTGACCCACATCACTTTGTGGATATAACAGACAGAATAGCATTCGATAAAGGAAAAAGTAATTAGGAGAAACAATATGCCGGTAGTGACAGTAAGTTTTTCACTGCAAACGCAGGATGGAACTGATGTGATAGATGTAACTTCGATTGTAGAGCGTGAAGTTGTAAATTCTGGTATATCTTCTGGAAATGTGACGGTATTTATACCAGGATCAACGGCAGGGGTGACAACAATAGAATATGAAGATGGAGCAGTGGAGGATTTTAGAAGTGCGATAGAAAGGATAGCACCGGTAAATATCCTATACCGTCATAATGAAAGGTGGGGTGATGGTAATGGCTACTCACATGTCAGGGCTGCTTTGCAAGGTGCCTCTCTGACCGTTCCATTTTCTTCCTCCCGTTTACTGCTTGGGACATGGCAGCAAATAATTGTTGTAGATTTCGACAATCGACCCAGGAATAGAAAGGTCATACTGCAAATAATCGGCGAGTGAATATTATACAAACTTCACTGAAAAATGCTTTTTGAGTCTTACATTCAAGCTAACAATTAGAGGGGTTATTGCCTCAATCATGGGTGAAACTGAAAGAGGACCCGCATCAAGAACTCTGAGGTGTTTGATCTCTTCGGTCAAGTTTTTTATAACTTCCTTTGCATCTTCATCATCGCCACATATAACTACATCATAATCAAGATCTTCTTCAATTTTTGCCAGTTCTTTAGCTGGTAAGTTGTGATAAGCCGATACAAGCTTTGCTGTTTTGGGTAATATTGATTTTATTTCTTCAGCCGAAGATCCTTGTGAGGGTGGATCATAAAGAAACGTTTTTCCTTCCTTTTTCATAGAAACTACCGGCGTGACTATTATCTGGTCTGTTATATTATCTCTGCAACCTTCAATAGTCGAGGCGGCGTGCTCAGGAGGAATGCTTATAATAATTACCTCGGCTTCTTTTGCCGCTTCGGCATTGGGTGTACCGTGGATATTGGAATCAATATTTAAGGAGTTTAGTTTTTCTATGTATTCGGATGCTATCCCTTTTGCCTTCTCATCGCTTCTTGAGCCGATAAAAATCTCGTGTCCGACCTTTGACCACCTAAGTACCAATCCCTCGGCAATATCACCTGTACCGCCCAGCAGCGCAATTTTCATTGTTTCTCTCCTTAACAAAATGTTGGATTATTTTAACAAAAAGAGTGGTGTAGTAAAGTTCTGATTTGAACAAATTTAGAACTTTTGTTTGAAGTATAAGAAAAATGATAGTTTGTCTTTTTCAAAACTGCTTTGGTAGTTCTGTTCATCCCTGTCTGGTAATCCATAAAATGGAAGTACACCGCCTAAAACTAATGTATCCTGTTCCTTGATAATTCCTTTTATGTCTTCATAGGCATTAAAGTCTACTTGATTATTCTCTGTTAAAATCCTATCGTTAGTCAATTCAGAATCTGTTGGCATTGAGGAGTATAATTTTGAGACGAGGTCGTTGTTTATGAAACTGAAAGGATCGAACAATTTATCAAATTCAATATTTTCCTTAAAATTGCCTTCGATTACAGATGGATTAAATGAGGCATTTAACTTCTTATTAATAAGATCGGAAAGCCTAATGGAACTGTTGTTAAGGAAAACAAAATCGTTTGGATCTAAATTTATCACGGTTTCGTTATTTATCTCTTTGTTGGTTGTAATTCCACTGTTCTCCAAGGACAGAGCATATGATGTCCCAACAATACCGATAAGTAAAATTAGAAATACTTTTTTCATATATATTTAGACAATTTCCAAAGATTTATGTTTCATTCGATGCTTATATAATAATGATCATGTTTAAAATATCAATATCAATCAATATTTTTTAAGTAAAGGTTATTAGGTTCCGAGAATTAATCAATTGACATAACTTATTGTATGCACTACAATTTATTTAGGATTATTAATAATTAGTCCCTTAATGAAAGACTCTGACCCCGATAGTCGATATTTAAATCATCATCCAAATTTATTAACCCATCTTTATCCTCTTTACCCACTTAAGTATTTAACTTCGAAAGTATTAATACCGGGAATCGATTAGAAATGATAGATGAGCTTCGAGCTCTTTCTTCTATAAGAGAGCGATTCAAAAATGTGTCGAAGTCGGTTGCAGTAGGGGTTGGAGATGATGCAGCTGTGGTAAGCATAAATCCCGGGAGTTATTTGGTTGTATCAACAGATTCCCATGTCAGCAATGTCCACTTCAAAAAGGAGAATATCTCACCTAAACTTTTAGCAAGAAGATCGGTTGCTGTCTCTTTAAGTGATATAGCCGCCATGGGAGGGGTTCCCAAATATATACTCTCTTCTATCGGATTCTCTGAAGAAGAAGACGAGCTTTATCTGGATCAGCTCCTTGAAGGTTTTAGTTTAGCCGAAGATGAGTTTGAGATTGAGTTGATTGGCGGAAACCTCACTAAAGCTAGAGAATTAATTATAGACATTACAGTGTTGGGTGAAGCTGACCCAGATAATATAGTGAAAAGATTTGGTGCTGAGGTCCATGATTTAGTCTATGTTACGGGCAGCTTAGGCGATTCTTCTCTCGGTCTTAAATTGATTGAATCTGAAATTGATAAAAAACTGTGTAAAAGTCTGATTGATAGGCATTTGATACCAATACCTAAGCTTGATATAGGCCGGGATTTGGCAAATAGGGGCCTTGTTTCTTCAATGATTGATGTAAGTGATGGTCTGATTCTAGACTTGGAAAGAATTACAGTTGATCAGGGACTCGGTGCAATTATATTTCTGGAGAAAATTCCATTATCAAATAGTTATATTGAATATATTAATGAATATGTAGACGATACTTATTCTCTTGCATTATCCGGTGGGGAAGATTATGAACTGCTCTTCACATCTCCACGTGGCAATGAGAAAGAAATTGAACTTTTATCTAATGAGTATCAATTGCCTATTACTGAGATTGGTTATATCAATGGAGGAAATTTGATAACTGTTTTGGATTCAAAAGGTGAGAAGGTATTAATTAACAAGAGGGGGCATATTCATTTCTAGAAACTAAATGGATGAATTTCCTTTAAGTTACAGTTTATTTTTATTATTTATTTTGCTTTTTCTTTCTGCTTTCTTCTGTGTTGCAGAAGGATCTCTATTTTCTCTAGGCAGACACCATAGAGAATCCATTAGAAAAGAGGGAAAAAAGACCTCTAAGCTCATAGAAAAACTTCTTAGTGAACCTTACAAGTTGATAATAACTATACTATTTGCCGACGAAGTTGTGAACGTGGCCTACACGAGTGTTATAGGTATTACTGTAAAAAATTTGTTGGATGGATACACTGAGAGAGCTGTTACGTTTATATCAATAGCAATTGCGTCCCCGACCCTGCTTTTGATTGGTGAAATCGCTCCAAAAACATTAGGTGTAAAATTCCCGAGGCTAATAGCTTCTATAGTGATTCAACCCCTACATTTATTTCATGTGCTCATTACTCCAATTAGATGGGTTTTGATGATTTTGTCAATAGGTTTTACAAGGATTCTCGGAGGAAAGATTGAATATGAACATAAGATGGATTATTCACCAGAAGAGGTAAAGGCACTTGTGGGTATGGGAAGTGAAGAGGGCGTGGTCAGCGAAATAGAGCAAAGACTGGTTAGTGGTTTGTTTAGATTAGAGACTGTTCCAATAAGTAAAATAATGGTCCCAAATGTGGATGTATTTAATTTGCCAATTGATTTGTCTCCAAAAGATGCCGTTTATGAAGTAAAAAAAAGAGGTTTTTCCCGTGTACCGGTATACAGAGGAGACAAAGACAATATTACAGGAATTCTTTATGCAAAGGATCTTATATCGACTAATAATATAAACGGTTCCACTTTAGAAGGTTTATTGAGGAAACCATATTATATTCCGAGAACAAAAATTGCTTTTGATCTATTGGATGAGTTCCAAGCCAAACGAATTCATATGGCAGTCGTTGTGGACGAATATGGAAGAGTTGATGGTATCGTTACAATGGAAGATATCCTTGAAGAAGTTTTCGGAGAAATAGAAGATGAAAGAATAAAGATTCACAGGACAACCGTTATATGGAATAACAACAAACTTGTTGTGCCGGGTAGTATGAAAGTCGATGAATTTAATGATACATATCTGTTTTCTATTTTAAGATTGGGTGGTTTGGAGAATCTGGGTGAAGAGTTGCAGAATTCATTAATACCATCTACTGAGGATAATGAAACTGTCGGTGGATTTGTGTTTGACCAGTTTGGAAGATTACCTTCAGAGGGGGAAAGTGTTAAATATGGGAGCCTCACTTTTTCTGTTAACGGTATAAGCGGAAAAAGGATTTCCGAGATTATGATTATGAGGCAAATGAATAAGCGGAATAATGAGGTATCAAATGTCGCTTGAGATTGTAATTTTAATTGTCTTTATTTGCTTGGCATTACAGTTCTTTTTTGCTGGCTCAGAGATTGCACTTGTATCGTGCGACAAGGTAAAGATGAGAACTTTAGCAGAAGATGGTTCAAGAAGTGCAAAAATGGTCCTAAGGGCTTTTGATGAAATTGAGAGTTTTTTGGGTACAACCCTGATCGGGATTAATTTAGCTCTTATTACAAGTACGGTAATTTTGACCTTTTTTATACATAATAAGTATGGAAGTGGGGGAGGGTTGTATGCAGTTTTAATTCTTTCCCCTTTAATAGTTATTTTTGGTCAGGTTGTTCCTAAATCCATTTTCCAGAAAAATAGAAATACCTTGATTTTATGGGTTATTTATCCTCTATGGGTTTTTTCAAAGATACTTTCGCCCGTTCTCTTTTTTATTAATGCTTTTACCAGAAAGTTGCTTGACCTGATTGGCACCAAGCAGAGGACATTTATAACGAGGGAAGAGCTTATAGATGTTATAGAAGGTGATAAAACTACGCCCACATACGATTACAAAGAAAGGATTATAAAGAGAATATTTAAATTTTCCGAAACTACTGTCTCCGAGATAATGATTCCACTTGTTCAGGTAAGTGCACTGGATGAAGAGAAAAAAGTTTCTGAGGCAGTCAAGCTAATAAAGGAAACCGGCCATTCCAGAATTCCTTTATATAGGGAGAGAATTGATAATATTACTGGAATATTACATTCATTTTATCTATTGGGAGCTAGTTCTGAGGATACTGTAAAGAATTATTCTAAACCTCCTCTATATGTTCCCGAAACTAAAAATGTAGATAAGTTATTTGACGAAATGAAGGATGGAAAAGCTGGTATGGCGGTAGTCGTTGATGAATATGGTGGTGCCGTTGGAGCTATTACTCTTGACGATATACTTGAAGAGGTTGTAGGGGAGATAGAAGATGAATACGACAAGGGGATTAAACTGTGGAGAAGGCTGGAAAATAAAAGCTATTTAATAAATCCGAAAATTGAGATAGAAATGATAAACGATGATCTTGGGGTTGGAATACCGGAATCCGATGATTATGAAACTCTGAGCGGGTTTATATTATCTAAGCTGGGTTCAATTCCAAAAGTCGGGGATAAAGTCGAGCATGGAAGTTACAGATTCCTTGTTACCAAGGCCAGCAGCCGTTCTGTGGAAGAAGTTAGAATGATGTCAAATAAAAGCTAGTCCAAAAAATTGATCACAAAATTAATAATGTTTGGAGTTTTTTTGACTCCCATGTTAAATAGGACTACATTTTTAAATGAACTCGGTAATTGGTACCGAAAATATTTGGTTTAGATAATGATTGGTTGAATCTCAAGGGTGAAACCACACTTTCTTGATAAATATTATAGTATAAAAAGAATTGTTTGTGCTATTTAGTAAGGATTAGATATTTTCCAGGGGGATTGATTCTTCAATGAGAAGAATAGGGATTTCATCTCTGATTGGATAAAGATATTTTTTCTCGTTTTTTTGAACTAGTCCTCCATCTATTTTCTCAGTAACTTTTTGTTTAGATCTATTTTTTAGATTGCCTGTTTTTATCAGCCCGTTTATTTTATTAATTAGAACGGGTTCTGCAAGAACAAGATCCTGTTTTGTTTCGGGGCATACAAGAATATCTAGAAGTCTTTGGTCAATCATTAATTCTTAGAAGATTTAGCTTCTTCATTCTTTTTGTTCTTCATGTATTTTCTGCGGAACTTTTCAACCCTTCCTTCTGCATCATAGTGTTTTTCTTTCCCGGTATAATATGGGTGGGAGGCACTGGATATTTCAACTTTTATTAGTGGGTATTCGTTTCCATCTTCCCATTTTATTTTTTCATCCGATTTTTTGGTAGAACGGGTCAAAATCGCAAAGTTAGATGTTTCGTCTTTGAACACGACATAGTTGTAATCAGGATGTATATCTTTTTTCATAGTTTATCCACCACGCCATAATATTAATAGCAAATTAATGAATCTGGAGATTTATAATATCTGAAACATTTGGGTTGTAAAGTACTAAATTAAAAAGATTTTTTGTCTAGGCCGGGTCATAGCCACCAGAGCCAAAGGGATGACATCTTAATATTCTCTTTATTCCCTTATATGATCCCCTCCATGGTCCATATTTTTTTATTGAGTCAATCATATATTGACTGCATGAGGGGTAATGGCGACAGTTTCCAACAAATAAAGCACCTATAGTAATTCTATAAACATTAACCAAACCAATAGTTAATTTTGAAAATACGAAGTTGATTATCCTCATTTTTTGCTTAGAAGGGTTGCGACATCTCTTGCGAAGTAAGTAACAATCATATCAGCACCGGCTCTTCTTATGGATGTTAAGCTTTCTAGCAATACTTTTTCTTCATCAAGCCATCCAGAGGCTGACGCGGATTTTATCATGAGATATTCCCCACTAACCTGAAATGCGGCAATCGGTAGATTTGTGTTTTCCCTAAACATTTTTATCACATCTAGG
>JAZGCJ010000048.1:0-13973 GCA_036476895.1 Thermodesulfobacteriota bacterium
ATCAAAATATCTATATTTAAGGATTTGTTATTTTATGTGATCCGGAATTTTATTGATCCAGTTTTCAATAGATGACAAATTGTGACTATGCTCACAATAAACCCTATAAACAATCGTGTATTGAAATTAAAGTTTAAAATAAGAGGTGTCCATATAGGTGTCCATAGTAGCTCTAATTGCTCTAAATACTCTAAACATTCTAACATAGAAAATGGTATAAATCTGTATTGATTTCAATAAGTTGTAACAATTGTGCTAGGTTGCGATAAAGCCCCCGAATGGATTAGGAATCCTGTGCTCTATCCTGCTGAGCTACGGGGACATTTTAAGATTGGCAACAACCTATTCATTTTACCAAACACTCTTAAACTTGAAAAGTAAATTACCTCAAATATTATTAATTTTTAAAAATTCTCTCTACAATCAATAAAATCGGAGTCAACAATGAATAAAGAAATTAACCCTTCAGATACAAAAATCGGGTGGATCGGAACCGGGGTGATGGGAAGATCAATGTGTATGCACATATTAAAAGAAGGTTATGAAACTCTTGTATATAACCGCACAAAAGACAAGGCAGATGGCCTAATTGAAGCCGGCGCCAAATGGGTTGATAATCCAAAAGACCTTGCTAAGGAAGCAGATGTTATCTTTACAATAGTTGGATTCCCAAAAGACGTCAGGGAGGTATATATTGGGGAAAATGGCATTATAAGCGGATTGGATAAAGGCAAGATTACGGTGGACATGACTACCACTGAGCCCTCTCTTTCAATCGAAATATATGAAAACGCAAAAGATATGGGAGCGACATCAGTTGATGCCCCCGTTTCCGGAGGCGACATCGGGGCGCAGCAGGGAACTCTGTCGATTATGATAGGAGGAGACAAAGATACCGTGGAGCACATTATGCCTCTTTTGAACCTTATGGGGAAAAATGTTGTTTATCAGGGCAAACCTGGCTCCGGTCAGCACACCAAAATGTGCAACCAGATTATGGTAACCGGACTTATGATCGGAATGTGCGAAACACTTTTATACGGCCACAGCGCGGGTTTAAATTTAGAAACCATGCTAAAATCTGTAAGTAAAGGTGCTGCGGCATGCTGGATGCTTGACAACCTTGCCCCAAGAATTTTGGACCGCGATTTTAATCCAGGCTTCTTTGTGGAACACTTTATCAAGGACATGGGAATAGCACTCGAAGAATCGAAAAAGATGGATCTGAGCCTTCCGGGGCTTGCCCTTGTTAATCAGCTATACATTGCAACAAAGGCCCAGGGGCATGGCAGATTAGGAACCCAGGCACTATATCTTGCACTGGAACTATTATCAAACAAAGCTAATTAATTAGATTATAATTATGCGACATCAATCTCTAAAAAAGGAGAATTCAAGTGAAACATCTTATAATAATGATTTTTAGTCTTTTTTTTGCAGCTGTAATAATATGCTCATGCGCACCGGCCGAACCAATGGCAACTGACACACTAAAACACCGGGCGGAGCCGTCAGGGGACGACGAAATGCTCCCTCCACCTGAAATTCAAGAGGAGATTGAAAGCTATGAGAATCCCCTGGAAACTGAAGAGATGGAACAGCAACCGCTCATCAAATAATTCTTTAACAGTTTAACTTAACTATATCAACTCATTATCAATGGGATTTGAAATAATATTGAAAATAGCTTCTATTTTCACATTGATGATAGTTTTTGTCTTATCATATGGGAAGAAAGAGATTAATTTTTTAAGTTACTATTATTTTGACTTTCCACCTTGCTGAATAGAGATATAAATATCAGTATTTCTATCGTATTTTTCTTTCTCTTTTGTACATCTGGATTCGTCGCCTGAAGCTCTTTTTAAACATTCATCGAGCTTCCTTTTTGACAGTTTTACATTTTCCCTAGCTTCGAGCAGAGACTGCTTTTTCTTTGATTCAGAAATTGACACCACATCGTCAACCTGATCATAAAGCTCTTTACCAGTCTCCTTGGTTTTAGCACACCCTAATCCGGATATCATCAGAATCGGCAGGAATAAAAGAACAATTAATATTAAACTCCTCATCTCAGTAATACACACCTATAAAAAATTTCTTAAACATAAAATACCTAATTTTGAATGGATTTAAAAAGGACAGAAACATACAAGTTAAGATAACTAAGGGATTATACTCCCTTAGTTATCTTCTGGAGGGTATAAATATATCAAGCTTTCATTAATATTATTTAAACACTTTCAAATAATCATCGAAAACTGAGAAAGCCTTTTCCACGTTTTCTGTAACAACAGTTTTCGTGTCCTTTGAAAACTTGTCCGTGATAGCTCTGTAAGATTCCACCTGATTCTTTCTGATATTTACAATACCAGCTATTTGATCCTTAACAGTCTTCTCACTACCATTAGCAAACGGAAATAAGTCTTTAGGTAAATCTTTATAAAACTGACTCACGGATTCTACATGTTCCTTTTCCAGGTCAAAAACCTGATCGACCTGTGCATTAAAGGCCTTTTGGTTCTGATCCAGTAATGAAAATGCAAAGTCTATTCCATTAAAGTAGTTTTCTCTAACTAGATCTGTAAACTCCTTAAATGGTGTTGTAAAATCATAAGCTTCTGCTTTTGTTTTTGCTGTAGCCATTGGTTTTACCTCCTATTTTTATTTAATTTTAGTTAGAATATAATATAAAAATTTAAGTTGTCAATAGTATTTCTTCGCACTTGCACAATAAATTAACATTAAATTATGGTAAAATACACAATATCTTAACAAATGTGTACGCAGTAGCTAATAAATTGTCTATGAAAATAAAAAAGCTTGGAACAGGAATCTACATAGTAGAAACTCCCAAAAAGTTTCTTGGAATGGAGATTGGATTAAGAATGACCATTTTTGTACTTAACAATGGAGATATTGTATTACATTCACCTGTTCTACTCACTAAAGAACTTGAATACGAACTATCAACTTTAGGGAATATTAAATACTTAATCTCCCCCAATAAATTTCACCACCTTTATGTTAAAGATTATAAAAATGTTTACACAGAATTCAAGCTTTTCTGTGCACCAGGGCTTGAATTGAAGAGAATAGATCTTGAGTTTACCGGAATATTGTCGGAACATGAAAAATATGAATGGGGAAATGAACTCCAGTTTAAGATATTCATGGGCATACCTTCTTTAAATGAAGCGGTTTTTCATCACAAGCCAAGTAAAAGTCTAATATTCACAGATTTAGTTATGCACTATTCAAAAAATATATATTTGTCCACAAAATTATTTGCGAAGCTAGAAGGTGTATACACAAAGATTGCGGTGCCCAGATTGGTTAGATATATGCTTGTAAGAGATAAGAAAGCTGCTAAAAAATCATTAGACATAATACTATCCTGGGACTTTGAGAGAGTTATATTCTCTCATGGAGATATAATTGAATCAAATGGAAAGAATGCTGTAGAAAAAGCATTTTCCTGGCTTTAATATAGGAACAACCATAACCTACCCAAACCTGATATATATAAAATTAATTTTCAATATTATTAGTTACAATAGTATCTCAATATGATCAATCTGAGTAATATTAAACAAGCTAATAGCCAACTAAAAAACATTATTCATAAAACTCCCCTTATTTATTCCTACTCATTGAGTGAACTCTCTGGTTCAAAGGTATATTTGAAGCTTGAAAATTTACAAAGAACAGGGTCTTTTAAAATCCGGGGTGCATACAACAAGCTATCTAAAATTAGAGGAAAACCCAAAGAAGTTATAGCTGCATCCGCTGGAAATCACGCACAGGGTGTGGCTCTTGCTTCTAAATTGCTTGGAATAAATGCTACCTTGGTAATGCCCGAGGGAACTCCTATCAATAAAGTAATGGCAGTCAAGAATTATGGAGGGAAAGTATTACTGCATGGAAATAATTTTAACGAGTCATTCAAATTTGCAAAGCAAATTGAAGCTAAGTCCAACATTCCCTTTATTCATCCTTTTGATGATCCCCACGTTATTGCAGGTCAGGGTACAATTGGAGTCGAAATTCTAAATTCCCTAAAGGATTTAGATGCCGTAATTGTTCCGGTTGGTGGTGGCGGTTTAATTTCCGGCATATCAACTGTTCTCAAGGAAACAAACCCTGAGATTAGGGTTGTAGGAGTTCAATCAAACAAGGCACAATCCATGCTCCGATCAATAAAGAGCAAAAAGATAGTTGAACACAGCCCATCACGAAGCATAGCCGAAGGAATTAATATTAAGCGTGTTGGTAATCTTACCTTTCAAATAGCACAAAAATACGTGGACGATATTATCACCGTTAGTGATGATGAAATTGAAGAGTCACTTCTGCTCTTAACTCAACGAAGAAGGATTGTTGTTGAAGGCGCCGGCGCGGTCGGTGTGGCGGCGCTTCTTAAACAAAACAAACTTTTTTCAAATTTGAATACCGCCATTGTTATTAGTGGAGGAAACATAGATATAAACATTCTTTCTAAAATTATTGAAAGGGGGTTAATGAAAAGCGGGAGATTGATAAGGCTTGAAATCGAACTGCCCGATATCCCCGGCTCACTTGGAAAACTCACTTCTATTCTTGGTAATTCAAAAGCAAATGTTGTTGAAATTTATCATGACCGATTTTCAAAAAAACTACCTATCGATAAAGCCATCGTAGAAATTAAATTGGAGACAAGAGGACATGGACATCAAAAGGAGATTATAAATAATCTTAAAAAAAACGGATACAAACCCGAAATCTGTAGGTAGCTATTTTACATACATTTATGATTTCGTCGATTAAGCTACAAACCCTCTATTTTTCTATTGATTCCATGATCAAATCTTTCCAAACTAACCTGGATTAATAAGTAATATTTTTAATTTGTAATTTAACTTCTTTATCAATCAAGCTATAATTATTAATAAATACCTAATTCCATTTGGTAAGGGGGTGTAAAATGAAGGCAGGTATCTTTTTTACGGGCACAGGTCCAATTCTTATCTTAACATCTCATGATTCTTTAGATAATCCTCAGCTTATAGAAAAATTAAATGTAAAGGGTATCAAAAAGTTCCTGGCTTATGAGGTGCCGGAGGATTTAGTAAAAGAAAAGTACCGCACACATTTCGACATAGTTATGGGAGATCTTAACCAATCAGACGATTTAAGGGTTCTCGACTACAACGGACACCATGTTTTCTACAATTTTTCACTCAAAGAACTCGGAGATCCTATTTACCATGAAGATTAATATGAATAGATGACTAGGACAATGTTATTTCTTAGCACTCGGTTCTGTCATTGACCATGGATCCAGAACTTCATTAAGCTTCTTTTCAGGTAACACCTTTTTCTCCAGTGCTACTTCCCTGACCGTTTTACCCGTTTCAAAAGCTTCTTTCGCAATCTTGGCAGCATTGTCATAACCAATGATTGGTACCAGACTGGTACACATTGCCAAGCTCTTTTCAATCATTTCATCGCATCGCTTCTTATCCGCTTTTATCCCGTCTATGCATTTTTCGGCAAAAACAACCGAAACATTAGAGAGTAATAAAATTGATTCAAGCAAGTTGTGTCCCTTTACCGGCATCATTACGTTCAATTCGAAATTGCCCATCTGACCGCCGATTGTTATTGTCAGGTCATTCCCAATTACCTGGGCAGCCACCTGGCAAACTGCCTCGGGAATCACCGGGTTTACCTTACCGGGCATAATCGATGAACCGGGCTGAACCGGAGGGATTATTATCTCGCCAATCCCGCACCTTGGCCCGCTACCTAGCCACCTGATATCATTTGCTATCTTCATGAGACTCACTGCAAGTGTTTTGAGAGAACCGCTAACTTCAACAATTGCATCTTTAGCACCCTGAGCTTCAAAATGGTTCGACGCTTCTCTGAGCCTGGACCTAGTCAATTTACTCAGTCTCTGACAAACAAGTCTTGCGAATCTAGGGTGTGTATTTATGCCGGTGCCGACTGCTGTTCCGCCAATTGCTAACTCGGACAGATTAGCACTGGAATTTTGAATCCTTTCGATACCATGCTCAACCATACTTTCGTAACCGCTAAATTCCTGGCCGAGCCTGATAGGGGTAGCGTCCTGAAGATGAGTTCTTCCTATTTTTACAATTTTATCAAACGCTCTGGATTTCTTTGCAAGTGACCTGTGCAGAATCTTGAGTGAAGGAATTAGCTTCTGGTTAATTTCAACCAGAGCCGACACGTGCAAAGCAGTAGGGTAAACATCGTTGCTTGATTGTCCCATATTAACGTGGTCATTTGGATGTACGCTTGATTTATTCCCTTTTTTAGCCCCCAAGATTTCATTTGCCCTGTTCGCTATTACCTCGTTGGTATTCATGTTTGTAGAAGTACCTGAACCGGTTTGAAATACATCAAGAACAAAATGATCATCCAGACTGCCGTCTATAACTTCTTGTGAAGCTCTGACAATCGCCCTACCCAACATTTTATTCAATAGACCTAATTCCATATTGGTCTCCGCTGCGGCTTGCTTAATCATACCAAGAGCCCTGATAAAAGGTCTGGGTTTTCTATATCCGCTAATTGGGAAATTCTCTATAGCCCTGGCAGTTTGGGCACCGTAGTAAGCATCCTTGGGTACTTCCATAATTCCCATCGAATCCGATTCCGTTCTATAACCCTTTTTTGGCATATCAAATAATCCTCCGATATTAGTTCTAAAAACAAGGTGTTTATTATGCCATAATAATCAAGTTTTTCTAAATACTATAAATGTGTCACTAGACATTAAAGTACAAGCTTATTTTTGAATTGTTTTTTTTTGATGAAACCTGATATCTATCGGGATATACTCCGGTAAGGAAATCAGCCAGACCATGTGCAAAAGCTTCCTCTTCAACATAAGATTCACTTTTAACACCCACATTTGGTAAGGATAACAATACCCCATGGTAGGGTCAAACGGCCGGGGTCGTCCCTACATGGATGTTTTTTCGCCCATAGGATGACGGTAATGAGACAATTTCCGGGAAAATTTCTCCCGCGCATCGATTACCAAACTGAATACAGACGGGACCAAGAAAAGGGTGAATACGGTTGATACGACCAATCCTCCCACAACAACACTACCAAGCCCCCTGTAGAATTCAGAGCCCGCACCTGGTGAGAGAATCAGCGGCATCATTCCAAATACACTGGTTGTTGTACTCATGAAGATCGGCCTGATTCGTGTTTTAACCGATTCAATAATCGCATCCCTCGTGCTCATTCCCTCATACTTCAAGTGGTTGAGGGCCTGATGAACAATAAGTATTGCGTTATTGATCACAACTCCAATCAGTATGATAAACCCTAACATCGTTAAAACATCAAGCGGCTGATATGTAAAGATATTTAAAATAAACAACCCCAAGAACCCGCCAAACGAAGCCAAAGGCACGCTGAACATAATCACAAACGGATACAGAAAACTTTCAAACAGCGAAGCCATCAGAAGAAATGCAATCACCGCTGCAAGAACAAAATTCCACTGAAGCGCCTGCCTTGTTACAGTCAATTCATCGGCAGTACCTGTCAGTATCACACTGTATGGACCTCCGAATTCACCCGCACTTCTCATAGGATCTAAAATCTCTTCGTTGATCTTATCTATAGCCGTTTCCAGGGGCATTTTTTCAGATGGAATTACCTGAACCGCAATCGTCCGTTGACGCTCGTAATGGTTGATCTGCTCGGCGCCCGTGGTAACATAGACATCAGCAATTGAACCGATGTTTACCATTTTGCCACTGTCGGTATTGATCATGAGGTCTTCTATCTCCTGAGTGCTGTTTGCATACCTGTCATCGCCCCTTAGAACTAGGTCTATCTCATCACCATCTATCTGATAATCGCTAACCTTAGCACCATCGACAAGCGTGTTGACCATAAACCCCAATTCCTCATTTGAAACTCCCACGTCAGATGCCCTTACCCTGTCGGTCACAACGTGCACCTCCGGACTCCCCAGGTCCAGGCTTGGTATGGGCCTGATCTGGGCTCCGGGGAACCTTTGAATCGCATTAAAAAAGACCTTCTGTCCAAGACCCACAAGTTTATTTAGATCCGGGCCGGTGATTTGAATATTAATAGAGCGCCCCTCGCCTATTCCACGCTGGAATATGCTCGATTGATTGACAATCGCTATCATGCCCGGAATTTTACTTAATGTGCCCTGCATTACCGGAATTAACTCACGTATTCTTTTAGGCTCCTTAGTCCTTGCACCCATAAATACCTGCCTGCCCCTAGCAACATAGAAAAAGGTCTCAATCGGTGGTCCACCAAGCTCTTTTGCTTCTTTAGATCCGACTTCGGCATCCCAATAAGGCCTTAAATCGCTTTCTATCTGTTCTCCTATATCAGTAAACTCGCCAATGTTGTAGCCCGGAGGAGGAAGCAGAACTCCAAACACAAGGTTCCTGTTACCTGGGGGTAGATATTCCGTTTTGGGCATCATAATCCAGCTCAGGAATATTGCTCCAAATGTAAATGCACACACCACCGCAATCTTTGTCTTTGTACTTGCTATAATATTACTTACAACCCCAACAATGAAATTAGATATACTATTTCCGTACCTTGAAAATCCCCACAAATTAAAGAACGACTTTCCCTTCTTCTCTTTGGCGATTGAAAGAATCTTTGCGGAAACGGCAGGGATTACCGTGATCGACACAACCAGACTCAGAATAACCGATACGCTAATAGCAATTGCAATATCACGAAAAAGCTGTCCTGCCTGATCCTGAATAAATATCACTGGAAGGAACACTGCAGCCGTGGTAAGAGTACTGGCAAGAACAGCTCCCCACACCTCAACAGCCCCATCATATGCGGCCTTGATTCTGGACTTGCCCATCTGCATATGACGATATATGTTCTCCAACACAACAATAGAGTTGTCGATCACCATGCCAACTGCAAAGCTCATTCCGGCCAAACTTATTACATTTATAGTCCTCCCCAAAAGACCCATCACAATAAATGTGCCAATAACACTGATTGGTATTGCCGTGGCGATAATAAGTGTGCTGCTGGCACTCCTGAGAAAAAGTAAAAGTACTGCGATGGCTAAAAGCCCGCCAATAATAAGGTTTTGTTTTACCAGGCTCAGCGCACCTTTTATATAAACGGTCTCGTCATAAACATTAAAAATTCTTAAACCGTTATCCTTTAATATTCCACTGTTTAATTCCCTCATTGCTTCGCGAAGCCCATCCATTACCTCTATCGTGTTGGCCCCGCTTTCCTTAACCGCATTTATAGCAATCGCTGGTTCACCATTTTGCCGTACCGCAAATTGAGGATCCTTATATCCAAGCCCAACCTTCGCCACATCCTTAACATAAATCGGCACGCCGTTTTTGCGTGTTATAACCACTGCCTCAATATCCTCTGGAGTTTTGTACTCACCTATAGTCCTGACAACATATCTGCGTTTTCCTTCATCAAAATGTCCACCGCTGTAGTTATCATTCTCCTTGTCTATGGCTTGAGCCATTTCAAGTAAAGTTACTTCTCTTCCGGCAAGTGCATTGGGATCAACTATAACCTGCATCTCCCTTTCATTGCCGCCAAAAACCCTGGACGATCCCACACCCGGAACTCTCTCAATCTTAGGTTTAATAAAATCATCGACAAAATCGTGATATTCATTAATGTCGAATTGATCATTCCTGTTTAGAGGCTTCAGGATAAACCAAGCCATTGCACTGCTCGTAACATCAACACTGCTGATTACCGGATTATCCGCGTTATCAGGATACTCCCTTACCTGATTAAGTGTGTTTGAAACATCCACCAAGGCCGAATCGATATCGGTACCAACCAGGAATTCCAGCACAACTGTTCCCCCACCATCCTCGCTTTCGCTGGTCATTTCAACCAATCCTTCCACCGTCTTTAACTTGTCCTCCTGCTCGCGCACAATCTCTGTCTCTACCTCTACGGGACTAGCACCTTCCCATGTGGTGCTTACAGTGATCCTGGGTTTTTCCACATTTGGAGTGAGTTGTACAGGAATTTTGAAAAGGGCAATAAGACCAAATATAAGAATGAAAATTACACCTACCGCTACGCTAACAGGTCTTTTTATAGAGGTGTCTACCAACTTCATTACTCTGTTTTTACACCATTATCTGAGTTAATAATTTGAACGGGTTGTCCTGGTTGAAGCCTTTCATTGCCTCTGATAACCACTAATTGCCCAGTTTCTACCGGGCCGATAATTTCTATTAATTCTTTGTAAGAAAGGCCCCGGTCAACCGGTACGGGCTGTGCAGAACCGTTATTTACCAGGTAGATAAAGTAATTTTTATTCTGCTCAACGATTGCATCTTTTGGAACAAGTTTCACCAACTTCGGTGATCCGACTAAAAAGGAAACTCTTGCCAACATGCCGCTTTTAATTCTATGATCTTGATTGTCAATCTCTATTTTAACGGGAAAAGTTCTGGCTGCACTATCCGCTTGAGGAACTATAGATGTAATTTCCCCCTGAATTTGCCCTTCGGGAAATGCATCAAATTTAATTGTCACACTATCCCCCTTTTCAATATCGTCAATGTACTGTTCGGGTATATCTACCTTGATCTCAGTTTTATCGATGTCCACAAGTTCAACAACCGGCCCACCCTTATCAAGCCATTCCCCAATCTGGGTTGATTCCTTTGTTATATAACCGTTAAAGGGTGCAACAATTTTAGAAACCTTTAAGTCGTATTCCCGCATATCGATCTGTGCTTGGATCAACGACTTCCTGCCCGACCACGCATCCTTTTCTGATTCGGCATCCTGTAGCTGCTGCAAAGAAGCAATCCCTTTTTCATGTAGCTTTTTGATTTTCTCTAAATCCTGAACTGCGAGATTGGATCGGGCATTTGCTTCACGCTTACTCCCCTTTGCCTCTTGCAATCTTATATTTGTCATATCGGTTCTGAGCTCGGCTATCAGATCCCCTTTATTAACATAATCCCCATCATTAACTGCAAACGAGCTGACGATTCCTTCTATTTCACTCGCAACAACACTTCTTCTAAAAGGTTCAACCGTTCCAACGTAAGTGATTGGTTTCTGCAGTTTTTCCTCAATCACTTCTGAAACAACTACAGGTGCGGATGGTAGAGGTCCCTGAGCATAGGAAACAAATGCAAAAAAACAAAATAAAACAAAGAAACAAACTTTATTGATCAATGTAAGATTAAAATTTTTATTCATCTGAACATTCTTTTTTTTATTTTTTAATCCCTTCCAAAAAAAGTGTAACAAACGTTTCAACAACTTTGTTAGTGTTAGCTTTTTTTCTTTTTTTCTGTCCAAATAACTCTTGAACAATAATAAAATTGATAACCATTCCTATAAATGCTTTTGCAGACAGCAATGGGTCGATATCCTTGAAGGCACCGTCCTTAATTCGAGTTTGAATATAATCGAACAAAAGCATATTTACATAATCGACATAAGTATCAAAAAACATTTCAGAGAGCTCGTGGCCTTCGAGGGCACTAAAGTGAAGAAGCCTTAGAAAAGTTGTATCGGCACCACAATTCTCAAATATCCTTATTGCAAGTGATTTAAAAACCTCTCGATCATCACCAGTTTCATTAAACTTTTTGAGGGGGATGAGCATATCCGGTTCTTCCTGGATTTTTTTTTCAATAATAGCCGCATAAAGATCACTTTTTGTGGAAAAATGACGAAAGATTAAAGCTTCATTTACGGAAGCTTCATCCGCGATTTCCTTAGTCGTAGTTCCACTGAAACCCTTATTAGCAAAAAGCTCAATTGCGGTTTCAAGAATTTTATCCCTGGTTGATAATTTTTCTTTTTCCTTTAAAATTGACATTCTTTAATTTGCGATTAATATATTAAGTAATTACTTACTTACAAGTTACCACTCATCACCAAAAGTGTCAAACAAAACACAAATTTCTTATAGGGTAAATAAAATAAAGTTGGATAATATATTTAGGATTATTTGGGTCTGTTACACAGTGTATTAATATGAGCGAAACAATTATTTTTATTCTAATCTCAATCCTCGGTAATCAGACCGTAACGGATTTATCGCTTTCCGAGGCAATTGAAATTGCATTGGAGAATAACACAAGCATTAAGATAGAGAGGGAGAATGTAGAGATTTCTACGGGAGAAATCAAAACACAACAGGGAATATTTGATCCCATCCTAAATATCAACTCTTTTTATTCAGATTCCAAGATACCCACAGTTAGCACATTCATACCATCAGGGACAATAAACCAGGAAGAGTTTAATATTTCGAGCGGGATAGAAGGCGAACTGCCAACAGGAACATTTTATAATATATTAAATTTTTCATTAAGCAGAACAAATACGGACTCTCCTATTGAGGACCTCAGTCCAAACCTGTTCACCAGTTTAAGATTCTCCCTGGGACAAGAGTTGTTAAAGGATTTTGGCCTGGAAACCAACCTAACACCAATAATTACTGCAAAAAGGAATAGCGATATATCAAGGAAGGAATTGGAAGTAATAATTTCAGATACCCTTCTTCAGGTAGAAACAAACTATTGGGTTTTAGTGGCCACAAAGAAAAATTTGGAATTAGAACGAACAGCGTTAGATCTCGCAAGAGATCTTCAAAGGCGAAACGAGATTCAAGTCGAAGTTGGCGTATTACCACCTGTAGCCGTTACACAGGCGAAAGCAGAAGTAGCGGCCAGGAAAGTGGATGTTATAAGAGCTGAAAACTTACTGAGAGCCTCTGAAGATGCATTAAAAAACCTGCTAGCAATCAGCCTGGAGAAAAGAATATCCCCAACGGATGAACCGAAGACTGAAATCCTTCTTTTTGATGAGGATGAACAATTAAGGGAAGCACTGCTCAAAAGGCCGGAAGTTGAACAGGCAAAACTGAATATCGAAAATAAAGAGACCCTCAAAAAGTTCTTTTCAAACCAAAGACTTCCCACATTATCAGTTGAAGGATCCGTAGAGATACAAGGACTGGGCGGAGATGAGAACCCGGACCGTTTGAGTTTTGGGGGAGAACCGGAGCCAATTCCGGACTTGTTCCTCGGTCAAGGTAAATCTTTCAGAACTCTCTTCGATGGAGACTTTCCAACCTGGGAGATTGTTGGAATATTCAGGTTTCCTCTGTTCAACAGAACCGCAAGGGGGAATTATATTAAGGCAAACGCTGAGCTGGATCGAAGTTTGATTGCCCTCAAACAGGTAACCGATAACGTTGCCCTTGATATAAGAAACGCAATAAGAGAAATTGATAATAGTATTCGAAGAATTGAAGCGGCTAAAGTATCGGTCGAGCTTGCAGAACAGGTGGTGCTTAATGAAGAGGAAAGACTAAATGTCGGTATAGGAACTACCCGTGAAGTACTGGAAGCTCAAAGAGATTCAGTAGATGCACAAACTCAAGAGATTTTAGCAGTTACAGACTATAATATCGCGCTCGCAGCACTGGAAAAGGCCAGAGGAACAATTATCAGCACAAATAATATTGAATTAGTGGAATAAATGATTATTTATGATAAAGTTTATCGTATTTAATAGATTAATTTGACTTAATTATTTATATTATTCAAAACCTTATAAAAGGAGTAATCATATGGCCAATGAATCTATAGTTGAGCTTACTGATGGAACATTCGAAAACGAAGTTTTACACAATGATGGCCCTGTGTTGGTAGATTTTTGGGCCCCATGGTGTGGACCTTGTAAAGCACTAGCTCCCACTCTTAATGAGATTGCAGATTCATATCAGGGAAAAGTTAAAGTAGGAAAAATAAATGTTGATGAAAATCATTCAATAACGATGAAATTTGGTATAAGGAGTATCCCGACACTCATAGTATTCAAAGATGGTGAGGTCCTGGAGCAAATAATAGGAGCCGTTCCAAGATCCGAGATTGAAAGAGTGCTCGATGGTGCATTATAGA
>JAZGCJ010000049.1:0-3757 GCA_036476895.1 Thermodesulfobacteriota bacterium
ATACCGGGCCTGTAATAGCCGGCAATCTTGGAAGCAACAGGATATTTAACTACACGGTTGTTGGCGATACTGTGAATCTGGCATCAAGGATTGAATCTGTTAACAGGGTTTATGGTACAAACATTATAATAAGTGAAGATACTTTGAATAATACGGGAGACAAATTTCTTACAAGGGAGATTGGCCTAATAGCGGTTAAAGGAAAAGAAGTTCCGATCAGAATATACGAATTAATTGGAGAGAGGGAAGCTGTAGATCAGGAATGTGTGTTGATGGTTGAAAAGTACAATCAAGGTATGGAACTCTATAAGCAAAAGAGCTTTGAGAAAGCTATAGAGGTATTTTCAGGTATATTAGAAAATAATAACGACGGCCCGTCTGAATTCTACAAAAAACGTTGCGATAATCTTAGATCAAATGTAGACTTAAGCGATGACTGGCAAGTAATTAAATTTACGGAGAAATAGTAAGATGTTAAGACAATTTATATTACTATTAATTTGTTTTTCTGTTATTTCATCTACATCAGTTTTTGCTAAAGCTTTGACTGTGCAGAGCAAAGATAACGCTATTAGACAAGAGTGCAAATTTGTATCACCAATTGTAAAAAAAGTTAAATACAGGGACCAGCTTGAAATTGTTTCACAGGATGGTGATTGGTTTATGGTAAAGTTTGAGGATGTAGAAGGGTGTATTCATAAATCTGCATTAACATTAAAAACCGTTAACCTCAGAAACTTACAGGCAAACAATCCTAAGGATACACAAGCACAAGAAGTTTCATTAGCTGGTAAAGGGTTTTTTGAAGAGGCTCATACCGAGTTAAATCCTCAGATTACTTATGGTGTTGTAGAAGCAATTGAGATAAACAACATAAGTTATGCTCAGGTTAAAGATTTTGCTAATAAAGGGTATTTAAAAATTCCTTAATATGAAGTTTCTCTTTTTGTTTTTAACAGCTTTTATATTTCTTTCGTGTTATCCACCGGTATCTCTTGTGGATGTGGTTAAGACACCCGCCAAGTCCGTTGAAAGAATATCAAAAGCTGCAAGTGCAGGTGGACCTATTTCGGAGCAAGAGGAGTATTATATTGGCCGAGCAGTGGCTTCCAATATAGTGGCTAAATATCCGATTTTAGAGAATAGCGAGCTTACACAGTATTTAAATTTAATTGGAACTACGATTGCTTTGAACTCGGATAGACCCCGGACATTGAGTGGATATCATTTTGCTGTACTTGATACTGAAGATATAAATGCTTATGCCTGCCCAGGCGGAATTATATTCGTCACACGGGGCGTGATCGAATCGGTTAATAACGAGGATGAACTTGCAGCAGTTTTAGCACACGAGGTTGCTCATATTAGCAATAAAGACGGGACATCTTCGATAGAATCAACAAGGGGTTCCGGGTTATTTGCCGCATTAATAAAGGAACCGTTTAAGATTGCAGGCAATTTAGGCCCGGGTCAGCTTGCATTATTGACTAACATGTTCGTTAAGGCTGTAGATGATGTTTTTGATACGGTTGTTATTAATGGGTATAGTCCCGAACAGGAACTTAAAGCCGACAGGGATGCGGTAAGTTATCTAACCAGATCTGGGTATGATCCCGAAGCTTTATTAATCTATGAGACCAAGTTGTATAACGATCCTAATTTTTCAATGGAAAGAAAGATGAATACTCATCCTGGTTTAGAAGAAAGGATCAGGAATATAAAAGCTACTATTCCTCCTTCTCAACCAAATCAGCAATATTTTGAAATAAGAAAAGAAAGATTTGAGAGAGTAGTGCAACCTGAAGTAGTGTCGAATTAATTATCGATTCTCAATTATCCAAAACATATTTTATAGATAATATAGTGATATCATCATTTTGCTTTGCTTCATCAGTAAAAGTCCTTATTTTATTAAAAGTTTCAGCAACTAAGTTTTCCGGTAGAAGCGAGTGGTTGTTTTTTAACAGATCCAACAATTTTTGCTCCCCAAAAAAATCATCATTTCTATTTGCTGCTTCAGTGACACCATCCGTATAGAGGAATATTAAGTCCCCGAAATTAAGCTCAAGTGATCCCATCTCAATAGTTTCATTTTCTATTCCTAGTGCGGGGTTTAAGGGATTTTCTATTTGCGTGGTGTGTCCGTCTTTAGTGATTAAAAAAGGTGGGTTATGACCACAGTTACAATAGCTTAATTTGCCATTACTGGTGTTTAATATTCCGGAAAAAATTGTTGCAAACATGGAAGCATCATTCTCCAAGAGCAGTTCCTTGTTGACTTGTGTCATTACAGAATCAAGTGGTTTATCCGTTTTTGAAAATGCATTTATAAGTGTTCTGGTAATAGCCATAAACAGGGCAGCCGGCACCCCCTTGCCTGAAACATCCCCGATGCAAAAGAAAAGCAGATCGTTGTCTAAAAGAAAGAAGTCGTAGAAATCCCCTCCAACTTCATATACGGGTTTTATAGTTGCATAAAGATCAATATGCCTGTTGGTTTTTATGAAATCGAAGTTATTTGGGATCATGCTCATTTGTATTTCTCTCGCTAGTTTAAAGCTTTCTTCGATTCTTTGCTTTTCGATATAAGAATCTATAAGTTTTGCCCTTTCAAGTGCAATTGCTGCATGAGAACAAAAAACCTCAAGCAGATCTTCATCGTAGTTGTCAAATGTGTCTCCACCTTTTTTGTTCAGTACTTGAATTACTCCAATTAGATTCTTACTGGTTCCAAAGATTGGGAAACATAATATTGATTTTGTTCTAAAACCGGTAAGTTTGTCGAAATCTTGGTTAAACCTATGGTCCTTGTATGCGTCTTTTATATTTTCTGATTTTAATTTCTCAGCAACTTCACCCGCAATACCTTTTCCGACTGGTAGCCTTATTTCCTTAATTTCCCCCAGGTTCTGAGCAATCTTGCTCCGAAGTTCATTATTTTCTTCATCATATAAAAATAATGTGCTCCGGTCCGCATTCATGACTTTAGTTGCACTAGAAATTATTGTTTGTAAGAGGCTGTCAAGGCTAGTTTCTTTTGAGAGCATCTTAGATAATTCCAAAAGAGCTTTGAGGTCATTAATTTCTTTAATATTTGAGTTGTCCATATTTTTTAGGAGTTCCAATGATCATTTCGTTTTAAGAATATCATTATTGATATATGTATTAAAGGGATTAAGGATTTTAGATTATTTATACTGTTTGTATAATAATTAGACCTTTTCCTTTAGTAAAAGGTCTAAAATGGCATTCAAAAAATTGCGAAAATCAATTCCGGAAGTGTTAAAAAAAGATTTAACCGAATCATACAACAGATCCGATGGATAAGAGGATTTGGTCAAACTGATCCTTAAGCTTTCAAATTAAATGATCATGGATTCCCGATAGAAACTTTCGGGAATGACAAAAATAAGGAATATTCGGCATCAGTTAATAAAAGCTAAATATTTTTAGCTATAGGAAACAAATCTGACAAACAGGAAGATTTGGACAAATTATCCTGAAACGCTTCTAACAACTGATCATAATAATCATGAATATATTAATGGACTAAATTTAATTTGATTAATTGCTTTTTCCCAACGTCGTCCGATTCCTCCGATTACATGTCTGACGAAGAGGAAGACATGGACATAGTTATTGTTAGGTGAGGGCGTCCAAATCCTCCTTTGTATGATAACCATTAGTCATAAGCAGTGATCCTCGAATTCATTTTCATAAGTATTAGTTTGACCGAAACTTCTTATCCATCAGTTTC
>JAZGCJ010000005.1:0-9290 GCA_036476895.1 Thermodesulfobacteriota bacterium
TTCGCCAAGATTGCTCTGCCTACGCTATTTATTTTGGCAATAATACTACTAGTAAGGGTACTCACACTTAAAACCAATAACGGTTCTGCAATTGAAGGGCTGAACTTTTTGTGGCAACCAGACTTTAAAGCCCTTACAAACCCAAGTGTGTGGGTCGCTGCCGCCGGACAAATATTTTTCACACTGAGCCTTGGCTTCGGGGCAATAATAACTTATGCATCCTACATTAGAAAAAAACAGGATATAACTCTCAGCGGATTGACCTCAGCAACATTAAACGAGACTGCAGAAGTTGTTTTAGGAGGATCCATTGCTATACCCGCAGCAGTAGCTTTTTTCGGAGTTGCAGGTGCCGTAACAGTTGCCCAATCAGGTGCATTTAACCTGGGTTTTGTGAGCCTCCCCGCTATCTTTTCCAGCTTTCCCGGAGAATTCCTTGGTATTCAATCCGGAAGAGTGTTAGGATTTCTATGGTTTTTTCTGCTCTTCTTTGCCGGGCTAACATCATCAGTCGCAATTATACAACCTGTTATCACATTTTTTCAGGATGAATTTTCTTTAAGCAGAACAAAATCTGTTTTTATTACCGTTGGGTTTATTATCTTAAGTGTGACTTTAGTCATATTTATCAATGATACATTGGATGAATGGGATTTTTGGGCAGGAACGATAGGTATTGTGGTCTTCGGATTTTTAGAGGTAGTTATTTTTATGTGGATATTCGGAAGCAACAAAGCTTGGGAGGAAATAAATCGCTACGGTATAATTCAAGCACCCCGATTTTTTTATTATATACTAAAATATATAACCCCGACTTTTTTATTAGTACTAATCGGCTGGTGGGGCTATGAATCATTACCAAAAATATTAGAGACAACCAGCTGGACAATCTGGGTATCCAGAATTTATTTAATAGGACTGTTTTTATTACTAACGTTTCTGGTTTTCAAGGCAAAAAAAAAGGGAGATAAGAACTATGAGTCCTAGTGCGCTGATATTTATGCTGTGTTCATGGGGAGTTATCCTCGGATTACTTGCGTTTTGCTTTATAAAATTTTTGAAAAGCAATGACAAAAGCGCACCTACACCAGAGAACGAAAGAGATAATACGAAATAGTCAACTGTTTTACTGCTTATAGAATTTCTTTTCCCATTCTTTATGCTTTTGTTCGGCTTCTTTTAAAAACGGGGCAAAGACAGCAGCATTTATAATCAAACTATTAAATAGATTAAACGGGAATTTTACAGGTCTAACAAAGTCAACAAATAGTACGGATCTAAAATCCGGTGTATCATTCCATACCTCGTGGTTAAACGTATCGTCGAATATTATACTCTTTCCCTCTTCCCAGTGCCTTATTTGATTTGAAACCCTAATTCTACATTTTTCCTTTTGTTCCGGAACAATTAAGCCTAAATGGTATCTCAATACACCGTTATAGGGCCCTTTGTGAGGGGGAATATGTTTATTAGGAGATATTATAGAGAATAAAGCTGTTTTCATTCCAGGTATATTTTTTAATAACTTTGCAGTTTCAGGACATTTTTCTGCGTTTTTTTTACTTTCAAGACCGTATCCCGCCAAAAAGAATGTTTTCCAAGTATTATCATTTGAAATTGGCTTAATCTCAGCCATTATATCTTGAAAATTGGGAAGTCTTTCACGCTCCTTAATAACTTCATCCAGCTCTTTTCTGATTTTCATCCAGTTGCTTTCAACTTCCCCAACCCAGGGGAATATAGAGTTATCATAGACAGGAGGATTTCCAAACCGTGAGAACCTGGAGTTCATTGCTTCCACCCAGTTTATAAAAGCAGAAATCAGACCCGGAGCATAGTTTTTGGGAGGATTATATTCCTTGATATCTAATTTGGAATCGATATTATCCGTTAATTTTGAATTGCCACCATTTAGGCTCATATATTCCTCACATTATTCTATTAAGATAATTTGGTATGTTTAATTTTCCTTAATTTAAAGATATCTTCAACCTGATGTGCTAAAAACAACAGTGATGCAAGAGTAACGAAGAATAACACCCATGGATACCCACCTATTATAGCCACAACAAGAATTCCCATAGAATACACGTTCCTCCTGCCTAATGGTCTTACGAACAATATAATCTTTTTTAATAAAGTTGTGTTACCCTCTCCTATGATATCATCAACCTCAAAATAAGATGCAAGGCTACCAGAATTAGTGTACTTAACCAAGAAATAAAATGACCAACACAGGAAAAAGATAAATATGCTTATATTAATTGCCCCAATGATAAGAACAATATGGTTACCATTTATGAGGTAATAACCAACCGGTACCCCGATTAAAAATGATAAAACTGTAAATTGATCTGAGATTGTATCAACCCATTGACCTTTTTTCGTCTCCATTAACTTTATCCTTGCTACTTCACCATCACATCTGTCCAAAACTGTGGCAATATACATAAACAAAGCTCCGATTACCGGATGACCCAAAATATAAAATGGCCCACATAAAACTCCAATAACGTTAATCAGTATGCTGATCATATTAGGAGTTAGTGGCGTCTTTATCAATAATCTGCTTGTTGGAAGAGAAAATCTGCTATTAATCTTTCTGGAAATCCATCCAGTTGCGGTCTTGCCAACATGTGAAAATATCAGGTCTTCGGCTCGCTTGATTGAGCCTTCTTCTGTGCTCAGCCTCATCCAGTAACCGTCCCTAAATTCCTTGTAGAATACCTTTCGTTCCTTCAGTAAATCATTAACCAGAGATGCTAAACTGGAGGGATGTTTTAAAAACTTTTGTAAGATCTCTGAGCCCAGAATAAACGCACCAACCGAAATTGCACCATCTAGATAGCTATCGGCAACATTCTCTCCCTGTAATTTTACCCAGCCATCTTTTTTTCTATCCACAAGAATTGAAATACTGTCTTCGGGGAGATCTGTATTTAAAAATTCACTAAGAGCACTCGGGGTTGTTAAAATATTTGATTGTAACAACAAAAATTTTCCAGGATCTATATCGATGGAAGATTCCAGGGTCCTAAAATCAACCTTACTTGTAATCCTTTTATCGCTACCAAGTGCCTGGGTTAAGGAAGGAGCTCCTATCTCTGAAATTATTGTAAATTTTTTTATACCAGCTCTTTGAGCAGTTATAACCAGGCGTTTTAAGTGATCTACAGAGCAGTATTCGATGTTAATGTAATTTTCTAACGACTCACCGTCTATTCCAAATCCAGCCGCTAAAATAATCGCGTGGTCCATTTCAGTTAGCTTGTTTCAACAACCTTAAGGACCCTTTCATGATAGGTTTTGATAAACTTATTGGAATTAAATCTAGCCTTAAACAAATCACTTGGATAATCGACATCCATCCAGAACATATCGCCAATATTCATAGATTTTACCTTATAACCCTTATTAATTAACCTATGTATAGCAGATATATACCATTTGTTTTCCGCACCATCCTTCCTCATTTCCTCTTCGATCGCACGTTTTAACAACTTAACTCCTGTATCCCTGAACACGCGAACTCCAACCGATTCTGCAGAAGCATTTCTTGGTAAAGTTTTTCCTATATCAACTATACCATCCCGTTCAATAACAACTTTCATGTCCTCATCTTTATACGATGGCCTTTTCTTTACAGGCAGGCAAATTCTTTCTTCCCTATTTCTAAGGACCTGATCAAGAACATCAAACTCAAAAACATCATCCCCGTTCATTACAACTATATCCTGATCCATTTCTCCTCTAGCTATCCATAACGATATTAGGCTATTAGTTGTTCGGTAAAATGGGTTATAAAGAGTTTTAATTCTCATCCCTAGCCCATCGTAATTCCTAAGAAAATTCTCTACTTTATCAAAACCGAATCCAACAACTATTACAACCTCGTCTATACCACAATCTCTGATATGATTAATTTGATGCTCAAGAATTGTTTCCCCACCAATATCCAGTAAACACTTAGGTATATATTTTGTATAAGGATAAAGTCTCTTGCCCCTTCCTGCCGCAAGTATAACAGCCTTCATAGTTTTCTACTCCACAAGTTTAAGAATGTTTTGATATAAATAATTTAGATAAACAATAATTAGAAAAGGTGGCAAGAAAAATGATCACCTTTTCATCCTTACTCCTCCAATATTAGCTTACATTTATAACCTCATAAAATGGTATTGTCAACATATATGTTAATTTGTTATAAATTATATAGAAGGTAAATGTTAAATAATGATTAAAATTTAGGCTATTTTAAGCTCCTTATTGATCCCTTTAACCTTTTTCACATTATTATTTTCATCTACGTATATTAATTTAGGCCGATGATTTACAGCTTCACTTTCATTATAAGAAGCAAAATTGGCAATAATGAGGGAATCGCCTTCCCTTGCTAAATGAGCGGCAGCACCGTTTACACAAATTGCACGTGAACCTCTTTTACCCTCAATAACGTATGTGGAAAATCTATGGCCGTTGGTCACATTAAAAATATGGACTTGTTCATACGGGAGAAGACCGGCAAGCTCCATCAGATCTTTGTCGATAGTCAGACTACCTTCATATTCCAAATCGGCTTCGGTTACCGTTACCCTATGTATTTTAGACTTTAAGAGTGTTCTATTCATTACAATACCCCTATAATATTATATTATCTATTAATCTTGCACTACCTATCCTAGCGGCTACAGCTACCAAATCTCCTATTCCTGCAATGTCTTTTGGTTTAAGACTAATAGAATCCAAAATTTCTAAGTAATCTATCTCATCCAACCCCGACTTCTCCAATATACCTTTACCATTTTTAATAATTATATCAATATTCGTTTCACCATTTAAAAATAATTCTTTCATAGATTTCAGGGCAAAATATATCTTATTTGCCTTTTGTCTTTGTGATTCATTTAAATATTTATTTCTGGTACTCATAGCCAATCCATCATCTTCCCTGACAATCTCATGTGCCACTACTTTTATATCCAAGTTTAAATCTTCTACCACTTTCCTAATTATCAATAGTTGTTGATAATCTTTGTAGCCAAAAATTGCAAAATCGGGTTTAACTATGTTAAAAAGCTTTAAAACAACCGTAGAAACACCGTTAAAATGGCCAGGCCTGAACTTGCCACACAAATGCTTCTGCAGCTCTTCGACAGCAACCAATGTCTGAAATCCTTCAGGATACATATCTGCGGAACTGGGTACAAAAGCAAAGTCGACTCCAACACTTTTCATCATTGAACTGTCATTTTCCAAGTCCCTTATATAGCTCTCATAATCTTCATTATGTCCAAACTGCGAGGGGTTGACAAATATACTTGCAACCAGCACATTGGCCAATTTCCTGCCTTCCTTCATTAACCCCAGATGCCCTTCGTGGAGAGCTCCCATTGTAGGAACAAATGAAATGGTTTTACCACTTAATTTAAATTCATTAGAGATCTGTTGCATTTCATTTATCCTGTTTATAATTCTCAACTGTAGTCCTCATTCTATAAAATATTTTTCCCCCGGGAAATTGCCATTTTTTACTTCCCAGGCAAATTTTCTAACAGCTTCGCTATATATTTTTCTGGCATTTGCATATTTCTTAACGAAACTTGGAATCGGATCAGGAGACAATCCAACTAAATCATTTATTACCAACACCTGACCATCACAATATGGGCCTGCTCCTATTCCTATTGTAGGAATATTAATCGAACTTGTTATCTTCCTTGCCAGCTTGGCCGGAATGCTTTCCAGTACCAAGCAAAAGGCTCCAGCTTCTTCAACAGATTTAGCCAGTTTTTCAAGTTTGGCAGCTTGCTTTCTCTCTTTGCCCTGCATCCTGTAACCACCCATAATATGAACAGACTGAGGACACAAACCTATATGACCGACAACAGGTATTCCGGCATTTACAATTGAGTATACCTTCTCAAGCTGGCTTTCATTTACTTCAAGTTTTACAGATTCAGCTATAGCTTCTTTTAAGAATCTCCCGGCATTCGCTATGGCATCTTCAATGGAAACCTGGTATGACATAAAAGGCATATCCGCACATAAAAATGCATTTTTCATCCCCCTGGAAACCATCTTTGTGTGATAAATCATATCGTCCATAGTTACAGGTATGGTGTTTTCTCTACCCTGTACAACATTTCCCAATGAATCACCTACAAGGACGATATCCACACCAGCTTCATCCAAAATGCAAGCCGTATCCGCATCATATGCAGTCACCATAACTATTTTTTCTTTATTACTTTTCTTGCCTACTATCTCTGGAACTGTTATTTTCTTCATTAGAATAAAAAAATGACCAGAAAAAATGTACTTATCCTGGTCATCATCAACTATCTATTTTGGTACGGCTCATTTTGTTCCGTCCTGTTTTTATTAATGTTCAACTAATCCCAGTCTCGGGCGATATTTACACAGATCCGAGCTTCTAACAATTACAAAAGAAATTATACGAATAAGAGTAAAAAGGTAAATATATATTTTTTAATAACCTATTCCAGAATAACCCTAACATTTTTATAGCCTTTTCTGGATAATAGTCTTGAAACTTCTTCTGCCTCTGATTTTGAAGAATACCTCCCTACCCTGACCCGGTAGAAGACATTCCCAACAAGATCGACCCTTTCAATTCTTACATCATTAACACTGTGTTCCAGTTTCCTTTTTGTATTAATTGCATTACTCTTTTCATTGAAAGATCCAATCTGCAATGTATATAAGGGTTTGAATATACTTGCAACTCTGTTCGTAGGGGATGAAATAATTTCAATTTTAACTTTAGCAGTTCCTGAACTTACCATACCTATGGATTTTGCAGCAGCATGGGATAAATCAACAATTCTACCTCTTACAAATGGACCTCTATCATTGATTTTAACAATTACGTCCCTTCCGTTTTCCAGATTGGTTACTCTGACAATTGTCCCCATTGGCAGAGTTTTGTGTGCAGCGGTATATGCATATTTGCTAAACTTTTCACCACTGGCAGCTCTTCTGTTATGTTCCTCGATACCGTACCACGAAGCGATACCAACTTGGGTATTACCGTCTTGAAAGAAAATTTTATCTTCTTCGATAATATAATCGTCCTTTTGTTTACGCCCGCTATCAACCGAAGCACACGAATACACAAAAAGCATCAAAACGAATAATGACAAGAACAGAATGTTATTCATTAAATCGAATATAATTTTCTATTTATTCTTTGGTTTGTATAATATATCGATTTCAACAACACCTAATCCTTCATCGGTTATTTCTAATGCCGATGCAGCCGCAAATGAAAGATCAATTATCCTTTTGGAATAAAACGAACCCCTGTCGTTCACATGAACAATCACCTCTTTATTGTTCTCTACATTACGAACCAACAACATCGACCCAAAGGGCAAGGGTCTATGTGCGGCTGTATTATCATATATATTGAATTTGCCACCACTGGCTGTTTTCTTCCCATGATGCGTCCTGCCATACCACGAGGCCAAACCTCTTTGATAGTAGCCCTCACCGTTAACATAAACAGGAAAAATAAGGATCAATAAAAATAATGATATAAAAAGCTTTATTGAGGATGTCATTATAAATACTTTATTCTGTCTTAAAATGCTTGAGATTGTCAAGGATTAGAATAAAATTATGGGCTCTAACAAGTTCGGATACTACCATGGAAAAACCCATAAACGAATTTTCTCTAATCAAACGGCTACCACCCTACATTTTTAACGTTGTAAATGAATTGAAAATGAAGGCCAGGGCCAGAGGGGATGACATAATCGATCTTGGAATGGGAAATCCGGATCAACCCACTCCAAGGCATGTTATCGAAAAACTGCATGAAGCATCTTATATAGCAAAAAACCATAGATACTCTGCTTCGGCAGGAATTCCCAAATTAAGATCAGCCATAGCAGATTGGTATAAAAAAAACTATGACGTCGAACTCGATCCAGATTCCGAGGTAGTTGTTACAATTGGATCGAAGGAAGGAATCTCACATCTTATGTTGTCGATACTATCCCCGGGAGATATGGTAATAGTGCCGAATCCCGCTTATCCGATCCATATATACTCAGTTATTATTGCAAGAGGAGATATACAAAGTGTTCCATTATCGGACAACATCAATTTAATTGAATCCATTGAAAAAGTAATAGAAGAGGTGTGGCCTAAGCCAAAAGTCTTGATCCTGTCATTTCCTAACAATCCTACCACCAGTTGTGTAGATATAGATTTCTTCAAAAAAATATATGATCTATCAAAAGAAGCAGGCCTTATAGTAGTTCACGATTTTGCATACGCAGATCTTTGCTTTGATGGGTTTAAAGCCCCAAGCTTCATGCAGGTTCAGGGAGCGAAAGAATTAGGTGTAGAATTTTTCTCTTTATCCAAAAGCTATAGTATGCCCGGGTGGAGAGTTGGGTTTATGGTAGGCAATCCAAAGATCGTTTCAGCTCTTAAAAGAATAAAAAGCTACATGGACTACGGAATATTTCAGCCGATTCAAATCGCTTCAATACTTGCACTTAACGGACCCCAGGAGTGTGTTGACAAAATTAGGGATATATACTCCTCAAGAAGAGATAGACTGATTGAGGGACTTTCAAGAAGTGGATGGCAAATCCCAAAGCCAAAGGCCACTATGTTTGTCTGGGCCCAAATACCGGATCAGTACAAAGAATTAGGATCTTTGGAATTTTCGAAGCTATTAATTGAAGAGGCAAAAGTTGCAGTTTCACCGGGAATCGGATTTGGAAATTACGGTGAGGATTATTTAAGACTTGCAATGGTTGAGAATGAACAGAGAATTATGCAGGCAGTGCGAGGTATTAGAAGGATGTTAAAAAACACGTAATTGCGAGAAATGACATTAAGGGTTGTTATACACCGCGAAAGCGGGTTATCCAATTCTCTTAATTGTAGAACAAAAATGAGATCTCTCATTGTCATATCAAGTTTGTTATATTAAGTTTATTAAATGACATCTCGACTTTAGATATAGAGTGTCCATATCCTCTTATCCATCGGATACGTTGTTCGAGATGACAGAATTTGAGATTGCTTCGTCGCTTTGCTTAACAAAGTAGATTAATGAATAATAAAAGCCTAATTAAATAAGTAAGTTTCAAATTGGTTACAATGACCTGTTCCTCTTTTGTAGATAATCATTATTTGAAGCGTTTAAATAATAATCTAAAAACTTTGTTCAATAGTGACCGATTACATGTCTGACGAAGAGGAAGACATGGACGCAGTTATTGTTAGGTGAGGGCGTCCCAATTTTCCTA
>JAZGCJ010000050.1:0-2022 GCA_036476895.1 Thermodesulfobacteriota bacterium
AAAAGGAAAGCTGGGCGTCCCCTTTGTGGAGAAGAAATTAGATTATATGGGTGATGCCATTTACGCGGTGGTGAAAAATCACCTCGGCGAGCCCATAAAGGGTAAAAAACCAAAGCTACTTAGCGTAGCCCCATAGGATTTTTGTATTTCTATGGTTTAATTTACAAATTTGATTTCGATTTAGGATTGTAGCCGATTTCGGTGTATAATATAAAAACTAATTTTTTATTCCTTATTCTTTATGTGCTTTTAGTTTTACTGTAAGATCCCTTGCACGTTTTGAATACCATATTAACAATTCTCCTGCGTCTTCAGGTTTAAAGTATTCTCCTCCACACAGAGATGCGGCACGTGTCATTAACTCATCATCGGGGTTACCTAAACCAATTATGTAAATTACAACATTGGGATTTTCGGAGAATTTCTTTATCTCGTCAAAAAAAGCGGATCCGTCGGTTGCAATACCATCTGTAAGCAATATAATCATCGTTGGCTGGTCTGGGCTCATTTCCTGGAACTTATCCAATATTTGATGCGCTGATCGCATGGCAGCACCTAATTGGGTGGCTTGACCATAACTATTTCCTATGCGATCTACAATCATACGAGCTGCCTCCTCAAGAACCCCCTTCTTACCACTTGCAGAATCCATATAGAACGAATTACTAAGGGGGAGTACTTGTGCTTCATCCGCAAAACGAATAACCGATACTTTTTCCCCGAAACCCCTTCCAACTTTCTCACTTAAAAATAAGACTGCTGCAAAAGCAGCAGATACCCTACGTGGTATATTAATCCCATCTTTAAAGTGTTTTAAAAACTCCTGAATTTCCCTAGATTCCATAGCGGCTTTAATTCCCTCTATTGCAGGAGCGATGTTTGTTACGAGCACATCTCTAGCCATCATACTTCTGCTTATATCAATTACCAATATTGCGTTAAAGGGAATTAATCCCATTGGGCTTAAAGAAAGCGTTGTACTTTCGGTAACCTTAGCAAAGATATCACCAGCTAAATCAGGTACAGTATCAAGAATTGAACAAGCGATATTTACTGCATTCCACCTAAGCTTTATACCCTTAAAAATTACGTAATTTGAAATCCAACCTTTTAGTGAGTCAACATTTTCTCTACCAGTACTAATTATTTCCCACATATTCTCGCCCGAGATCGGGGAAATTCCAAGTGAAATACTCTGTAAGGGGATAATTGTTCTTTGATTTTTGGAGACTTTAACTTCAAAACTACCTATACCAGAGGCTTCTAAAACTTCACTATCAATAATTATTACATTATCAGGTGTTTCTTCCATTACCTCTACTTTCGCAGCACCGATAGCGCCAGTTAACTCATCTTCAAAAGCAAGAACATCCTCTGTTTTGATTGAAAGAGAGTATTGAGTTCGTGGGCTAACTAAAGCATATCCCATTAAGTTGGGTTGGGATTCAACTTCTAACATCAATTCAGAAGCTTTTACTATCGGTGGTTCTGTTGAGTATACAACTATTTGTTCTGCTTGAATATTTGTGTCCTCATAAGTATCAAAACTCATTTTTATTTCATTTGGAACTATACTTGTAGCATCAATACGCGCCGAACCCATAACTCTTGTCAGAGGATCTTCCCACCCTATTAACATACCTTGCGCAAGACCTAATTGTTGGAGCACGCTTGCATTCAATTGCACTCTTCCCCCTTCAATATTATTATCTAAAACAGGTTTAAGAATTATTCCGTGTTTTTGATCTTGAAGAAGATTGACATCAATTCTATTTGCGTAAGGGTCTACTGGAGCTGAGGGTTCGGGTGTCGGTTGTGTTGTTGGAGAAGGCGGAATACCTGTCGGAGCAGGTTGAGGTGGTGGTGAGGGCAAAGGAGATAAAGTTGGTTGTGGTGTAGGAACTGATGATGGTGGTGGTGTAAATTGTGGTGTTGGTGTAGGTTGAGGTACTGGTTCAGGAATGGCAAAAGGTTTTGGGGCAGGTTGAGGTGGTTCAATCGGTTGAGGGATAAGTTGAGGAG
>JAZGCJ010000051.1:0-2506 GCA_036476895.1 Thermodesulfobacteriota bacterium
GTAGTTGCCTATATTGATCCTGGTTTTTATGTGATTATTTATCTATTGGTAGGGGTTCATTTGAGTAGATTACTAATGGATTTATTTTTAATAGAGACGATATTGATGAATAGATCGAAATCACTAAATTAAAAAAGTGAAATCTGTATTATGAAAAGCCAGCAAATCTTACCAATATTTTTAAAGTTAACCTTGATTCTTGGCGTTTCTCCCATTTGCACAGGTCAACAAGTAGAAGAGAATGACCCATCCATAATTTCAAAAGAAGCAAAATTAGAATTATTGAATGATGGTTTTACCAATCTTGAAGGATCATCTGTTAGTCCGGATGGCAGGGTGTTTTTTGTAGATCTTATCCATACACGGTTAGATTCATTAGGACCAGCAAAGATTATGAGTTATGATCCAGAGTCGGGTGAATTTTCGATTTTTAGTTCTCCGAGTGGCAGGACAGCAGGTACTGAATTTGATATTAATGGGGAATTGATATGCGCAGAGGTTACGGATGGAGGTGGCAGAAGAATTACCAAGAGGAATATATATTCAAGAGAGGCACGTTTTCTGGCAACAGGATATAATGACAAACCATTCAATGGACCCAATGACTTGACCATTGATAAAAAAAATAGAATTTATTTAACTGATTATCCTTATACCATTGGAACAGAAACATTATATCATCGATTCGGAGTGGTCTATCGTATTGATTTAAATGGTACTGTTACACAAATTATTGAAAATGCTGGTATGCCCAATGGGATTGTAATATCACCAGATCAGAAAACTCTTTATGTTGGGACAAATGGTTATGATATCTGGAAAAAACAAGCAATTCTTGCATATGATTTATCTCCAGAAGGAGAGGTATCATTTCGTTCCATCTTCGTTGATTTTGGAACAACTTCCGGAACACCTGATGGTATGACAGTAGATTTTAATGGGAATCTTTATGTAGGTATTGTGAGAGGATCAATCGGAACTGGTGTTAAAGTATATTCACCCAGTGGTGAAGAGTTAGCTTTTATTAAAACGCCCACCAGAGTACAAAATGTGGCTTTTGGAAGAGGAAAACACAACAGAACACTTTTCATTGTAGGAGGTAGTTCAATTTATAAGATTGAATTGGAGGTTGAAGGTTATCATTTGTCACAAAAAGGATTGAATAAATGAAAACTGACCTGCCCCCATTGATTGGCCCAGATACAAAGTTCGAGTTTTTAGTATCATATTGGTGATTAATTCCCCTAATTTGCGAAATAGGGGGTAGTTGCCTAAATTGAAGGTCGTTTTAAATAATATTTACTTAATTCGGGGGAATTTTGAAAAAAGTAATAAGTTAGGGCAAAAGCATTCATATGATTCTCCTTTAAAGCTAATAAAGCCCCAGAATATTTATTCTGAAGCTTTATCGTTAGGTTTTAACAGGCTGACTATATGCTCGAATGCTTCAAATACATGATATACTATCCCTCCCTTATGCCGGGTTTTTGATGAAAGGAAGAACTGAAATGTATCAATACCAGAGCAGCACTCCCAGAGCCACGGGTGGATGCCTGTGCGGAGCAGTAAAGTACGAGGTGAATGGTAAGCTTTACAACGTGATTATTTGCCATTGCAGCAAGTGCCGCCACATTCATGGCCACGTCTCAGCTCACGCATCGTCGAAACGAGAGGATTTAAGGCTTTTGGAACAACGCGGCCTCAAATGGTATCAATCCGTCAAAGATGAGACGCCCGATGTGTATCGTGGGTTCTGCAAGGAGTGTGGTTCAAGTCTCTTCTGGGATCCCAGAGGAGATGACCATATTTACATCTCAGCGGGCACTCTCGATCAGCCTACCGGCCTGAAAACAATAGGACATATCTGGTTGAGCCAGGCTGGGGATTACTATGAGATTACCGACGACCTCGAAAAATACGAGCAGGATTCGAATGGGAAGTTCGTAGCGAATGCTGATTGAAATAACCCTGGTCTACTACGGTAGAAACAACAAGTAGCTGGCCCATTTGCTGTTTTCTGATATGGAATTATGCCGAAGTAAAACGGACCCCTTCGTTTAACGAAAGGGGAATTTCGATTCGTTGTGTGAGGGATTAACCCAATTTGCAAAATAGGGGGTAGTTGCCTATATTGAATTTGGTTTTTATGTGATAATTAACTTGTCTTGAGGGAATTTGAATGAAAAAGTTCGTGGAGTCAGGCGGAGCTTTCATGGTGGTGGCACTGCTTTGTATTACTTCTGGCCTCATTTCCGAGAACGGTCCGATCTTCATTGGTGTAGGTGGGTTCTGGCTCATCATGGCGATCATTGTCAGGGGTAAGTACGAGAAGAAGAAGCCGCATGAAAATGATTCTTAAAGCCATTCCCGGCACCTATCTTAGCGTTACCCCCCAAATTTGCGAAATTGGTAGTTGCCAGATTAAAAGCCATACACAAACGACTCTACAGAATAAAAGCGCGGAGCCTACACATTTTTTCCTGTGCAGGGAAAGATTTAGTATACC
>JAZGCJ010000052.1:0-25275 GCA_036476895.1 Thermodesulfobacteriota bacterium
GCTCGTCACTAACTGCAACTCCGATAGTCTTTGTCCCTACATCCAGTGCAAGTATTCTCATTCTAAAAAGATGACCCCGGCAGTGTTAGAAATTCAATCTCCCTATCAAAATCCGAATCTCTTACCCACCACCTTTTGATATAATCCTCTTCTGGCAATTTGTCACTCTCTAAATTACCAAACCAAAATGACAATATCTTTTCTATTATATGATGATCATTATACAGAATTTAACACCTCTAGTATTAGAATTAAAACCTAAAATTTAATAAATAACAGTATTGCGTGACAAAAAATCATATTTTTTTGACATATGTGAAGTTTCTGTTAAATTAATCAGGATTTACGAAATTTATACTTATTTCAGAGCTTTTTTCACCTAATCTGATATGTTTCAATTTTCTTAATAATTTACTTTAAGAGTTGTATTTAAGATGTTTTCATACATAATCTTTTTCTTGAAAAAAGTTTTTTTCGCATATAACTGCCTGAAGTTATTCAATATTCCCAAAATCTAAAAAAACCCGCTTGACAACCACAATATATTGTGTTTCAATGCTATTTCTATACAAGATATCACATCAAAATTGCTCATAGGAGGATGGAATATATGTCATCTGAGAAACACACCACCGACCCCACTAATGGTAACGGAAATGGGCAGGGAATTATCGATGAAAATCAGCTTGAAACTGAAATAAACGAAACCACATCTGGCCTAATTGAAGAACAAGAAAATAAAGTTGAGTACAAAGAAGGTCTTGTAGATATACCAGATGAAACAATCGATGCATTCGGTGGTGATGAACTCCGCGCCAGGGTTTTCTACGAAAAGTATGCCCTCCGTGACAATTCTGGAAGAATTGTAGAAAAGAAACCCGAAGACATGTGGCGCAGGGTCGCAAGAGAAATTTCCTCACCTGAAAAGAATCAAATACTCAGGGCAGAATGGGAGGAGAATTTCAATTGGCTCCTTTCCGAATTCAAGTTCATTCCAGGTGGTAGAATCCTGTTCGGTGCAGGACAAAACAGAAGGGCAACACTGTTAAACTGCTACTATATGCCCATAAAGGAAGATTCGATAGAGGGAATCTTTGAATGGTGCAAGGAAGCAGCCAGAACATATTCTTTCGGTGGGGGTGTTGGTACTGACATTTCAATACTAAGGCCAAAAGGGGCTCCTGTTAATAATTCAGCAATATATTCCACCGGGGCAGTTTCATTTATGGAGTTGCTTTCTACTACCACAGGCACAATCGGACAAGCTGGGAGAAGAGGTGCATTAATGATATCAATTAATGTAAATCACCCCGATATAATGGGTTTTCTCGATATTAAGAACGATCCTGATAGGTTAAAAGTACAGTTTGCAAACATCTCAGTTAAAATTTCTGACGAATTCATGAGAGCCGTTGAACAGGATAAAGACTTTGAACTTAAATTCGAAAACAATAAAGTAAGAATATCAAAAAAAATCAGAGCGAGAGACCTATGGGAAAAGATTATAAAATCTGCCTGGGCCTCAGCAGAACCAGGTCTAATATTCTGGGACGGTGTTAAAAAATATTCCCCAACCGAATACAATGGGATGGGTGTTAACGGTGTTAATCCCTGCAGTGAACAAGCATTGGAAGATTATGGTAATTGCTGCCTCGGAAACATTAACCTATCACCGTTCGTAAATGAACCATTTACCGAGAATGCATCAATAGACTGGGAAAATCTGGAAAGGGCATTCAGGTATTCCGTCCGCTTTCTGGACAACGTCTTAGACTACAATATGAAGAAGCATCCTCTCGATTTCCAGACAAAAGCCTCTGCGTACTCAAGAAGGATCGGTGTAGGTTTTACCGGCTTTGGAGATATGCTGGTCAAACTCAACCTAAAATACGACACTCAGGAGGCAATCGAGTTTGCAGATAGTATGTTTAAGCATATAAAGAACACTGTGTATGAAGCCAGTGCTGATCTAGCATTCGAGAAAGGAACATTTCAAGGCTTTGAGCTGGAAACCCATTTAAACAGGCCTTTTCTCAACAGTATTGATGAGAGAGCAACAGAAAAAATCAAAAGACATGGGCTTAGAAACGCCTGCATACTTACCGTACCACCTGTAGGAAGTGGATCAGTTCTGGCAGGCACTTCAAGCGGAATTGAGCCGATTTTTGCGCTTTTATACTTTAGAAGATCTAAATCCTTATCGAAAGAAGAATTTAAAGTATATCACCCGCTGGTAGAGGAATGTTTAAACACATTTGACATCAAAGACGAGTCTAAATTGCCCTCCACTTTCGTAACCTCTCACGACATAAAACCGGAGATGAGAGTCAGGATGCAGGCTGCAATACAGCAGCACATAGATTCGTGCATATCCAGCACTGTAAATCTGCCGGCGGATATAACCCTTGAGGAGGTAGAAAAAATCTACTTTCTGGCCTGGAAACTGGGATGCAAGGGAATAACAGTTTACAGAGAGGGTTCACGTGAAGGAATACTGGTAACTGAAGAAGCAAAAAAAGAAGATAAAAATAATAAGAGTCTCACCCAGACCGGGAACGAAGGGATGCAAGAAACCCATCACCCCAACCCCATCTCATCCCTTCGTTCCTCCCCAATTACCGAGGTAAAACCTACCCGGAGGCCCCAAACCCTCCAAGGTTTTACCGAGGTGATAAAGACAGGATACGGTAACTTGTATGTCACTGTCAACACCTTTGAGGGAAACCCTTTTGAAGTATTCGTCCAAATTGGAAAATCAGGATACACAACAATGGCCGATGCTGAGGCAACAGGCCGTTTAGTTTCCCTTGCATTAAGGTCAGGTATAGATGTCAAGGACGTTGTGGATCAGCTCGAGGGTATCGGAGGGTCCTCCCCGGTGTATTCCGAGGGCAAGCTAATAATGTCTATACCAGATGCAATCGCCGCAGTATTGAAGAAGAACTTTCTAAATAATGAAGAAAACAACTCAAAAACCAGCAAAGCTACCGATTTAACCTTAGAACGTTGTCCTGATTGCGGAGACAGGGCATTGGCATTCGAATCCGGTTGCATGACATGCAAAAGTTGTGGCTATTCGAGGTGTGATTAACCAAAAATAGATATTAAGTTGAAGGATGATGTGCTGAAAAAGCCTAATACTATAAAACGGTATTAGGCTTTTATTTTATACAACCAACGGACTTGTACAATGTTCCATATATAGACTAGTGATTAAAAAATGTATTATTTAATCTAATACATACCATTATGGTTATAATGACCTGTTCCTCTTATTAAAATAACAAATTGTCTGAGCTTAGAAGAAAATGTTTTATAACTAATTTCAAATGTGACCGATTCCTCCGCTCTGTCGAAATCGTTATCGAAACAGTACTCCTATTTTGGCTACCCTTCATAGGTCCACCAATTGCAGGGTTCATTGGTGGCAAGAAAGCCGGGAGCCTTGGTAATGCAATAATAGCCGTTTTTGTTCCGGCCATAATTATGGCCGTTTTGCTATTTACATTTGCAACCACCTTAACCGGG
This sequence comes from Thermodesulfobacteriota bacterium, assembly GCA_036476895.1. GTDB lineage: Bacteria > Desulfobacterota_D > UBA1144 > Nemesobacterales > JAZGCJ01 > JAZGCJ01. Next base: position 3,529 of record JAZGCJ010000052.1, read on the forward strand.
GCACCATTGATTGGGTTTATAGCAGGTTCAGGCGGTTTCGTACTGGTTGTTTCAAACGTAGGACCACTTCTCCTCGGTGCTATTATAGGGGCAATTCTTGAATGAAACTCCCTGCAGCAAGCTGTAGGATATCAAAATATATATTGAAAGTCTCAACTTTCATTTCTTTAAACTGCGAGGAACAAAATGACAAGGTAATCTAAAAAATGAGATCACTTTATGTTGTTTGCAACTGTAGATGTTATTTAATTCTGCGAAAAATTATCTAAAACAAGATTTTATACCGGAACTTAACAGTTTATTTAAACTTTCAGTGTAGAGTAAATATAAAATTCCATTTGTTATACATCTTCATTTTCTTTGTCTTGATACAAAGAAAACGAAGCAAAAGAAAGATCACGGCTGACAAAAAATTAGAATTTATTAAATCAATTCCTGCAGCTAAAAATATTTAATTCAACCCCAACCCTAAATCTTTTTTTAACGCTTCCGGAATTGATTTTCGCAATTTTTTGAATGCCAATTTAAACCTTTTCCTTTCGGAAAAGGTTTAAGAAAAAAACGTTAAAACTCTATTAAATTGTCCTCGAAATATCTAAGATCTACAACAATGACAGGAAAGAAGAAACCCTATAGCAATCTACAGGAAATTGTCAAGTTAAACAAAAAATTCGGTCTAGATCCTGAGAAAACTTTCTAAATCCCCGCTCACCCCCGAGCAAGCCAGCTTTCCTAAAGCCGCTTTCTCAATTTGACGTATTCGCTCCCTGGTAAGGTTGAACCTTTTACCAATTTCGTCCAGTGTATAAGTACTTTGTTTGTCGATTCCGAACCTGAGCCTCAATATCTCTTCTTCTCTCGGATTAAGCATGGTTAGGGCTTCCTGCAATTTTCCCGCGAGCGCAGCCCTTGCAGAAACAGAATCCGGTGTAAAAGCTTTTTGGTCGGGAACAGAGTCAAGGAGAGTATTCTTTTCACCATCCAGGATCGGACTATCAAGGCTTATAGCATCTGTAGTAGATTTCAATATCCTTTTTACAACCTCTGTCGAAATGCCCGATTCCACAGATATCTCTTCAGGGGTCGGTTTCCTGCCCAACTTTTTGGCCAGTGAGGAGCTTACCTTGTAAACCCTGTTTGCCTGTTCCAGCAAATAAACGGGTACCTTAATGGTTCTTGTTTGTCCCTGTAAAGCCCTGAGTATAGCCTGGTGTATCCACCACGAGGCATACGTTGAGAATTTGTAGCCCTTTGTATGATCAAACCTTTCAACCGCTCTCATTAAACCAAGGTTGCCCTCTTGAATTAAGTCCGGAAGAGGTAGCCCCCTGGTCATATATCTTCTTGATATTGTAATTACCAATCGCAGATTAGCCTTTACAAACCTCTGTTTTAGTCTGCACGCATTATCAACATATACTTTTACAAATGTATTAAGTGTTTCTATACGTTTAAGAATGATACCTTTCTCTAAATAGTTAGTTTTGCTTTTTCTCCTTGCAGATACATTTGTATATAGCTTATGAAGTTTATTTATAACTAATCTTAGTTCCCTTGACCTTCTCTCACATTTCTTAATCTTGGCCGATATTTCCACTTCGTCCCTTGCGGAAAATAGAGGCTCAACAGACATATCCTTAAAATAAACGTAAAGCAAACGAAGTTGCTCGTCGGGAGTCCAATCCTCCTTATCATCATCTTCTTCGAATTCTATACTAGAAAAATCTGTCTTTGACTCAACCTCATAAATTTCTTTATCAATCTCTATCGAAGAAATATCATCATCTTCAAATTCACCAATATTTTTAGTGTCAACAACTGCTTCTTCAATGTCTCTATATTTGGCTTGCATATTATTTCCCTTTACAAATTTTATTTAGAAAAGTTAATAAATCACAACGATAATTTTTTATATGTAATATCCTTCCATCCATCCAAAAAGAAAAGGACAATAGACCATAGCAAGATGGTATACAGGCCTTTTTTGAGGATTTAGCTTTTCCAGTTGCCGCCGTAAGAATTTTATAGCAGAAGTTATTTAGCTTCAGAAAAATTCTTTGAAACCTGATCCCAGTTTACTACGTTCCACCAAGCTGAGATATAATCAGGCCTTCTGTTTTGATAATTTAAATAGTAGGCATGCTCCCACACATCAAGCCCTAATACGGGTATGAGACCATCCGATATAGGACTATCCTGATTCGGGGTAGATGTTATAACCAACTTGCTATCACGATCTACAGATAACCATGCCCATCCGCTCCCAAATCGAGTAGTAGCAGCTTTGGAGAACTGCTCCTTAAAGCTATCAATCGATCCGAAGCTTGAATTTATTGAACTTGCCAAATCTCCAGACGGTTCACCTCCTCCATCAGGACTCATACAAGGCCAGAAAAAACTGTGGTTTGCGTGACCACCCCCACTATTTCTAACGGCTATCCTGATGTCGTCTGGAATAGAGTTTAAATCTTTTAGCAACTCTTCCACACCCTTATCACCCAAACCCGGATGCTTTTCCAGTGCAGAATTCAAATTATTTATATAAGTTTGATGATGCTTTGTGTGATGAATCTTCATCGTACGGGCATCAATATGAGGCTCTAACGCATTATAATCATAAGGCAGTTCGGGCAACTCATGAGCCATTATTTCTCCTCCTATTTAAGTTTTAAAAAATGGAAACATAAATAAGTATGTAAATATGTTATGTCAATAATTACAAATAGGTCAAATTAAAATTATACCTTTAGTTTAACGAAATTATCACCTTATGTCAAAAGATTATTAATTAATTTTTTGACAAAAAACCATGCTTAATTACAATCCATTCTTAGTATAGATCATATCAAATTTAATCATGTCTTTCCAGAACAATAATAAAATAATTGAAATTGATAATGTTTATAAATCCTTCGATTCAAAGGATGTTCATAAAGGTATAAATTTATCAATAAAGGAAGGAGAATACATAACCGTATTAGGTGGAAGCGGTTCCGGCAAGAGTGTCTTACTCAAAGAAATAATCGGTCTACTGAAGCCGGATTCAGGTGAGGTATACATAGAAGGTGAAAATATCGTTCCAATGGACGATAATGAACTGGTTCATGTAATAAGAAAGATCGGGATGTTGTTTCAGGGATCCGCACTTTTCGACTCGCTTACGGTTGAAGAGAACATAGCATATCCACTTTTAGAAGGCTCAGACTACGAAATTGATGAGATCAGGGATATAGTTGCGAAAAACTTAGAATTAGTAGGTCTTCCCGGAATAGAGGAAAAGATGCCATCAGACCTTAGCGGTGGTATGAAAAAAAGAGTGGGCCTAGCGCGTGCAATGGCAAAAAGCCCCAAAATATTACTGTATGATGAACCGACCACCGGTTTGGATCCTCCCAACATCAGCAGGATCAATATGTTAATTAGAGACATGCAGAAACAGTTTGGAATAACAGGGATTATAATAACCCACGATGTGAAAAGTGCATTCGAGGTTTCTGACCGGATCGCATTTCTGTATAAGGGGAAGATAATCTTCGTAGGATCGGTTGAAGAGGCTCAGAACACTGATATACCTGAATTAAAAGACTTTATCTTAGGGAAGTTGAATGATGATGAACAATAATTGTTTAACATGACTAATGGCCGCTTTGCCATTATTAATAATAACTTCCCTCCGCCGCATCCAAGCCTTCAACCCGAATTATTTTCCAGTTGCCAAATGATGATTTTTCAAGATAAACGGTAACAGTATCGAAATCATCATTGCTTCCAACAATATTTACAGGAATTCCCCCCTTAGTAGCCTCCACAAAGACTTTGAGCTTAGCAACAGCCCTATCTTCATCGTTTGGTCCCTTTTCAAACCTGACAAGCAAATCTTTATATCGAGCATCAAGTCCTTCATATTTTTCGAATATATTTCGTAATATATTTTTAATAAATATATAGTTTCCGCCATAATCATCCCTATAATTCCTGGAAATATAACCGGTAGTCTTGTCTAAATCCTTTTTCTTTCCAGATTCTACGAACCCGTTAAAAACAGACTGCACCTCCATGGGATCGTCTCCTTTATCAAATATAAACAAATATATAATTACAAAAATTATCGCCAACAAAACCAAATATTTCATAGCCTTATTTGTTCTTTTAAACCCTTATAAGTTGAAATTTCCATATGCTTTCCATCGGTAATTAATTTAACCGCACCCGAATTGTCCAATTGTAAATATAAGTTTTCACCTCCAAAGGGAATATCCCCATTATAATTTCCTGTAATAAAGACTTTGGGAGAAATGATTTCGAGTATCTGATAACCGTCTTTACCAATACGGACACCTTCCATATAAACTACTTCACTATTTACTATTCTATCACCATATTTATCGAAAAATGCTTTTATATTGATATTGTTTCCAAGTCCACCCGCCATGAAGAAGTTAATTTTCCCATAACTCATTGTAATCACTTCATGGTTTGAGTATTTACTTATCTCAGGCTTCAAAAACTCCAGTATCACACCACCTAATAATAATTGACCGGTGCCATCCCTAATATTGTTCCATTTTATACCCTTCCGTTTTATTTGATGCCACACCGCACCCGATAGTTTTGGACCGTAAGTCCAAAAATTCCTTACATTAAACCTCTTAAGAATATATCTTGAACCCTCTAAATGATTGCTATCAACGGTCAACAAAATATAATGATCAATGGATGTTATGCCATTTTTCAGCAAAAATGGCGCTAAGATTTGCTTCTCTGCAAACCCGGATTTCTGTTTACTTTTGGCTCCTCCGTTCAGTACTATCGTTTTGCCATCCGGTAGTTTGCAAAAAACCAGGGTTCTTTTTTTAAAACTTAGAAAATTAACTTCCAGCCTTCCATGGCTTCGATTAAAAATACCAAAGCAAGCGATACTTAAACAAAAGATTAGCAGGAATGCAAATGATACATATTTCAATGAACTGTATGATTTCCTGGTTAAAAAGGTTAAACCGGAGATATAATAGAACAGCCATGTCAAAGTGTTAATTTTGGGTATCGTGAAATACGAATAGTGCAAGTTTACAATTACTTCAGCAATTTTTATTGTGAATTCTATAAGGTAGATATCAAGCTGAATGAAAATAAACGCTATATCCGGCTCAATCATATATGATAGAAATGAGAATAAACCAATTGGAACAATTAGAAATTCAACAACCGGTATCAACACTAAATTTGTTGGAACAGCAGCTAATGACAATATACCGAAAGTGTTTGCTATCAATGGCAAGGTCGCTAAAGAAGCAACTACAGTTGATTTTAAACAGCTAATAAATTTATCTTCAATCGAATTAAACTTAAAAGGGTAGTACCTGTGGACCAGTATTAGACTAAAAACGGCCAGAAAGGACAACTGAAAAGACAGACCAAAGATTGATCTGGGTTTGAAAATCAATATAATAAGGGCGGCAAATGCCAATGTATTAAACTTTGATTCCCCTCTATTAATTACAACCGATAATAAGAATACAGAAGCCATTATTGAAGCCCGTACCACCGGTGTGCTAAGCCCAGCTATAAATGAATAGAGGATAACCGGTGTTAAGGTTAGGAAGGCCGCTAGTCTTGGCACCTGAAACGTTATCAACACATACTCAGATCTTTTTAGAACCCATTTAATTAGAAAATAGAAAATAAAAGCTATTGCACCCACATGAAGTCCTGATATAGCAAGTAGGTGTGCTATACCAGTCTCTGAAAATAACTCCCTTAGCTCAGAAGGTATCGCACCTTTTTCCCCTATCGTCATTGCCAAAAGTATTTCATTTTCTGGATGATTAAAATTGTTTATCACATAGCTGGCAAATCCCTTTCTCAGAGAATCGACCAGATTGAGAAAGTAACCTAATGGGCCAGAACTACCGAGGGAAATAATCTTTCTTCTATTATCTATGAACCCCTTTACAGTAATCCCATTTCTACTGTAATAAGCCGCAATATCAAATCCTCCGGGATTGCTGACTTGATCAAATCTATGGAGTTTTAAATTCATGACGCGTACATTTTCGCCGTGATACAGACCAAATATCCTCTCTTTTGAATATAAAACTACTCTTCCATCTACGTGTTCCGTGTGATCATCAATAGTTACCGAATTTACGTTCACATATATTCTTGATCCGTTTAATGAACTCTCAGGACTCCTGTAGAGATAACCTTCAATATCAAGTTTTTTCCCTGTAAAATTGATCAGTTCGTCGGAGTGATTGCCCATTGATAAAAAAATTCCAACAGGTATAAAAAAAAGAAAAGCAATATTCCTATTTAATAAGGTTAAAAGACAAATTAAAACAACCGATATTGAAATTAAGACCCATTCATAGTTCAACCAATACGAGAGTAATATCCCTAATATGAAACTCAATAATGGGAGGATTAAAATATTATTTCTTAGATGGGTCACTACAAATAAGATTCAGATTAAATAACATCTGATTCAAAAAATTGTCGTATGTGTAGTTGTTAGATATTTAGAGGACAAAATTTATCAATATTTATTCAGAATAAATAGAATTTTTATTTTTTTACTTTGTCTTGATACAAAGTATTTAGAGAAATCGGGCTGTCATATTGAACAACATATCCGACGGATAGGAGGATATGGACACTCCATATCTTAAGCCTCAGAGATTTTATGATATTTAAACAATTAAAATGTAATAATCTATGTGAAATATCTATCTTTTTATTAGTTCTTTCAGTCATTACATTCCATATATAGACTAATGGATAATAAAAGCGTAATTAATCTAGTATGTTCCATGTTGGTCACAATGACCTGTTTCTCTCTCTTCGCTCAAAACAGTTAAGATGACAGTTGCACTGTCATTTTTTAACGCTTCCGGAATTGATTTTCGCAATTTTTTGAATGCCCTTTTAATCCTTTTCTCAAAAGAAAATAATTCTATCCACGAATTACAAAACATTTACAGTATGGATGTTAATACCAGTAAAATTCAAATAAAAGTGTTTAATAATAGTGGGTTTGAAAAAGATTAGATGTATTTCAAAAGACAAATTGATTTTGCTGCTATGCCCTTTCCTTCCCCAGTATATCCCATCCCCTCGGTAGTAGTTGCCTTAATGTTAATACATGAATTATCTAATTGCATACAATCTGCCAAAACCCCTTCAATTTGTTCTCTGAAGGGTGTGACTCTTGGTCTCTCGCATATTACAACAGCATCTATATTAACTATTTGCATTCGAAAATCCCGTACCATTTCAACAACCCGTGACAAAATTACCAGGCTTGAAATATCTTTTAAACTATCGTCCGCATCAGGGAAATGAATGCCGATATCACCTTTTCCCATAGCGCCAAGGATAGAATCGCAAATTGCATGAGTCAGTACATCTGCATCGGAATGCCCCTTCAGGCCCAATTCAAACGGTACGTGTACACCACCCAATATCAATTTTCTGTCCTTAGAAAACCTGTGTGCGTCGAAACCTATTCCTATCCTATACATTTAATTATTGTATAACCCCCTCTCAAGTATGGATTCACATAGAAGAAGGTCGTTCTTGCTGGTAACTTTGATATTAAACTCGCTTCCCTTAACAATTTTCACCTTAACCCCCATTTCCTCTAACAACATCGATTCATCGGTGGCAGCGGTTTTCTCAAAATCCACTTTATTGTAAGAAGTCTTCAAAAGCTCAATGTTAAATGCCTGAGGTGTCTGGGCAAGCCACAGCTTATCCCTTGGCAATGTTTTATCTATAAAAATCCCAGTTCCAGATTGCTTGACTGTATTACACGTGGGCATAGCCAAGATTGCAGCGCCAGTATCGAGAGATGCCAGTATTACATCATTCACCAAATCAACAGTAATTAATGGGCGTGCACCATCATGAATAACAACTATCCGGGATTCAGGTGAAATCAGTTCAATCCCCTTTAATACCGAATCTTGTCTTTCCTTTCCCCCGTTAGTTATTTTTATATTCCCATAATTGCCAAAATTTGAATCTATGAACTGAGTAGTATGTTCAATACTATCTTCAGGTACAACCAATACTACTTGTTCTATTAAATGTGTTTTTAAAAAACAACTTATCGAATAATACAATAAAGGTTTGCCACAAAGATCGACAAACTGCTTGCTAACACTGCCGCCAAACCTTTTCCCAGATCCCGCTGCAACTATTACTGCAGAAGCTATATTTCTATAATCTTGCATTCGGATTGTTTTATAAATCTATTGTATATCAGTTACTTGCCTTAGAGAAAATCATTCTCCCCGTGGGAGTTTGAATTACACTTGTAACTGATACCTCAATATTCCTGCCCAAAAGATCCTTAGCATCGTCAACCACCACCATCGTACCATCATCGAGATATCCAACCCCCTGGTTATTTTCCTTGCCTTCCTTTATAACCAGTATTTTCATCTTTTCACCAGGCAATACAATCGGTTTTAGTGCACTGGACAATTGATTTAGATTCAACACCTTTACGTTTTGAAGATTCGCTACCTTATTGAGATTAAAATCATTAGTTATAATCTCTGCTTTCAGTTTTTTTGCCAATTCTACCAGTTTCAGATCAGCTTCTACTATATCCTTAAAATCATGACTGGTAATTCTTACATTAACGTTCGGTATGTCCTCCTGCATTTTTTTTAATACATCTAGTCCCCTTCTACCTCTCACTTTTTTAACACTGTCAGATGAATCTGCAATATACTGAAGTTCCTTTATTATAAACTTGGGAATTATCAAAGTGCCGTTTATGAAACCAACAGCTGCAACATCCGCTATCCGGCCGTCAATAATAACGCTTGTATCCAATATCTTCACACCTTGGGACTGATACTTGGAATAATATCTCTTCTGACCATATTCGGACTCCCTGCTTTTAGAGATTCCAAATGAAACCCCTACGTAAAATAGTGTAAGAAAAATGAGGGGATATAATATCTTTTGAACATCAAATGGGACAACATTTAATGATTCAATAAGGGATTTTATTGCAAAAAAGACGATTGAAGAGATAACCAATCCCAGGGATATGCCCTTAATTGATCTCAGAGACAACCTATTACCCAATAAATCAATTAACCATACTATTATGAATGAAATAAAGGCAGCGGCTACAGATAATAATGCGGTTTTCTCTAAATTATAGCTATTCTTTACCGTAAAAAATGAAACGATTAAAACAATTAGCGAAAATAAAACTTTTTCTTTCACTTTCTAAACCTCCCCTCTACCCCGTCCCCTGCACAGTTGATATTGGCGAATTACATACGATACTGAATGTAAATATGACTAAGCATATGGATTAAAGTTTAAACTATTTAAATAAATCCATAATGTTAAGAGATCAATCTTAACCAATCTAAGCACACGGGACAGAGAAGATATAAAATTTAATAAATGGTTAAGATGAACTCCCATTGACCGATTCGACCAGCTTAACAATTTCATCTGCTACCCTGATATATCTTGTCTCGCCATAACCAGGACTTTTGGCTCTCCCATCAATACCTGCATCGGTTAGGATTTCTCCAGAATTTTTATCCACAAGCTCAACCCATACCGATATGGTACTTTTGCCCATATCGTTTATCCCAAGAAAAAACCATTCACAGAACTTGCAGCCCCTGTCATATCCGGTAACAGTTCCCTTGATCAATAAAACATCTTCATTAAAAAAGCCATCATCTGAGTTACTGCCCGAAGATCTACTTATAACTCTGAAATCATCCTTTTTCCTCAACTTTTCTGCAACTAGGCCCGCTATTTGTTCACCCGAGTCATACGGAATCCATTCGGCGTCAGTTTTTGAAAAGTCGCTTATCTCAACTACGCTATACTTTTTAGTGGCACTACTCTTCTTATATATCCTGGTGTCACTGGTAGCCATAGGACCACAACCTAATACCAGAAAAACAAATAATATAGCGATAAGATTAGGTCTACAATACATAGGACTCCTCCCTAAAAATAGTATTTAGTAATTTTATCAAAAATAATGAATAGTGAATCGCTAAGACATTTGACAACTCAAAAATATCCTATTCATACTACTATAGATTATACAATAATCCATTAAAATGAAATTTTGCACACTCGCTAGTGGAAGCTCCGGAAATTCTGTCTATATAGAAACTGAAAATACTAAAATCCTGTTAGACGCGGGGATAAGTCTAACACAGATTACCAAACGCCTGCTGGGAATCAATGTAGATATTACAGATCTAGATGCGGTAATAATTACGCATGAACACACGGATCATAGCTTTGCATTACCAAAATTAAAAACCCCAACTTATGTAGCCTACAAAACCACGGGTTTATGGAAAAATAAAGAAAACGAAATCAGGGAGTTTGATACCGAAACAACTTTTTTAATAAGTGACCTCCTTATAACACCTTTCTCAGTTCCACATGATGCACTTGATCCAGTCGGATTCACCGTCGAAAACGGAAAGTCCAAGTTAGGCATTGTCACCGATGCAGGTTCGGTCACAAAGCTAATGACTGAAAAGCTAAAAGGGTCAAATGCACTTATTCTTGAATTTAACCATGATACAAATATGTTGATCAATAGCTCTTACCCTTGGGAATTAAAACAAAGGATTAAAAGCCGACTCGGCCACCTGTCCAACGACCAGGCATCTCAACTTTTAATGTCACTATTGCACAGAAACTTATTGCATGTAGTTATCGCACACTTAAGCAAAAAAAATAATGACCCAGAGCTTGCACTGGACGCGGCAATGAAAGTTCTTACAAATCAATTCTTATTTGAAACAAAACTTACTGTAGCTCCAAGAAATAATGTAGGTGAGGTATTGCAAATTTGATAGAACGATATTCTAGAGAAAAAATATCAAGTATATGGTCAGAAGAAGCCAAGTATAAATATTGGCTCGATGTTGAAATTGCGGTGTGCGAGGCATGGGTAAAATTTGGGAAAATACCAAAGAATGCTTTGGTTGTGATTAAAGAAAAGGCCAAATTTAATATCGAACGAATACAAGAATTGGAAAAAGAACTCAAACACGATGTGATATCGTTTTTAACCTCTGTTGCAGAAAATGTCGGTGAAGAATCCAGGTATATACACCTAGGTCTTACATCCTCAGATGTTTTAGACACAGCCCTTGCCCTCCAATTAAAGGAATCTGCAGAGATATTGGTAGACGATATTTCTCAATGCCTGGATATCCTGAAAAATCTCGCACTGGAACATAAAAACACAATAATGATTGGCAGAACACACGGTATTCATGCCGAGCCCATAACCTTGGGTTTGGTTTTTGCACTATGGTATGACGAAATGAGAAGAAATTTGATGAGGATGAATAGAGCTAAAGAAATTATAAGTGTGGGTAAGATATCTGGAGCAGTTGGTACCTATGCCAATGTCCATCCCGAGATTGAAAGTGAAGCATGTAAAATTCTTGGACTTAAACCCGCAAGTATATCAACTCAAGTTATTCAACGAGACATACATGCGGAATATTTCACAACTCTATCCATTATAGCATCAACAATAGAAAAAATATCCGTGGAAATACGGCACTTTCAAAGAACAGAGGTCTTGGAATTGGAAGAACCCTTTACAGAAGGACAAAAAGGGTCTTCGGCAATGCCTCATAAAAGAAATCCCATTTTATCTGAAAATCTATGTGGCCTAGCCAGGATTGTTAGGTCGAACTCCATCTCCGCACTCGAAAACATTGCTCTCTGGCATGAACGCGACATCAGCCATTCCTCTGTGGAAAGGATAATTGGACCGGATAGCAATATACTATTGGATTTTATGCTGAATAGATTAAATTATCTCTTAAAAGGCTTACAAGTTTATCCGGAGAATATGGAAAGGAACTTGTGGCTAACAAACGGTTTGATATTTTCACAAAAAGTTTTGCTCAAACTTATAGAGAAGGGAATTAATAGAGAAAGGGCATATGAAATTGTTCAAAGAAATGCAATGAAGTCGTGGAAAAGTAAGGAGAACTTTAAAGATTTACTTGCAGGAGATATCGAATTCAACAGGATAATAAATAAAAAAGAGTTAAAAAGTTGTTTTGATGTAACGAATGATTTAGCCAATATCGATTTTATATATAATAAAGTTTTCAAAGATTGAATACGTAATTGTCAAATTTTTATAAGACCCTTGTAACAAAAAAATCCAGTTTGAATTAAAAATTTTCAGTGGTATAGTTCTTAAATTCAAACAAGAAATAGCCAGGAGGAAGTTCATGAGAAGCATAATAATTATTATAGCATTACTACTTATTATACCAGTTACTGGTAATCTTGCTTTATCCGAGGAGATATCTAAGGACGAATCAACCAGACTCGAAAAATTTCTTAGAAAGAGATTAGGAACTAGGCTTCCAGCAGATTCCACGATAAAAGTCATCGGATATGATAAAACTGAGATCAAGGGTTTTAAGAAGGGAACATTTTCTGTATCGTCCTCAAGAGGATCCGGTGATGTGCCTTTTCTTATAAGTGATGACGGTAAGTATGTTATATTCGGAGACCCTATAGATTTAAAAGAATTCAAAGAATCTCCAGTTAAAGGTTTATTATCCGGAAATATCCTAATTGGGAAACAAAAAGTTCCGGTTTTGATGAGTAAAGACGGTAATTACTTAATTGCCGGCGAGATAGTCGATTCTACCATTGACCCACACAGAGAAGTTAAGGATAAAATCAGCTTAGAAAACACCCCTGTAAAGGGAAGCGAAAAAGCATCCGTAACTGTAGTCGAATATTCCGATTTTCAATGCCCCTTCTGCAAGAAAGGAAAAGATATGCTGCCTCAGATTTTAGAAGAATATGACGGAAAAGTTAAAATCTACTATAAGCAAATGCCCCTACCTAACCATAATTGGGCCAGGCAGGCATCTGTTGCATCTTACTGTGTATTTCAACAGGACAAGGACAAATTCTGGGAATTTCACGACATGGTGTTTGATAATCAAAATGATATAAAACTTATTAATTCGAACGAAAAATTTAATGAATATTCTAAAAACATAGGTTTAGATACAAAGAAATTTAAAGATTGTTTAAACTCAAAAGAAGTATCAAATCTTGTAGACAAAGATATGAAAGAAGCCCAATCTATTGGGGTAAGCTCTACTCCTACTTTTGTAGTGGACGGTATGATTGTACCTGGAGCTAACCCTGATGGTTTAAAATCCGCTATTGAATTAAAACTTTCAGAAGGCTCATAAGTTTTTTATATCTGTGGGGTATAAAGATTAGATAGGAGCCAAATTCCCCAATTGTTTGGGCATATTGTTTTTTCTATCCGGAAAAATAAATGAAATGCCCTAGTTGTGGGTTTAATACTTTTGATCATTTAGAAAAATGTAAGAAATGTGGTGCTTTTTTCAGACAAGTTACTAGAAAAAGTACAGATACTGGAAAACCTCTACAAAACATCTTAGTGAATTCATCTAATATTACAAATATCGAAACCTCTACCAGAAAACCCAGCGAGCAAATAATTACAAATCAAAACTTGGGTCAAGAAATCAGTCTGGATGAGCTGGCAGACATATCATTTCAAATGGAAAATTATTATAAAAACCTGAATAAATCAGAACAAATCGAAGGCTGGCTAAATTTAAAGAACCCGATATCCGATGAAAAACTATTTCCAAGTATTAAGAATCTTCCTGAAATCAACATTATTGATGACGAATACAAATCCGGTGAATTATCAGCTAAAGAAAAAACGTATATCGATGATAGAACTCTAGCTATCGAATCAAAAGCTGTATTTACAGATCCCGACGAAACCATATTCAACTCTGAGGGCAGTGCTTTTATGGCAAACCCTTTTGCCGACAATACGGACGGCAAACAAGAAAAACAAAACATCCATGAAGTAGATGCCGAGCCTACAATCAATGAAAATGAAGAAGTTTTTTATATTGCCAGTTTTGGCTCCAGATTGACCGCAATGATTATTGATTTGGTCATAATATCCTCAATATCAATTATCTCACTAATTTTTGGTTTAAGTTTAATCGATCAAGAATTAAATATATACGACAGTAAAACGATAATATTATTCGCACCGGCATTATTAGGTTTGTTATTAATAAGTTCCTCTTATTTTATACTTTTGCATGGATTCTCTGGCAAATCGATAGGAAAAATTATCCTGGGGCTTAAGATAATTAACAGGGAAGGTAAAACAATAGGCTATTGGGATGCATTCGTTAGATGGATTGGATATTTTCTATCACTGGGCTTTATTTTTATTGGCTTTCTTTGGGCATTAATCGATAAGGATTCTCAAACCTGGCACGATAAACTTGCAAAAACTTATGTAGTTAAAGATTAAAAACGATATGAATTTTTTAAATGAAATAAATCAAAAAATTATAGATAAAAAAACCAACATACAGGACTGGATTATTGATCATTCCAACAGGGTCTCCATTCCACTTTATACTTCGGTTGACATTAGAATTTCAAATTTCAAATTAGCACCGGTTGATACAAATGTTTTTCCTGCGGGGTTTAATAATCTGCCGGAATTTAATCGCATTTGCGCTTCTAAACTGTTTAGAGAATATATTGCGAAGAAATACCCTAATTCAAAAAATATACTCATAGTTCCGGAATTACACACAAGAAATCCATATTATTGGGAAAATATCCATGTAATAAAGGAAATTCTTAAAAAAGCAGGCTTTGAGGTTTCGGTTGGTATAATAGCAGAGGATATTAATAAGGATGAATTCTCTTTCGACACCCTGAGTGGTGATCCAATAAAAGCATTCAAAATATATAATGAGGATCATTACATCAAGACCTCCGTAGCCACACCAGATCTAATACTAATTAACAACGATTTTTCAATAGATTGCCCAAAAATACTGTCTAACATAAATCAACCTATAGAACCACCGATCGAAATAGGTTGGCATTCCAGAAAAAAGGATACCCATTTTGACTTTTACAACGAACTGGCAAATGAGTTGGCAAACATAATATCCATAGATCCTTGGCTAATCTCTATCAAAACACAAGATGTGCAAGATGCTAATTTTGATAAGGATGAGGACAGACTAAAATTAGCTGACACCGCTGGAAAATTATTCGAAGAACTAAACGAAGAATATAGGGCACGGAATATTAATGAAGAACCGACTTTATTTATTAAAAGCAATTCCGGAACTTATGGTATGGCTGTCATAAACGTAAAAAATCCGGAGGAAATGAAATCATTGAACGCAGAAAAAAGAAAAAGAATGAGAGTTAGTAAAGGGGGGAAACCGGTAAGAGATATAGTAATCCAGGAATGTATCCCTAGTTCATTAGTCACAGAAAACAACTATGTGGCGGAACCGGTAATATACCTGATTGATGCTAAGGTTGCGGGTGGATTCCTAAGAGCTAATAAGAATAAGAGCAGCATTGAAAACCTGAATACCAGGGGAATGGAGTTTTCCACACTTTTAAATAAGTTTACCAAGAATTTTCAGGACGACCCATGTCTTAATAACATACCACCAGCTTATTCTATAATTGCTCGAACGGCCAGCATTGCAGCCGGTTATGAAATTGAAAAAGTGATGAAGGAAGGTGGTTGTTAGAAACAAATCGTGCATTTAGTCAACAATCTCGGTTATAGCCTTGTTATACGCTGCTATAAAATCCTTTTTAGTAATATATCCCACTATCTTTTTTGAGTGTTTAGACTCAACAACTGGCAAAATATGCCCGGGCTTATTACCCCAAATATTCATTACATTATAAAGTGTTTGATCGGGTGTAATACTGATCACTTTCAAAGTTGCAATTTCCTTGACAACAACAATATCTTTTACCGATTCCTCAAACAGCAATTCTCTGATATCCTGCACAGAGATGATCCCTGATAATAAACCATTACTATCTACCAGAGGAAAAGTGGTATGTATGCTTTTTGGTATTAGTTCTATTAACTTCCTTAAGGTCATATTTTCAGGTATTGTCTCAACTTTCTTCTTCATAATATCTCTTACCTTTATTTTTCTGAGAATTAACTCTTCGCTCGATTCATCAACATTTACCCCCAATCTTCTGAGTTCCAAACTTTCGATAGATCCGCCAACAATAATTCGACTAACAACCCAACTCAAAACAGATGTTATCATAATTGGAATCACCACTTGATAACTATGGGTTAATTCAAATATTAAAAAGATAGATGTTAGCGGAGCTTGTGTTAGTGCAGCAAGTAATGCACCCATTGCCACGGTAGCATAGGAAGTGCTTAAATTGAACGGACTATTAATAAATTTTTCAACAAACATTCCATATGCATTCCCCAGAGCAGCCCCAACAAATAAAGTAGGTGCAAATATTCCACCAGGCCAACCCGAATTCAATGTGATCGACGTAGCCAGGGGCTTAAGTAAAATAAGACCTACCAGTATCCATAGTGTGAACTTATCTTGAAGAGCTTTCTCAGTCAACTCATATCCATTTCCTAAAATGTACGGGAAAAAAATCCCAACTACTCCAATACACAATCCCCCTATCAGCAATTTAATCAAAACTCCGAATTTAAGACTTTCAAAGAGGTCTTTTATTTTGAAATATACAAAGACAAATAAAGAAGAATAAACACCTATTATCAAACCCAATAAAGAATAAAATAGCAGCTCATAATAGTTTATAAATAAATATGGTGGAACAGAGAAAATCGGCTCAATCCCGGTTAGTGATTGTGAAATAACGGTTCCAACAGCAGAAGAAATAACTATCGGTATAAAACTTCCTATTTTAAAATCCCTAAATAATGCAATCTCCTGAGCGAAAAGCACCCCTGTAATAGGCGCATTAAAAGTACTAGCAATCGCAGAAGCAATACCACACGCTATAAACACTCTTGTCTTACTTCTGGATAAATGAATAATTTGTCCAACCAAACTTCCCAACGCACCACCTAGCTGTGCAATTGGTCCTTCTTGCCCCGCTGATCCACCAAAACCTAAACTAGCACATGCTCCTAATGACTTACCGAATGTGCTCCTTAAGCTTATATAGCCTCTACTCAAATTTATCTTTTCGAGGAATCTAGGAAACCCATAACCAAGTAGCTGAACTGAAGAAAATATCTTAGATAAAAGGTAAAGAACAACTGCTCCTGATAAGAGGACGAAAACAATATAAGGTGTACTCCAAAAAGGCTTAATAACATTTTCATAAATCGTCTCATAAGTAAGGACAAATACAAAGTTAGATAACCCACCCAGAACCCCTATTAAAATCGCAAAAAAAATTAGAAAGGTATATTCATTAGAATAAAGTGAACGAAAATTATGAAAAATTTTTTGCCTCAGTGTTCCCGACGGTAAGTTTTCAATATTATTTTGAGAATTCACCATTTCATTAAAGATAATATTATTTAAAAACAAAAAACAGGTTTATTTATTTTTTAGCCATTCAAATAAGCTATTTGACACTATTTATATTTCATGTTAATTAATTCCAACTTTCTTTCCTTTCCAAGGATACTCGTACCATAAAAATATGAGCATTGAAGAGATTGGACACTACCAAGCTGAAAAGTTTTTTATTGCCTTAGCCTGCATACTCATAGCATCAAAAATATTTGGAGAAATTGCTGAAAGAATAAAGCAGCCTTCCGTATTAGGTGAATTAATTGCAGGAGTTATCCTCGGTAGCAGTGTACTAGCCATAGTTCCATCAATATCAGGCGAAGCAGGATATAATACTTTTCACCTATTATCAGAAGTAGGCGTAGCCATTTTGCTATTTGAAATTGGATTAGAAACCGATCTAGGCGACCTGTTAAGGGTTGGTCCAACCTCCACTATAGTGGCCGCAATAGGTGTCGTAGCACCATTTGTACTAGGGTTTGGAAGCATATTAGCTTTTGAACATTTTGGCATGCTAGGTGAAATTAATCCTGCTTACACAACAATAATTGCTATTACGGTAGGTGCAACTTTAACCGCTACAAGCGTCGGAATAACTGCAAGAGTGTTTTCCGATATGAATCGTCTGCAATCGGAAGAGGCACGAATCGTCCTGGGGGCAGCGGTAATAGACGACATCTTGGGTTTAATAATTTTAGGGGTTGTCACGGGATTGATAGAAGCTGTGAAATCCGGTGGTGACGGCAGTATTTCATCGCTGGGGGTGGGAATAATAATTATCAAGGCGATAGGCTTTCTGGTTATTGCTGTGGCTATAGGGAACTTAACATCTAAAAAACTTTTTGATTTGGTTAATAAAATGAGAGTACGCGGTGTATTGCTTCTTTCCGCTCTTGCCTTCGCATTTATATTTGCATACTTAGCAAGTCTATTTGGTCTTGCTCCCATAGTTGGGGCATTTGCTGCCGGTCTTGTACTTGCAAAAACGAATCAATTTAACACAATCGAGGAAAGATTAAAACCAGTATCGGACTTTTTCACGCCAATCTTTTTCATTTTTGTTGGCGCAGCTGTGGATGTTAGATTGCTTAACCCGTTTGATGGTGAGAACATACCCATACTAATTATTGCATTGGTACTTTTCCTAGTTGCAATTCTAGGTAAAATAATCAGCGGCCTTGGAGTTCTGAAAAAAGGAATTAAGAGAAGTGTTATTGGAATTGGCATGATTCCGAGGGGTGAAGTTGGATTAATATTTGCACAGGTAGGTTTAACTAGCGGTGTCTTTAGTTCAAGATTGTTTTCAGCTGTAACAGTTATGGTAATGTTAACAACTTTCATTGCCCCGCCACTGCTAAAAATATTTTTCTCTGGCGATCAGAAAAAATCGGTTAATTAGAGACAGGAGATGTTGAAACATGTTTTATAGAATACTTTTCGGATTTTGTTTTTTATGTTTAATACTAATTGTTTCAAGCCAGCCAAGCATAGCCGCAGGGGAAGAAAACATATTAAGTATAGATAAAACCGTAGTAATACAGTTAATAATATTTTTAGTAGCCATCTACATATTAAACAAACTTATTTTTAAACCTTTCCTCGAAGTGGTTGATAAAAGAGAAAAACTTACTACCGGGACAATAGAAGAGGCTATTAAGTTAGAACAAAGAGCAAACAAGATTATTGAAGAATATAAACATAAATTAGAGGAAGCACGGTCGCTGGCATTATTGGAGAGGATAAAAATGAGACAAGAAGCAGATAACGCGGCTCAGGACATAATTGAAACTACAAGATCGGAAACGGATTCTATGATAACCAAGGCCAAGATTAATATACAAAATCAGTTTGAAAAAACTCAGGAATCTATTGAAGTCCAGATTGAAAGCTTGGGAAATGAAATTGCTTCTGTAATCACAAATGATGGGAGGCCAGTTTGAGCGCCATCGATATCATCACATTAGCAGCCGGCGGAAGTTCTGAAGCAGGCCACGGATTTAACTGGCTCTTTGTCGGAGAACACTTTGTTAACCTTGTGCTACTTCTCGCAATACTGATCTATTTTCTGAAACATCCCTTAAAACAATTTTTAATCGACAGAAGAAGAACAATAGGAAATAAGATTGATGAAGCGAGAGAGAAAATCGAAGAGGCTAGGAATAAATTCGAAGAATATAACAAGAAACTTGAAAATATTGAGAACGAGATCAGCTCGCTCAAAGACTATATAAAACAGCAAGGTGAAAATGAACGGGCCGAAATCATAAAAAGAGCTCAGGAAACATCGGAAATATTAAAGAGGGAAGCAAGAGAAACAATAGAACTCGAAACTAGGAAGGCTCAAAACAAAATCCAGGCTGAGGCTGTATCAAAAAGCTTAGAAATAGCAAAGAACATAATAAGGCAAAGCCTAGAGCGGTCTGGGGATATCAATCAGATTGATGAATTCATAAAAATAGTTGAGGAAGAAAAGTGGCAACAGTCGCAACACTAAGGGATTTAACCGAAGCACTAATAGAAGCGGCGACAGAAACTGAAAAACTCGAGACCGTTACATCAGATTTGGAAAGATTCTTTTCGTTTTGTAATGAAAATACCGAAACGAAAAAAATCCTTGCTAGCCCTGCATATGAAATTGTTGAGAAAAAATCAATTATGCAGGATTTGGCTGATCAGATGGGGTTTATGGATATTTCAACAAACTTTATTTGCTTAACCATAGAGTTAGGCAAATTCAAAACACTACTAAACTCCCAGCAAACCATTATTAGAAGGCTAAGGAAAATTTCAGATAATTTAATAGCCGAAATAACTTTGGCCAAAGAACCAAAAGAAAATGAACTGAATGAGTTAAGTGAATCATTAAAAAAATTGACCGGAAGCGACGTGGAGCTGAATATCAGGATTGACCCTGAAATAATTGGCGGGATCGTTGCAAGGGTTGAAGATAAAGTGTTTGATGGTAGCATTAAGACCCAATTAAAAAAAGTGAAGCAGATACTCTCTGTAAAATAGTTCAAATTATTCAAGGAGTACATTATGGAACAGCTTAATGTTGAAACTATAGGTGAAATACTAAGGAACAGAATTAAGGGATACGAAAAAAGAATTGAAACATCCGAGATAGGAACCGTTATATCAATAGGTGATGGTATAGCTAGGGCTTATGGGTTAGACCAGGCAATGGCTGGTGAACTGGTTGAATTTCAAAGCGGTATTATGGGATTGGTATTGAACCTGGAGGAAGACAATGTGGGCATAGCTCTTTTCGGCGAAGATACCGAGGTCAATGAAGGACACATAATAAAACGTACAGGAAAAATCGCTGAAATCCCAGTCGGTGATAATATGAAAGGAAGGGTCGTTAATTCACTCGGCCAGCCGATCGATGGTAAGGGCGAGATTCAGACAGAACATTCGAGGCCGATAGAATTAAAAGCACCCGGCGTTGTGTACAGACAATCGGTACACGAACCTCTTCAGACCGGTATTAAAGCCATCGACTCAATGATTCCGATCGGTAGGGGACAAAGGGAATTAATACTAGGTGACAGACAGATAGGTAAAACTGCTATTGTTATTGATACCATAATAAATCAAAAACATGAAGACGTTTACTGTATTTACGTTGCAATAGGGCAAAAACAGTCCACCGTTGCACAGGTGGTCGACAAGTTAAAAGAGCACGGGGCAATGGAATATACAACAATTGTAGCAGCCACAGCCAGTGATCCCGCACCTTCCCAATTTATTGCTCCATACTCAGGTTGTGCCCTTGGTGAGCACTTCCGAGACACCGGAAGACACGCACTTGTAATTTACGATGATTTAACCAAACACGCATGGGCATACAGACAACTCTCCCTACTACTTAGAAGACCCCCCGGCCGTGAGGCATATCCCGGAGATGTTTTCTACCTTCATTCCAGACTTCTTGAAAGGGCAGCTAAAATGAGGCAGGAAGATGGTGGTGGATCCCTAACAGCACTTCCAATTATTGAAACCCAAGCCGGAGATGTTTCAGCTTATATTCCTACAAATGTTATCTCTATAACAGACGGCCAGATATACCTCGAGAGTGACCTGTTTTATTCCGGTGTTAGGCCCGCAATAAATGTGGGACTTTCCGTTTCCAGGGTGGGCGGATCCGCCCAGGTTAAAGCTATGAAAAAAGTGGCTGGGACCCTTAGACTCGAACTTGCACAGTACAGAGAGGTTGAAGCGTTTTCTCAATTTGCATCCGATCTTGACAAAGCAACCCAGGCACAGCTTGCGCGGGGAAGCAGATTGGTAGAGGCCCTAAAACAAGACCAGT
>JAZGCJ010000053.1:0-2523 GCA_036476895.1 Thermodesulfobacteriota bacterium
ACAGAGTTATCTATTTTTTCAGGAACATTGTATACAATATTATCCATTTTTTTATAATTTTTCACCATATACTCTGCCGAAAGTGCTTGATTGGCGAAGCTCATGTCCATAACACTTGAAGGGTGCCCTTCAGCAGCAGCCAAATTTATTAATCTGCCTTCACCCAATATATTTATTTTTTTTCCATTTTTGATTGTATATTCTTCGATATATTTTCTAATTTTTCTTTTGCTCTTTGATATAGATTTAAGCGCGTCTAAATCCAGTTCGACATTGAAATGGCCGGAATTAGCAACTATTGCTCCATCTTTCATCTTTTGAAAGTGCTCTTTTCTTATCACGTGTATATTACCGGTTACAGTACAGAAGAAATCTCCGATCTTGGCTGCTTCGATCATTGGCATTACCCTAAATCCGTCCATCACCGCTTCTAATGCAGCGAGGTTGTCAACTTCTGTGACTATCACATTTGCGCCGAGGCCCTTTGCCCGCATCGCTAACCCCTTTCCGCACCATCCATAACCTGCTACAACAAAATTTGTACCGGAGATCAAACGATTAGTAGCTCTGATGATCCCGTCTAATGTACTCTGTCCTGTACCATAGCGATTGTCAAAAAAGTGTTTTGTATTTGCATCATTAACTGCAATAATTGGATATTTCAAAACCCCGTTATCAGCCATACTTCTTAATCTTATAACTCCTGTTGTTGTTTCCTCCGTACCCCCGATCACGTCTTTAAGAAGGTTTGTTCTGTTTTTATGAAGGGTCGATACTAAATCTGCCCCGTCGTCCATTGTTATATTTGGTGCCATGTTCAAGGAACCATTGATATGCCTGTAATAGTCCTTGGTATTGACACCGTTGATGGCAAATACCGATATTCTTTTATCTTTAACCAAATGTGCTGCAACATCGTCTTGAGTGCTCAGGGGATTAGATGCACATAACGATACTTCAGCCCCACCTTCTTTCAGGGTTATAACCAAATTAGCAGTTTCAGAAGTTACATGTAAACATGCACCAATTTTAAAGCCCTTTAATGGTTTTGATTTTTTAAACCTTTTTTGTATTAAGGAAAGAACCGGCATTTCTCTTGCGGCCCATTCCACACGCAACTTGCCTTCATTGGCAAGATTTAAATCCCTTACATCGTATTTCATTTTACCTCCGAATATAGGTGAAAAGATATTATTATCTAATTGCTCTGGTAAGGCTGTCTGTCTTGTCAGTTTTTTCCCAACTGAAATTGGCTTCAGTTCTTCCGAAATGACCATATGAAGCAGTTTCCTGATAAATTGGGCGTAATAAATTTAATGAATTGATAATTCCGGACGGAGATAAATCAAATATCTCTTTTATAGCACTGGAAATTATATCATCTTCCACTTTACCGGTGCCGAAAGTATCTACCATAACCGATACAGGCTCGGCAATCCCAATTGCGTATGCAAGCTGAACTTCACATTCATCTGCCAATTTGCTCGAAACCACATTTTTTGCGATATAACGTGCCATGTAAGAAGCACTTCTATCTACCTTTGATGGATCCTTTCCCGAAAACGCTCCACCGCCATGGCGAGACCATCCTCCGTAAGTATCTATTATTATTTTTCTGCCGGTTAGCCCCGTATCTCCCATTGGCCCTCCGGTTACAAATCTGCCGGTAGGGTTTACAAAGATTTTTGTATACTTAGACATCATTTCTTTATCAATGGTTTTATTTATAACCTCTTCAACAATACCTTCATAGATTGTTTTGTTACTGATATCGGGGTCGTGCTGAGACGATATTACTATGGTATCTATCCCAACTGGAATTTTATTCTCATACCTGACGGTTACCTGTGTCTTTCCATCCGGTCTTAGGAAAGGCAATATGTTTTCTTTTCTCACCTGAGACAATTTTTTTGATAGTTTATGCGCATATATTATAGGTATGGGCATTAATTCCTCGGTCTCTGAAATTGCATATCCAAACATCAAACCCTGATCACCAGCGCCTTGTTCTTTTGAGGTATCAGAATCAACGCCTTGAGCAATGTCAGAAGATTGTTTATCAATTGATACTATTACCGAACATGAATCGGCATCAAATCCCATTGAACTTTTCGTATATCCGATCTCCCTTATCTTGTTTCTAACAACCTCGGATATATCCACCTTAGAGTTTGATGTTATTTCACCCGCTACAAATGTTAAACCAGTTGTAACAAGAGTTTCACACGCCACTCTGCTATATATATCTCCTGAAAGCATGGAGTCCAAAACAGCATCTGAAATCTGGTCGGCCATCTTATCTGGATGTCCTTCTGTAACGGATTCTGATGTAAAAATAAAGTTCTTTTTTGACATTTTTTTAAGTAAAAAAATAATTCGAAAAAATATATACTTTGAGCATATCATGTCAAGGAAAAATCGATAATGATTACATAACATTTTAATAAAATCCGATTTAAACGTGTATAATCATCAACCATAAAAAATTTGGGAGTATGATATTTCGATGAAAAAGCTGATTGT
>JAZGCJ010000054.1:0-2295 GCA_036476895.1 Thermodesulfobacteriota bacterium
GTGAATCTACCATCCCTACCGTATGGAGCGGTAAATCGCAAAGCTCTTAAACTTGGTATATCCAATGAGTCATTTCTGTGATCGTTGAATCTAGGATTAAAAAAGTGACCATCTACATCTACTGAACCCGCTTGCTTACTAATCCCTGGAATTATAAATCGCCGATTTATAACGCCACGATTGTGACAAGAAGAACACGAAATTCCTAGGCTTCTGGCAGGATCACCAAACATCTCCGGCGAATCGAACAACATATCACCATAGGCAACCAAAAAAAGATCTTTTTCATCAATGCCACGGGCCTCAATGTTTAACAACAAACGGGGCAATGGATCTTGATCATTTAAATCACTACCAGGAGGTAGCCAGGGAGCTATATCAACACTTGTCTCAGAACCAGATTTGAGTTTGGGCATTGGTATAAGAACATCTTGAGTGTTAGAATTCCGATTTTCATAATTTTTTATTAAGTAGTCTTCAATATATTTTTGAGCGGTATTAAAACCAGATTTATTTGAACTATTACCGCCAACCTCTAAAACACCAGCGCTACCGACACTACTTGTCAAACTTAACCATGAATGCCCCATCTCGTTATACGCATCGGGATCAACTTGCTCAATAAATTCCTCAAATGCTCTGTATAAACTTTTAGCATATAAAACATCCCTTAAAGGCTCCCCAGGTTTATCCAGTTTAGACCCCGCCTTGATTAAGTGATAACGGATATATTGCGAAATGGCACTGGTGGTCGATGTATATAGAGCTGCGCGGTCTTTATCGGCAATAGCTTTTTGGATTGCACCCACATGATCTGTATTGTCTACAGTCTCAGCAACAGTTAGCAAATCATATACGGTCTTTGATTGATAACCCGGTTCAGCAATTGGTTTTTCAAATTCATCAGCAATTAGTTGCCAGTTTACAGGTTTATTATTGGCATAGAATAATGCCCTCAGGTAAGCTGCTGCTGCGGGATGCCAGGGATCCTCCCTAATAATATGGGCAGTCACCGTAGTAGTAAAAATCATTAAAACTAAAATGACTACAGTAGAAATTTCAAATTTTCTAGTATTCATTTTTGTAATTTTCCATCAAGTTAACTTTAATAAATTTAACCCTCTTCATTGAACAGAACCATCTAAATCAATTCTGATTTAGAAAACTTTATATTTGTTATGGAAATATACTGAGCTGCCTCAGAACCGATTATGTATTTATTTTTTTCAACATTTATGGTCAACGGCCCGCTGAAAGGCTCAACCGAAACAACCTTGACTTTGGCTTTTGGGTATAGTCCCATATCACCGATATATCTTAGTAATTTTGGATCATGATCACTGACTTTGGCCACCTCACCAGTTTGTCCGGGCTTTAAATCAGTCAGTGGTATAGAATCGAGTTCAATAACCGTTCCATCCCTTTTTGGAATTGGAGATCCATGTGGATCAGATATAGGGTATCCCAACTTTTTATCGATTCTCTCTTCAAGATCTTCCGATATAACATGCTCCCATTTCTCTGCTTCATCATGAACAAGGTCCCAGGGAACACCCAGTGCCTCCTGAAGGTAGAGTTCAATTAGCCTATGATGCCTTATAATCTCTAATGCGATTTTTTGTCCTGCCTTGGTAAGTTTTACACCCTGATACCTTTTATACGTTAAAAGCTTTTTTAAGGATAGCTTTTTAATCATGCTTGTTACGGATGCAGGAGCCACATTTAGTTTCTCTGATAATGAATTGGTTGAAACCTTGCCCATTTCCTTTTGGATATCGTAAATTGCTTTTAGGTAATCTTCTATCGATTCTGTTCTCATATCACTTTAATTTTTAGTCCAAACTAAAATATAATTTTAATATTTGTATACTTTTTATTATACATACTAAAAAAGAAATGTAAAAGCTGCCGTAAATGTAACCATATCATCTGTGTTTTTTGTATAGAGATCCGGTGTAACCCCAATAATTATGGTAAGCCAATCATTTACGGGAGATGTAAAGCCTGCTGTTAAATTAAGTATCGTAATATTCTCTTCTCTATCGACGTTCTCGAAAGAATACGCAAATTCTAAAACCGGCTGAAACCATGTTTTTACAAAGTATCCAATCCCAACTTCTGATACCAAGCTCCATGAGTCGTCTTCAATTAAGGCAAAAACAAAATCTGCGTCTATTGATAAATTTTCGTTAAAATTCTTTGTTAAGATCAAACCACCGGGTTCTATTCTCCACGGGGCATCATTACCGCTCGTTGGGAAAGTTAAACCAGCCTGGTATGCAAGTGAAAACGGAG
>JAZGCJ010000055.1:0-3331 GCA_036476895.1 Thermodesulfobacteriota bacterium
TCCCCGGAGTTTCAGGTTTTCGATTTTGTTTTTTTAGGGATTTGCCACATTTTCCACAAAATTTTGATTGTGGAGGATTCTCGAATTTGCAATCAGTGCAAATGTTTTTAAGCGGGTTGCCGCATTCATTGCAGAACTTCATGTCCTCCGGATTTTCAAAGCCACAACTGGTACAGTGCATCAATTAATCCTAAAGTTGGTATTGTTTTTTATTGTTTTGCGAATGTAAAAATTCATAAATGTTTGAATTCTGGTCAGAGTGTTTAATTACTATACAGTGTACTGTCTAATTTTATTATCTAAAAATCAAAAGAAGAATACAAGCTTAATGGAGTGAAAAAATGTAATCTGATATAATACGATAACAAGTTAGAATTATTATAAAATTTGGGAATTGTCTCTTTATTGCCTTTTCATAATTAAATGAAACCCATTGACATCCAACAATCAACTGTATTTGAAATTTCCCCCGAGATCCTATGGAAATATCTCGCCGATACCGACCAGTTGAACAGGAATATAGGGCTTCCTGCTGTATCCTTCGAGCCTTCACCGGAGCCTGAAAAGAAAGGGTATTACAATGCAGTGATAAAATTCATGGGGCTTAAAATAAGATATGAGGAACTCCCATTCGATTTTATTACAGGTGATTATTATGAGGTCACCAGGCGGTTCAAAACAGGTCCATTCGAAGAGATAAAAGGTGGGATCAAGCTGATGCCGGAGACCAACGGGACACGCCTGGATGTCTACTCACTTGTAACACCAAGAAACTGGATTGGGTTTATAATAGCGCACCTTGCGCTTAAAAGGAAAGCAACTAAAGACATTGTTAACTACGTTAAACATCTGGAACAGGAATTAAAAATAAAAAGAGATATTAATGCAGTAACCACATTGAAGCCTCAGAAGATAAATGGTGAAAATTTAGAAAATCGACTGAACAAACTGATTCGCTATCCAGTTAATAAGGACTTGGTATCCAGATTTGAAGACTATCTGAAGAATTCATCAGAATTGGAAGTTGTACAAATACGCCCATATGAGTTGGCTTATCAATGGGGACGGGATCCTATGGAAGTTTTACATTTTTGTCTTTATGCTGTTAAAGCTGGTGTACTGGATTTAATATGGCACGTTCTATGCCCCAATTGCGCAGCCGGAACTCAGGATACATCGGATTTACATGAACTTCATTCCGATTCTCATTGTTCGACATGTCAGATGAAATTTGACGTCGATTTTGCTAAATCGGTTGAGGCATTCTTTCGGGTAAACGATTCGATTCGCAATGCACATAAAGTTATATACTGTATCGGAGGGCCGGCCAATATGCCTCAAATCCAAGCCCAATTCAGGATTCTGCCACTTGGCAAGAGACAAGTGAAGGTCACATTTGAAAGCGGAAACATCCGAATAAGAAGCTATCATTTTAAAGAGGTATTAAATTGCACTATTTCGATTGACAATACAGCCCCGACATCCTTAACTGTTCAGGCAACTCCCGAAGGTTTGGTTTTGGATCAAACAAATTTAAAAGAGGGTAAGGTTGATGTTAATTTAATAAATGATTTGGAGGATGAAATTCTTATTGTTATAGAGCATGAGAATTACCTAAAATATACCGCTACCGCTGCTCAGGTAACAACATTACAGGGGTTTCGAGAACTTTTTCCCGGAACTGCGCTATCACCGGGGCTTCAAGTTGCATTTTCCGACCTTGTTCTCCTATTTACCGATCTCAGTGGTTCTACTGCAATGTACGAAACGGTTGGAGATTCCAGGGCTTTTGAGTTTGTACAAAACCATTTCAAGTATTTAACCGGTATTGTCAGAAGGAATAACGGGGGGATTGTGAAAACCATGGGCGATGCCATCATGGCTTCTTTTATTAGTCCGAAAGATGCCTTTCAATCCGCTCTTGATATGCAATCGGAGTGGGATTCGTATAATAAAAGTGGGGATTCAAATAGAGATGTCCATCTAAAAATTGGCCTGCATAAAGGAACTGCATATGCAATCAACGAAAAGGATAATCAAGACTATTTTGGAACAATGGTTAATGAAGCTGCGCGCATTCAATCGAAAGCAGAGGGTGGAGATATTGTCTTTTCCAGCGAGATACTCGAAGACCCCGGTGTCAAACTTATCTTAAACTCAAAGGCTTTGACCCCCGAACCATTCAAAGCCCAATTAAAAGGATTGGTGCGAGATAGAACACTTTATAGGGTTCATCCCAATTTGTAGGTGCAACTCATTTGGTTGTGCTTAAGCAATTAAAATGACATGGCTGTGTCTACATTTCTCCCATTTTTTTCTTAGACCTTTGGTAACGTTTCCTATATTAAAATATTAATAACCACTCCAAACATTAAGACTCAAAACTATATAAATAAACTAACTAGAGTCCAATTAAATTATTTATTTTTAATTGTATTTTTTAACTATGGGAACTAATTACTCTATAGAACTATTTAAGAAAAACGACAACAGGAATAATTCAAAAAACAGAAATAACAATAATAATCGCTACACATCAAATTCTAATAATACAAGTTTAAAATGCATTTATTGTGGGGGTAGAGTGGTTGATATAAAAAACCAGCTATGCATAAAACATCAAAATCAGCTTAAGAAGTTAGGAACTTTTGAGACGAGAAATGATATGAGATCAGCAAAAGGTCGGGGATTATGTAGCATAAAGGGATGCAATAGCAATAGTACCCTAAATGGTTTATGCCGAATACATTATAGAAGTTTTGTAAAACATAAATCGGTTAGAATGTAAGTTGTTAATTCTAGCTTTGTCATACCTAAAGGCTTGATATATTAAGACCTATTTTTTTCTTGAATTTATACTCCAAAAAATGCTTGACTACCAAGGCCGTATCTTACCCCAGTGTGCTAAGTCAAGAACTGGTTACAGATAAAAAATCGAAAACTAAAAACAAAAGAACTAATCAGAAGTTAATAAAAAGTCGTGTTTGTCGATTAAGTAAAATAATGAAAAAATCTGATATTGATTAGATTAATCATTCATCAAAGTAACCTATTTTTTGAACCAGACCAAGCCTGTCCCAGCTAATGCATATCTCATTGATTTTACCTTCAACATATTGATGTTAGATATACCTGAAATCACAATTTTTCCCCTGGTGGGATCAACACCTTTATATTTACCTATATGCTTTAGGGATAAAGTCCATCTCAAGGCAACCTTATTGTCTTCTGCAAAGTAATCATAAATTATAGTATTTTGTACTCATCCGACGGCATAAATATCTCCAATAAGTATTTCGTTTTTTTCACTTAATAAACGCATGATTCTTTC
>JAZGCJ010000056.1:0-6511 GCA_036476895.1 Thermodesulfobacteriota bacterium
GAAGAGTGTGTAAAGAAATTTAACGGAGTATTTTCCTTTTGTATCTATGATAAAGAGAAAGAGATATTATTTTTATCAAGAGATCAAATAGGAAAGCAATTTTTATATTATAGCAATTACAATGGAAAGTTTATTTTTTCATCACAGGTTAAATCAATCATTGAAACCCCACAATTTCATAAAGAGATTGATTTAAGAGCCTTAAACTACTTTTTAGCCTTTCGTAATATTCCTGATGAACATTGTATTTTTAAAAATATAAAGAAGCTTCTTCCAGGCGCGGTACTCAGGTTTGACTTAAGGTCTGGAAAACTTGAAACACGAAGATATTGGGAGCCTCCTAGTTATGAACCAGAAGTTGGAAATGAGGTGGAACTCTTAGAGGAGCTTGAGGAAATACTACTCGATGCCTTAAAATTAAGGATGAAAGATGAACAATCATTGGGCGTATTCCTTAGTGGAGGAGTAGACTCGAGCTTAGTTGTTGCTCTGATGAATAGTATTTCATCGAGACCCGTGAAAACTTTTTGCGTAGGATTTCATGAAGATAAATATAGCGAGTTGCCTTATTCTAGACTTGTTGCAAATTATTTTAATACCGAGCATATAGAATTTGTCGTTGAGCCTAATTTTGATGATTTTCTGGAATCTGCATATCTTTTTGATGAACCTCTGGGTGATCCATCTATCTTCCCAACATATTATAGTGGAAAACTTGCCGGAGGTAATGTTGATGCTGTTATGACAGGTGATGGAGCAGATAGCCTTTTTACTGGAACTAGAACCCATTCCCAGGTTATAAGGAATATAAAGATTAATAAGTTCATTGTGCCACCTTTTAATTTAGTTTTAAGAAAGGTAGTAGACCTGATTCCCGAAGAAGCTAAATGGCGCATTTTTTTGGAGAATTTATCACCGGTTGATTTCTATTCAAGGAGGGAGACCGTTTTTAATTGCCATTTAAGAAAAAGGTTATTTCAAGATTGGGTCTTAGATGAGCTTGGTAACAAGTTATATGAGCCAGATAAACAAAATCTAACAAACATCGATACGATAACAGGTATGATGACACATTTAGAACTTAAATCTCATCAAAATGGCACTATTCCCAAAGTCGAAAGGATATGCAGAACCTTTTCACTTAAAGCAAGAAGTCCTTTTCAAGATCCAAGACTAGTCGAATTTGCTTTTGGTAAAGTACCAGGGAATTTGAAAATTAGAGGAGAAGTAACGAAATATCTTTTAAAACAACTTGCTAAAAAGTTTCTTCCTACGGAATTCCCCATTAACAGAAAGCGTGGTCTTAATCCTCCTTTAGGTGAGTGGCTTAGCAATGAGTGGGCAGAACAGGTGAGAGATATACTCCTCGGTGGTGAGGAAAAATTTTTCGAAAAGAGTTATATAGAAAAACTTCTGCGTCTACACTCAAATCCTTTATTCGATCAGGGCCGAAAATTATTTTCTATTCTAGTTTTTAAAATTTGGGAGGATAAATATTTAAATCGGTTTTAAATTAAAGAAAACATCCCGTCGTAATTTTATTAAGCCCGCAAAGTTGAATTTCCAAAAAGAAAATTTAGAAAGCACTAATTATTCGACAACAAACCAAAAGAAATATTATTTAGATCAGCTAACGTTACGAAGTATATCCAGATAGCCCTTTATCATTTTTTCTTCACTAAATCGCTCTGCAATTCTCTGCTTTGCTTTTCTTCCGAAGTCATTTGCCTTTCTCTTGTCTTTAAGTAGGTCCAAAGCATATGAGGAGATCTCATCTATATCATTCCCATCTACTATATAACCGGTCACTCCCTGTACAACTATCTCTTTTGCACCACCTGGTATTCCAGCAATCACTGGCCTGCCTCTGGATGCGGCTTCGAAAATCACATTGGGCAGACCTTCAATATGTTCGTGGTCCCGTAGTATCCTATTTGGCATTATGAAGAGATAAGAAAGATCATAATAGTCTATAACCTCGCTATTTGGCACGGCACCCGCGAATATAACCCTTGATCTTATACCTTGTCTATCAGCCAAATTTTTAAGCTCTTTTTCGGATCGTCCCTCCCCCACGATAAGGTATTTCAAATCCCCGTATTCTTTAAGTACCTTGGGCAGGGCTCTTAGTACATGATCTTGTCCCTTTCCAGGAACGAGTCGGGATATTGTCAGTATTACCTTTTCATTACTGTTGATATTAAATTTACTTTTTAGTTTCTTAATAGCCTCTTGATTTGGATTTTGGGAGATCATATCCTCATTTACACCGTTATAAATAACTTGAATTTTCTCTCCAGGTATTCCGGCGTTCTCTAAGAGTTCTTTGGTTGCATAGCTAGGACTTATAATCATGGATGACCTCATGTAGAGCCTTCTAATGGGAATTCCAAGTAATTTATTAAAATATTTCTTACCACGAAGATATCTGAATGCTTCATAACCCGCTACTCTTACAACTTCTTTAAATGGGAAACCGTGTAACATACCTCCAGCTGTCTGAGCTTCTCTTGTTAATAGGAGCACTACATGTGGATTGATTCTAACTACTTCCTTCTTGAGGGAGACTAACCCTACTGCTTCTTTTATGGGAGAAGGAATTCCATGGTTTCTAGAAAGTCCTGACATACGAACTACCCGGAAGCTAAAAAACGGATCAAGTTTTTTTTCTTGCCCAGAATAGCTTGGTGCAAGGACAGTAACGTCTAACCCGGCTTTCGTTGCGCCTTTTGCAATTTTGTAACTTGTCGTGGAAAGCCCTCCTAGGAATGGGGGGAATTCATGTGTATAAATCAATATTTTCATAGATAATTAACTTAGTGCCCTAATCCATCCTCGTGGCAGTATTCCACTTTATACATATGCTATTACTATTACCTGGAATTAATTTAAAATCATTGTTCTGTTCCAGTTTAATCTAGGTAACAGTTAGTTCCATATTGGGACTTTATCTTATCACACTTGTCAGGATTAATATAGTTCTCGAGGCTAATACTCTTTGAGAAATTATAGTAAGACTCAATTAATAGGTAAAATGGACCGACGTAATGTAGTGTTTGCGGCCATTCAAAATATAACGAGTCCCAGAATTATACGTGAGACCACATTTTTAATAAGTGCTATTGGTTTTCGTATATCTGGAATTCCCCTCCAAGGACATTTTTCGGTCAAACAGCTGTATCTAAATTTTCTTGATCGATACCCTCTGGTGCAGGCTTTTCCTGGATGTCAGGCTCCGCAATAGCCGTCATTTGGTGAATACCCGCTCTCCATGTGCGGTCAAATTGATTTTCGTCAATATTAAACTGTAAAAAGTCAAAAAAGATAATTTCGCGAATAAGGAATGCACACGGATAAAAAGAATGGAAAAGGTTTTTAATGGATTGTAATGACTTTGAATTAATAGTGTTTTGGTGCATATTTTCTGCACAACTTTCATCAAAATTGCTAAAAAATTAAATGTTCATTCGGTAGTTAATTTAACTTATGGGAGGGTTATCACATGGGCTTTTTATTTAGGTAGGATAAGTGAAGGAGTTGGGGAGTAAATGATTTGCTACGCGATACAATGATCTCTAATATTATAAGCTGGTCAGTTCGATTCTTTTATGTGAGTAATAAGGATCAAAGGATTTTTGATACCTCATTCTCAAAATGGTGGGACAATATTACCAATGCGCCTGAAGTTGATGATGGTGATGACTTTGTTACAATTACGTTCTGCATCCATTGACTGGTGCAATGCAATATTTGTATTATCGGGCTATGGGATGGGGTTTTTGGGGATCTTTTTTGGGGGGCAGCGGTTCAGAGTACGCTATTTGAATATACAATAGAGGGATTAGCAGAAACACCTTCACTACCTGACTTGATTTCTACTCCTTTAATCGGAGCTCCATTTGGTTTCTTGGCGGAAACAATATCCGATTGGCTAATAACAAGAGATAATATTGTAGCAAACTTTGCGGCGCACGTAGTTAACCCTATGAGAAACGTGGTGCATGATAGGAAATTAGTAATATTGAACCCTTTAACAGGTCAATTCGAGTTCGGTGGACCTTTTACTATAAATGCTAGTAAAGAAAAGGCGATAGAACTTTCGTATCCCTATTTCATGGAATCGCCTTTGCCACTGGGTCGATTTTTGGCATATATTGAGGCGGCTAGTTTGAAAAGTGATCTCGGAGGAGAATTTATTTTTTACCATATTTGACTTGATTTTCCTTCTTCGGACGGTTTGTGGGGATTGTATTTTCGGATTTCTCAAGCTGATGTAGATAACGTAAATGTTGATGGAGATGAGATTAGTAATGGCTTTGAATTTGCTAACATTTTAGTAGGTAACAAATTCCTGCTTTATAAGACCCGTGATTCCGTTTTGTCTGGTGGAGTCGATGTGATTATTCCTACGGAATTCAATGATAACGTGGGTAGATTACAAACTTTACTAATGTTTAAAAGGGATTTCCCATTATATCTGCAAGATGCGTTTACGTTTACTCCTTATTTGTCCGCCGCTGCATGGAAAAGATGGTACAGCGTACAAGCAAGTGCTGGTGTGGATTTAATAACTCGTGCTAGTAAATTGGAAGGTGAAGATTTTGAACTGAGATTTAAGTATAGTGCGGCAGCAGGTGTAAATGTACCAATCCCAACTTCACCGACAGTGTTTATAGAGTTCGATGGTTATACATTAGCTACTGCTACCAGTATGAAAAAGACCGATTTGTTTGTGACCCCGGGAGTAAGATTTGGGGAAAAATTTAGTCCTGGATTAGGTGTACAAATTCCTATTTCTGGTCCGACGTCTGAAATAGCAAATGTAAGTTTTCTAACTGATGTTCAACTCCGATTCTGATTTTACAGATTATCTTGTTGATCCATAAAAAAATCCGATTTTGCTTTTTGGTTTCTAAAACTAAGTCGCCGTAATCATTGAACCGTCCCCGTAGCCCGGCAGGATAGAGCACAGGATTCCTAATCCTGAGGCCAGAGGTTCGAATCCTCTCGGGGACGCCATTTTCTTCAATGATATCAATATGTTATAGCAGTCTCTAAAATCGTGAATAAGCTTCTTTCAAAGAATAACCAATGAATGAATTGTAATTCAGCTAACTATTATACTCATTATATCTACATGACTTAAAAAATTATGCTTTATGGACAGGGTATTACAAAACATTAAATTTAACCAATGCAGTTCTTGAGATAGAGCACTAGGTCTACAGTCCTGGGTTCGATATTTTGAATTCTTTGCTCGCGCCTTTTATTATCAAATAAATTCATATGGCCGTATTTCCAGTTCCAATTGGACTGTAATTTCCTTTAAAAGAATATTCAAATAATGTATTGATAAATTTGCAAGGATGGTTAGTAATCGTGGCTTCTATATTTCAAAATAATGCGTCCGCTATCCTGTAATAAACATTATTTCTCAAAAAGGAACAAATTCAATTACACACGACTTATATATGGACAGGCTATACCAACTGATTCATGTGTGTTTTATTATGAGTGCACAAACTGTTAACTGAGGGTAGGGCCGAGTTTCTCTATGCCCTTTGGACCGAAGGGACACGGGTGCTTGCAAGAAAGCTTCATGTATCGAAAGAAGAGCTTGGCTGGTCAAAGAGTAAAAACAGAGTAAAGTGGGAGTTCCTTGAACATGAGCTTGAGGTAGCAAGATTTAGATTATCGTTAGAAGAAGCGTGCAAAAGTAACAGCGGATTCTCGCTTGATGAGTGGAAGAATAAAGAAGAGCTTAAGCTTAAAAAAGGGAATATATCTATTGGAAAAAATACGGGGAGGAGGTAGAACCATCACTCTTATCCCAGATGCCTATTTTGCATTAAAAACTCTCAAGGGCAAAGCGCATTTCTTTTTAGAAGTTGACAGGAATACACAGACCGCTTCTAAAGCATTCAGACAAAAGATGAAGGGATATAAAATATATTTTGAAAGGGGTTTGTTTCAATTCCCATGCGCTGATATGTCTCGGCCTGCTCCTGGCGTCGAACAAGCACTCTAACCTCATGCCCATTTTCCACGAAGCGTGGCACAACATTCCTTCCGAGCACTCCTGTAGAACCAATTACTAAACCTTTCATACTTTTCCCTCTTGTTATAATTTTGAGTGATTACCTTGGTCACGATGATACTCTGTTGTATGCTGCTATTTATATTTAATCCACAATTTTTCCTTTTTCCTGATTGCTTTCCATGTACTTATGAGCCTCAACTATCTCATCTAGCTTGAAGGTCCTATCGATGGTGACCCTAATATCTCCGAGCTCAACAGCATCAATAAATTCTTGAAGTGATTCTTTTTGAAGATTCCCGGCTTCACCCATGTAAACTGTTAATCTCCCGAGAGAAGGAATATCGCCCATTGGCGTGAATTCTTTCATCGTCCACTCACTTCCTAAAATTCCTGTCATACATACCATCCCTCTGGGCTTTATGCACTTTAATGAATCTTTTAGGGTTCGTGTACCAATAAGTTCTAGTACCT
>JAZGCJ010000057.1:0-4692 GCA_036476895.1 Thermodesulfobacteriota bacterium
GCCTTTTGACACGCATACAGGACGCCTGTTAATAGAATGACAGCCCCAATAAGGAATAAAGGGAAAGTATTTAAAGCGACTTTTTTCATCATCTGACCCTCCTTCATAGGATTTAGGCAACCATCTGGGATAGGAGTTCTTTAAATATATAGACCGGGGACAGATCTATTTTTGGGACACGCGCTGCCTGGGTTATCTCTGAGTGTCCCCCTTGATGTGATTGAAGCGATTGATGGGCCTTGCGGTGTTTTCCGTCGGAATATTGCCTTTATGAAGGAACGACTGCTTGCGACCCAAAGCGGACCTTAACGTTCACCATAATCAGCGCGGTATTTTGGCGTCGGCTTGATGGGATTTTTAGGCAGTGCTTTAGCTGCGCGTAATCCTATTCACGTAACAAGCGACCTACTACGACGAAAATAATAATACCTAAAAGTAACACTGCCAAAAGGCGGTCTTTTAGGATGCCAGTTGATTCTGCCTTTGGTCAGCCAACGGGTAACATCACCGATAGAATTCCACGCACATCCCCCACTTTCCAATAGGACATTACCCTTGGAAATCTAATGGTTGTTCCAATAACATATATAAAATATTGTCCGTAAAGACTGGATCTTTCGTCAGTCCAAGATGATCACTGAATAAAAACAATACATTTGCCCAGTGAATCGGTGTTATTAATCGTCCTTTAATTGCAGAACCCACACGTTCATCCATCAAGGCACTGCTACGCAGTACTTTTCCATCGCCTGGTCCTTTTTTGTATGTTTCGAGTTCACCATTTTGAGTATTAACCTTTATGCCATCTGTAGTGGCGACTGCATCGCCAGCAATCAGATTGATGGAAAGGCCCCGAGGTGGTGTTGCTGGAACATCCAAAGCTTTTGCAAAGGACTTGGCACGCTGTAATGATTTTCTTTGATGGTCAAGTGCAATTTGTAAACGCGCTTCTCGATCTTCAATATCAGGCAATAAAATTTGAAGAGTTGGATCCAGGTTTGGATCAGCTAGCCCCCATCTCATTTGTTCCCACAATTCTGGATCATGGGGATCCATAAATTCCTGGTTAGCGTCACTGCCAGATATTAAATGACCGTGTCTGGCACGTGGGAGGAGTTGATAGATCGCTGGCATTGTTCCAAGGATTGCCGCATCAAATGATGGTAAACCGGGTGCTAAGTGAGTTCCTTCAACTAGATGGCGAATGCTATCTATTGAACCAGCGTTAGGTGTGCCAATTAACACGACCTGTTCTATATAACGGCTACCTTCCCAGGTCAGTGGGGGTAATGAACCGTCATCAGGAAGATCAGCTGTCCCATATCTTAGATAGTAGCGGGTGACTAATCCACCCATCGAATGAGCAATAATATTAAATTTTACATCTTTATTTTCTATGCCATGGCGCTTGGCAATTTCTTCTTGTACATAAGCTCGTTTTTCAAGAATATAATCGTGTAATTGTTTCGCTGCTTCTACAAGATCACGACGCCAGTCATAGGCAAATTGAAAAGATGTATAATGCCGATCACCATAACCGATTGTTTTTGACTTACCATAGATCTCATTTCGAAAACCACCAACATCAAGTGACCCAAGAATATCCGAGTAAGTGTTAATCTCGACAGTAACACCATATATAGTCAGTTTTATGCTTTCCAATGCATGCTCAGCAACCACATTGTCTCGTAGTTCCTGAAACGTTTTCCCTTCTTGCATGGGTAAAGCGATTCGACGTATCTCTTCACCTTTCTTGGGGTTTTCTAAGCCGCGGCCAATTTTTCCCCATACCATGGTTCCAGTTTCTGTTTCGACAAGTGATGAACCTAGCGCACCAGGTATTACGATGACTGGATTTCTGTTGGGGTCTTCTTCTTTAGCAAGGTCAGTATAGAGACTCCCTAAATTTGGTGCTTCATCACTAAATTCACATGCCGAAAGCAGAATAAGACAAAAGAATATGTAATTTACCCTTTTAATAATGACAATCATGGATGACATAAATAAGGGTTTTTTAAGAACCTAAAAATATAAAAGTATATATATACAAATAGAAATACAATCTTCAGTTCAATTCACAATGTGAACATGATTATGTATCCCATAGGATCAGTTTTCTGCGAAGAATATAGCCTGAAAGAAAAATGATCGCGTAAGAAGCTGGTATAACAATGGTCGTAAAAATCCATTGAGAAGGATTTGTCAGACTTATTGTTACAGAGCTTATGAAGTGTGGAACTATAAACCAAAACAAGGCAAACACAAATGGATAGATTATAGGAAAAACAATAATACCAATTACAATCTGCTTTTCTGTCATCTTGCTAAATAAAAATACAAATGGTAATAAGAAGAAGAGGACAAAAGGAGGCATACCAAAGATAAGGGAGCCAATAAAAAGTGTTGATAAACCTTCATCACCTTTAATTACTAAAAAAGGTAGAGGGACAAGGAGAGGAACAAACAAGCAAATACGAAAATAAGTTCGCGCACACTTCGTTGCCTTTAATTCATTAGCAATACGCAATTGATCTGCACGTTTCCTCCCTTCTTCAACATTTGTAATATAATCTTGTTCATGTAATGTCTTTTTTTCCAGTGAGGCATTTATTCTGGCTCTTAACAACATTGTATTAAAAGGTTTCGAAAGATAACCCTCAGCTCCGATTTCAATACACTGAGTGACATTCTCTATTTCATCTGCAGCAGAAATCATAATGACAGGTATATGTCTCAGGTTGTCATTGCTTTTTATATTGCGTAACACCTCGATACCATCCATCTCTGGCATTTTTAAGTCCAGAAGTACCAGATCAAAGTTATTATCGTTTAGCTTGTCCAGACCAATTTTGCCATCCTCAGCCGTTTCCAGATTCGTGAAACCTTCCCGTTTAAGAAACTCAGATAACGTATATCGATTATCATCATTGTCATCTACGATCAATATTTTTCGATGATCTTCAACAACTACCTTACCTTCATTAGCCGACTCGCTTTCATCAGGTAAAAATGAATGAATTGTTTTAATTAATGAATCGAAATCAACCGGCTTAGCAGCAAAATCGTCACAACCAGCATCGATTGCCCTGCTTCGATCTTCCGCCATCACCCGCGCTGATAAGGCAATGATAGGTATGTGACTGGTATTCGAGTCCTTTTTTAAGTGTTTGGTAGCCTCCCACCCGTCAAGAATAGGGAGTTCTAAATCCATGAGGATCAAGTCCGGCTTTTTATTATTGGCTAGATAAATCCCTTCTTTGCCATCCCCTGCAATTAGAACCTCGTATCCTTTCCGTTCAAGACGCGGCTTCAGCATATAGATATTGTCATCATTATCCTCAACATAAAGTATCTTCTTTGTCGACATGATAAAAATGACAGAGTTATACTAATTTGTGAGATTGAATCTCATCTCCTTTGACTTCGACAGGTAGTTTAGCGGTAAAGATTGATCCTTCTCCGTACTTGCTTGTCACAGTAATATCACCTCCCATAATTCGGGCCAGTTTACGGCTTATATCCAGCCCGAGCCCGGTTCCGGCAAATTTCGATGATTTAGATGATTTAACCTGACTATATTCATCAAAAACAGTATCAATCTTATCATCGGGAATACCTACTCCAGTATCAATTACATCGAAAAGTATATAATCAGAATTAT
Source organism: Thermodesulfobacteriota bacterium (assembly GCA_036476895.1). Classification (GTDB taxonomy): domain Bacteria; phylum Desulfobacterota_D; class UBA1144; order Nemesobacterales; family JAZGCJ01; genus JAZGCJ01. Next base: position 3,662 of record JAZGCJ010000057.1, read on the forward strand.
CCTCGTCGAGAGATTTTACTTTTAATGTGACACTACCATTTTCAGTAAATTTAGCTGCATTGCTGAGCAGGTTTAACAGGATTTGTGTTACTCTTTTTTCATCAGACCGCATTTCTTTTTTCTCAGTCATATAGTTAACTTCTAATGAGTCATGATTTGTATCAAGCATGGGTTTTGTAGTGGCAGTAACATCATTAATTAATTCTGTAATATTGAAGCTTTCTATACACAACTCGATTTTACCCGCCTCAATCTTGGAGATATCAAGAAACTCGTTGATTAAGCTCAGCAGGTGTTTCCCTGCCCGGTGAACGCGGGTTAATGGCTCATCTAATGTTTTATTGCCCTGGTCTTTAGCATCCTCGATAAGCATCTCAGTGATACCAATTACTGCATTTAAGGGTGTTCGGAATTCATGGCTTATCTTTGCCACAAATTGTGTCTTCGTGCGATTTGCTGATTCGGCTTGCTCTTTTGCTTTCTTTAGCGCTTCTTGAGCATGCTTTTGTTGATCAATATCTGACCAGGCTCCAACAATTTCCTTGGGGTTACCATTATCATCTTTGACTAACTGTAACTGATCTCTTACCCAGATATAATGTCCATCCTTCTTTTTGAATCGATACTCCGAGTCAAATCGCCCGTTCTTCCAAACGTTGTGAAACTCTTTTAATGCACGGCGTTTATCGTCAGGATGAAGGTTATTGGCCCAAAAATTGCGATCATCAAGATATTCACTTTGTTCATACCCCAAAAGATCTTTTAAATTCTCACTGACGAAGGTGGCATTGAATTTGCCTGTGGCTTCTAAGCTGTAGATGACAGCCGGCGCAAATGATATTAAGCGTGACAATCGATCCTGGGCTGCGACCATTACCTCGCCAAGCTGCGTTTGGGAAGTAATATTACTCCATGAACCAACAATTTCACGAGGTTCACCATTCTCATCCCTGATCATACGCATGTCATCATTAACCCATGTGTAGGTGCCGTCCTTGCGGAGAAAACGATATTCCAACAATAATCGGCCA
>JAZGCJ010000058.1:0-6250 GCA_036476895.1 Thermodesulfobacteriota bacterium
AAGAAAATTCCGCTTGTGAAGAGGATTCGGGGAGGGAATCTCCTCTCTATCCCCTTCACTATAAAGGGTGATCTGTCGGACCCGAAGGTTACACAATCTTCTAAATAAGAAACAACAAACTTTAAGATTTATTTGACCGGTAAAAATGTGAACAAAATCAGGTCAGACATGAATTACTGCGTTATTGTCTTTTTTACTGATCTTTAAAATACAGTGGAATAAAAACAAATTAAAAAGACGAATAAAAATTAAAAAAGCAATTCCATATTATTTGTTATAAATTATATTTTCAATTTATTTTCCGGTTTCAAATTAAGACAAACTATGATTATTGACATCTTCGGTTTAACTGTTAAATGTCAGACAGAATCGTAGGAGCTCTCAACTACACTTTTAAGACCGTTTAAATATTTCGTGAAGGAAAACGGTTCTCCATCTGTTAATGTAATAGTAAAAAATGGCCAAGATCCGAAGGGTTATAGGTTACAATAATGTTGTATATACGTGTTATGGTCTACTAATAAAAATAGTATTAGATGAACGATATCTTAAACAATAGACCAGATTTAGTTAAGCATTTATCAGCAAAAAATTTACCCTTATTTTTACTTCAATTTTCTACTTTTATAAAGCCTCATGCCTTCCCGATTTCTCCCCACTTTTTTCTTTTATTTTGCTTAATCTAGGAAGACTACTTTGCAAACAATATTCACCGCATTGTTGGATAAGTTTTGCAACTAAACCAGTCCAGCCCGTTTGATGGCTAGCACCTAAACCAGCTCCGTTTTCACCGTGAAAATACTCATTGAATAGAATGTGATCTCTCCAGTACGGATCAGTTTGGAACCTCTCTGTATTGCCATATAAAGGACGACGACCGGAAGAATCCTTGAGAAATATTTTCATGAGTCTATGAGAAAGTTCAGTGGCTACGTCCCATAAGTTCATCTCTATCCCGGAACCAGTTGGGCATTCTACTTTGAATTCATCACCAAGGTAGTAATGAAACTTTTGCAGTGACTCGATAAGAAGATAATTCAATGGAAACCAAACAGGTCCTCGCCAGTTGGAATTGCCGCCAAATAGATCTGTAACGGATTCTGCGGGCTCATAATCCAATTTATATTCAGCTCCATCGATTTCGAAAACATATGGATTATATTCATGGTACTTCGATACAGATCGTATACCATAGGGACTCAACAGCTTAGATTCATCAAGCATATGTTTCAATATACGCCTTAACTTATCCTCATCAACGATGGATAGAAGCCTTCTTTGAACAACTCCACTCTTCTTCTTTATTGAACAACCATAAAGAAGATCGCTTCGATTTTCAAGGAACCAGTTAAGTCTTTTTTCAAAACCCGGAAGCTTTTCTAAAACATCTGATTCGATTGTCATAACTGCAAAAAGGGGAATAAGACCTACAATAGAATGGGCTTTTATTGGCAAAGAATGACCATTCGGCAAGTTTAAAACATCATAGTAAAATCCGTCCTCTTCATCCCATAGACCCTGATTTTCACTTCCAATTTTGTTTATAGCATCTGCAATATAAATAAAATGTTCAAAAAATTTGCTTGCTATATCTTCATAACTTGTATTCTCCTTGGCAAGCTCTAATGCAATAGTAAGCATATTTAGACAATACATTCCCATCCAGCTTGTCCCATCGGCTTGTTCAAGATATCCACCGGTAGGAAGCCTTGCATTTCTATCAAAGATTCCAATGTTGTCCAGTCCAAGAAACCCACCTTCAAAGACATTGTTGCCCATTGTATCTTTACGGTTGACCCACCACGTAAAATTAAGAAGAAGCTTTTGAAACACCCTCTCAAGAAAAAGAGTATCTTGATTTCCATGCATCTTCTTTTCAATTTGAAAAACCCTCCACGTAGCCCATGCATGTACCGGCGGATTCACATCGCCAAAAGACCATTCATAGGCAGGTATCTGACCATTAGGGTGCATATACCATTCTCTTGTTAGAAGCAACAGTTGGCGTTTAGCAAACTCAGGGTCTATCAGAGAAAAGGGAATAGTATGAAATGCCAAGTCCCATGCCGCAAACCACGGAAACTCCCATTTATCAGGCATTGAGAGAATGTCCTCATTATAGAGGTGGGTCCATCTATGATTCCTTCCCTTCTTTCGTTCTAAAGGTGGTGGTAGTCCAACCGGATCACCATTAAGCCATTGTTCGACCACGTAATTGTAGAATTGCTTACTCCAAAGCATTCCTGCTAAGGCCTGTCTATAAACATTACGCATGTCATCTGTTAAAGGAAATGGACAGATACGGTCATAAAATTCATCAGCTTCATTTATACGATCCTGAAAAACACTATCAAACTCTTTACCGATAGGATCAATTAGATATTTCATGTCACTCAATCTAAGCCTTACCACCTTCTCTTCATTTGGTTTAAGTCTAATAAGGTAATGACCTGAACACTTAGTTCCTATTCCGTTAGAATTTACAGCCTCTTCTTTTCTTTCTACTATATAGTCGTTGATGCCATCTTTTACATATTGTGAGGTATTACTCTTACCAAACAATCTTCCAAAGTTAGTTTCGTTCTCGGTGAAAAGCATCTCTTGAGGATTTTCAAAATATAACCACCTATCTCCTAATGTTGAATGAGTAGCTTCAATTACGCTTAAATGATCGTGAGATCTGATAGCACGTAAAATAGGTTTTTCAGAAGAATGGAACCATGTCCATGTATTCCGAAACCATAGTGTTGGGAGTATATGCAATGTAGCTTCTTCAGAGGCCCTATTTGCAACAGTTATTTTTATGAAAATGTCTTCTGGGTTATTTTTAGCGTACTCTACTAATACATCAAAATACTTGTCATCATGGAATACACCTGTATCAAGAAGTTCAAATTCAAAATCATCCCTACCTCTTTTTCCATTTTCCTCTACCAATTGATTATATGGAAATGTTCTTTGAGGATATTTGTAAAGATACTTCATATAAGAGTGTGTAGGAGTGTTGTCCAAATAAAAATAATATTCCTTTACATCTTCTCCATGATTACCTTCATTTCCTGTTAATCCAAATGACCTTTCTTTAAGGATTGGATCTCTACCATTCCAGAGCGCTAAAGCAAAACAGAGCCTTTGATGGTTATCGGAAATTCCAGCTATTCCATCCTCACCCCACCTGTAAGCTCTGGATCGTGCTTGATCGTGTGTGAAATATTCCCAAGCTTTACCGTATGGACTATAATCCTCTCGAACCGTACCCCATTGGCGTTCGCTCAGATAAGGTCCCCATCTCCTCCAATGAGCTTTCCTCAATTTATCCTCGTCTAATCTTTTTTCTTCTGCGGTCATACTTAACACTTTTTTTATATTTTTTTTCTACGACATGAAATCTTTAACATTCACTAGATAATCTTATCTCCGAAAATTATGATTAAAAAGGAGATATTACTCTTTTTAATTTCTAAGCACGGCATATAATTAAAAACAATAAAGTATATAATAAAGTTCCTAATTTATTAAAGGTGACATATGATAGAAAGTAACATAAGCATACCTTTTAACACGAACTGGATGAAACCTTTCCAAATTTATTATGAAGGAGAGTCATATTTATCGCCATGAAGAACAAGACGTCAGCACTAAGGAATAATGTTCAAATGTGGATTGATAAGATAAAAAACGTGGATATCTTGGTAGGAATACCTTGTTATAATAGCGAAGATACAATAGGGTTTGTTGTAAAGCAAGCATCAAAGGGGTTGGCACAGTATTTCCCGGATTATAAATGTGCAGTTTTTATCAGTGATGGCGGATCTTTGGACGATACAAGAGAACAAGCCTATGAAGCGGCCATTCCCAAAACAATTGAGAGACGAGTCACAATATACCGTGGGCTGCCGGGTAAGGGCACTTCTTTCCGAGGTGTATTTGAAGTTGCAGTTTTATTAAAAGTAAAGGCGATAGCGGTTATAGATGCAGACCTGAGAAGCATTACACCTGACTGGATTAAAAAGTTAGTTGATCCCATACTAGACGGTTCGGCCGGATTCGTAACGCCTTACTATCGTAGGCACAAGTTCGATGGTACAATTACCAATCAAATTGTATACCCGCTTACACGTGCCCTTTATGGCATGGATGTGCGCCAACCAATCGGTGGTGATTTCGGATTTTCACCTGAACTAGCTGCCTTTTACATAAATGAGAATGTATGGGAAACTGATATAGCGATGTATGGAATTGATATTTGGATGACAACATCTGCAATTAATGAGGAATTTAGAATTGTCCAAACATACCTAGGTTCAAAAATTCACAATGCAAAAGATCCTGCAACTGACCTTGCCCCGATGTTCCGACAAGTAATTAGTACAATTTTTTATCTCATGGGCAAATATGAGTCCAATTGGCGCAGGGAAAACCAGCATACTCCTGTGCCTATTCTCAATTTACGAGAAGAAGAGTTATACTTAGAACCCGTTTCTGTTGCTCTCAATAGCTTAAAAGCAGAATTTATTGAGGGGTTTAGCCAATTCCGACCCATGTATAAAGAAATCTTGCACTCAGAGAATATGTCAAGATTAGAACAGATACACAAAAAATGGAAAGCAGGTAAAAATGAAGAATTTGATTGGAATTTGTGGAGCAAAATACTTTACGATTTTGCCTATGCATATCAGCTTTGGCAAAGAAATAAAAGGCGTTTAGTAGGAATCTTAACACCTTTATATTTCGGTCGAACAAGGACTTATTGCCAAAAGGCAATCGAATTGAGCAATGATGAGGCTGAAGCACTAATATTAGAACAAGCTAAAACATTTGAAAAAAATAAGCCCTACCTGTTGGAGAAATTCTCCACTTAGGCAAATAGATGTAAAGGCTGATTAGTTGTTGTTTTAAAAATAAAAAACATTATTCATCACTATAGTCGATATCAATAAAACAATTAAAGCACTGGTAAAACTTAAACCTATTAAAATTAATACATTTACAAATTTACATATATATCATTTGTAGGAGTAAAATAATTGAGCAATCACTATACCCGCGAATAATGGCTAGCCAGCCATGAACGGCTATATTAACAAGAATAACGAATACTATTGTATAAGAAGTAGTTAGGGGAAAGAAGTATGAATGGTAACGGTATAGCTTATTTTTCGATGGAAATTGCTCTCGAATCTGAGATGCAGACTTACAGCGGTGGACTCGGTATTTTAGCCGGGGATACTATACGCTCAGCCGCCGATCTTCAAGTTCCAGTTGTTGCAATAACACTCCTTCATCGTAAGGGTTATTTCCTCCAAAGGTTAGATGAAAGCGGATGGCAAACCGAAGAACCGATCGAATGGTCGATTAACGAGTATCTAGAAGAGATGCATCCAAGGGTGTCAATTAACTTAGGAAGTGGTACTGTTTGGCTTCGCTGCTGGAAGTATGAAGTAAAGGGTGTTACCGGATTCAAGGTCCCCGTATATTTTCTAGATACCAATCTTCCCGAAAATTCTGAGTGGCATCAAACTTTGACCCATTATCTTTATGGGGGTGATGAGAAATATCGTCTCTGTCAAGAGATTATCCTAGGTATTGGCGGAGTTAGAATGATTCGAGCTTTGGGTTTTAAAAACATAAGAAAATTTCACATGAATGAAGGTCATGCGAGTCTTTTGACGATTGAGCTTTTATACGAGGAGGCAAAAAAAGCTGGGAGAGACACAATAATTAATGACGATATCGAAGCCGTTAGAAAAAAGTGCATATTTACCACTCATACTCCTGTACCAGCAGGGCATGACCAATTTCAAATGGACTTAGTCAGCAACATACTGCCAAAAATCAAAGTATTTTCCGAGATGAAAGATGTATTTTGTTTCGATGGTGTTCTTAACATGACTTTTCTAGGATTCAATTTTAGTGGCTATGTAAACGGTGTTGCAAAACAACATGGGGAAATCTCAAGGATAATGTTCTCGCCAATTTTTATCGATTCTATTACAAATGGAGTTCACCTTGACACGTGGGTATCTAACCCTTTCAAAAGGCTGTTTGATAGATACGTCCCAGGGTGGAAGGAGGACAATTTCAGCTTGAGACATGCCCTAAGGATTCCAAAAGTGGATATTTGGGATGCTCATATCGAGGCAAAAAAGAAATTAATTGACCGTGTGAACCGTCAATACAACTTGGGTATGGATATAGGTATCTTCACGATCGGTTTTGCCAGACGAGCCGTTGAGTACAAGAGATGGGA
>JAZGCJ010000059.1:0-3298 GCA_036476895.1 Thermodesulfobacteriota bacterium
TGAACAGGGTGTTAGAACTTTTTCATGGGCTCGCCATGTTACCGAAGGGTGGTTCAAAATGTGGGATATGGCTAAGCCAATTATAGCCCAAGTTCATGGGTATTGTTTAGCAGGTGCAAGTGAATTAGCAATGGCTTGTGATTTAGTGTATGTCGCAGATGATGCTCAGATTGGATATCCCGCTGTCAGATCCATATCCCCTCCAGATCTACAATATCCTGCCTGGGTAATGGGTATGAGAGCTGCCATGGAGTTTATGTTGACTGGTTCTTCTTTAAGTGGAAAAGAAGCTGCACGTGTCGGTTATGCAAATAGGTCATTTCCAGTTGAAGATCTAGAAAAAGAAGTACTTAAAATAGCTAGAAGTGTCGCTAATATCCCTCCTGACTTACAGATACTTAATAAAAGAAGTGTCCATCAAGCTATGGAGATAATGGGTATTCGAACAGCTCTTCGTGCCGGACATCCATTAGTTTCTCTTGGAAATTATTCAAAGACTACTGAAGACTTTGTAAAACAAATGATGTCTGGTGAGGGTTTGACGAAAGCTTTTTCTGACCGGGATGGTAAATGGGGAGATTACAGGACTAAGAAATCAGATTAAATTTTGAGCCAACTAGTAATATTGTTAATAAACATTAGCTCTTCATTTATTACCGGCTAAAACTGGTTAAGGGATTTACTCAATAAAATCTTGACTGGGTAATCCTGGGGGGTACTTCCCCTGTTCCTGCAGTCGACGCATCATTTCGTCACGGAAGAGTATGAGAGGGTAAGAAAGACCTACGCGCGTAAACCCAGGACGGTTGTCGGTTAGTAAATTGACGTCAAGAGTGTCTGCGTATTGAAAATAGACATCGGCTATTTTCTCGTTGGCTTCCACGAACCAGTCAGCGGTCGGTGGTCGAAACTTTGCGTAGGGAGACCCCGGAGTCGGTACTAATACCAGGGGTGCGCTGTAGACGCCTTTCGAAATTCTTTCTTCCAGTCCTTCAACCAACGAGGACATGGGTTCGATTCCCGTCACCATGCTTTGGAAGGTTCCGCGACCACGTCCGAATATCTCGACTGCTGCCTCCTGAGCTTCTTTCCAATATTCCTGGGAGTGAGCCTTGCTTTTGCCAGGACAGATTGCTTTGAAATAGGCAGGGTCCATCACCTCTAGATCGAACTCAGCTGCATTAATCCCGAGATCTTTCCATTTGTGCATGTCCGAAAAATCTTCTGGGGGATAAACATTGGCAGCAATGTGTAGTTGCGAGAGTATCTCTTCGTCAAGTGACTTGCTTAACTGGGTTATAACTCGTTCAAGCCCATCGGTCATATTACTTCGTTGCGATGGCGGTAATGCTCCTCCTGTGAATACGATTGTACCTCGCCAGCCGTTCTGAGCAGCAATTACGGCAGTTTCCACCTGAAGCTCCGTTATTTTATGGGCGAGATTGACTGGGGGAGCGTTGCCCCGGGGAAATGCAAACAGTCCGCAGTACTTGCAACCTTGACCCGTATCATAGTTGTAACAGCGGAAGTTCATAACAATGTTGATAATACTGGCCGAACCCGAAAAAACGGACTTCACTGGCATCCCATTACTCATCAGCTCATCAAGCCAGGAACGCCGTACTTCCAGCGTTCCCGAGCATACAACTTTTCCCATATCGGAAATAGTTACATCCTCCTCATCGATGATGGCTTCAAAACGGGAGTATGAATTCGGTAAAAGCCAAACCACCAGATCACATCCTTCCATAACAAAGGGACGGTATGTAGTCCCTTTTTCTGGTTGATTTTTTACATTTACACGAACGCCTTCGGAAAGCATCCGTGCTTTAAGAAAGATGTCGTCCTTAGTAATGTTTCTTTTTTCAGCCATAGTCAATTTTGTAAACACCTAATTTTTTTTTTTAAAAGGATTAATACTCTAAAAAGTTTGATATATGTTTATTCTTAGTATTTCATGAAAGAATTATGACTCTTTAAATTTTACTTTCAATAGCTTTAGGAAAACAAATGCGACAATATGGAATAATCCCATAGACATTAGTCCTAACGTGAGGATGACTGGATTTCGAGAGTTATCACCTTGAAATATAAAGCCAAAAATCGTTGATGATATCGCTGCAAGTATACTAACGGACAAAGAAAATAAACCGTAATACGAACCTGAAATTCTTGTTACTGCCTGGTTCTTATCCACGAATTCATTTTCGTTATTAATTATATGATTTTCGGCGGCTCTATCTATCAGCTCGTTCATTAGAGGTGAATGGAATAAATTAGTTGAATACATACTTCCTAAAACGGTACCAAACGATAATATGAAGAGGATTAACCTTAAAAACAAATTCAATTCAAAGAGGAAAAACAACTCAAAAAATGCAGCAACAGATATAATAATGACATTCAATTTGTAGATCTTGAGAAGATTGCCTTTTCTTTTGATGATAAGTCTCCAGATATATAACCAAATGAATTTTGTTGAAATACTAATAATTATATATAAAATGTAAAGAAATTGTCTAGAAGGTAAATTACGTCCAAGCACAAAACCAATGAATGGAATAATCGTAAAAATAAGAACAAACTGACTCGCTTGAGTGTTAACTCCAGCAACCATAAATTTCATATACTCTTTATCCTTGGTGGGTTTGAAAATATTTTTAAATGTTGCTTTTATCGTTCTTTTCTCAAATTTACTCCCCGTTAAATGGAAACTCTCATCGATCGAAAAGAAGGAAATTAAAATTAAAATTAGAGCTATAATTCCGAAAATAATTGAAATAATAGGCATTATCTTCATTATAAACTTTCCATCGTTTGTCCAATATCCAGTTTTTGTCGGATCTTCAAGAAGACTCTGAAGAATGTTTGGAAATGAAATACTGATTATAGAACTTAAAATTCGCAAGTTCGTGGCTACCATTGCAGCTTTTTTCCTATTTTCTAAAGTTTGGGAAATTTCTGGAAGAACAGAACTGAAAACTATCATCAAAAGACTTCCAAATATTGCTTTTATCATGTTTAAACCCCAATACCAAAATGCGGTCGGCCAGAATATAACATTACTTACCATCGCTTCAGCCTCAGGTGGTATCCAAGGGGGAAAATAGATTAAAATGGCAGCAATGAGCCATAATGGTAACCCTAAAAGGATATAAGGTCTACGTTTCCCTATTTTATTCGGTTTAGTATTATCCAATATTACTCCAAAAATAATGCTTGAAAATCCCATTGATAGCATATTTATAGTTGAGCCGATTGAGACCAAAATTGAATCCAGTCGAATTGTGTAAACATA
>JAZGCJ010000006.1:0-6197 GCA_036476895.1 Thermodesulfobacteriota bacterium
ACTTCCCGGACCAGGGCCATCGCCCCGGTTCACCTCTATGGCAATGCATGCGAGATAGACGAGATTGTAGCGATTGCTGGAGAAAAAAAACTCAAGATTATCTGGGATGCAGCTCAGGCACACATGACGAAGTATAGAGGCAGGGATGTTGGTTGTTTCGGTGACGCAACTTGTTACTCGTTTTATCCCACCAAAAATATGACCACAGGCGAGGGTGGAATGATAACAACAAATAGTCCTGGATTATATGAAAAATTTAAATTGCTAAGAAGCCACGGGCAGGAGAAAAAATATCACCATACCATGCTCGGCCTGCATTACAGAATGACAGAGGTGGAAGCAGCTATTGGTATTGAACAGCTGAAAAAACTGGATGGTTTTGTTAAAAAGAGAAGGAGTAACGCGAAACATCTGAGTAGTGAATTATCACGTGTAGACGGAATTACAATCCCGTCCTCAAAGGACTATGTAAAGCACTCTTATCACCAATACTCGATAGTACTTGATGGAAAGATTGATAGAGGCAGGTTGTTGAACAGTCTAAGGGAAAAGGGTATTGGTACGGGCATCCATTACCCGAAGCCAGTACATAAACAACCAATCTTTGATTCTGTCGTCAGTTTGCCGGTATGTGAGGATATATCCCGGAGAATTCTTTCCTTGCCCGTACACCCTGGCCTTACCCCAAACAACATTAACTACATAGTGAGTTCGATAAAAGAAAGCATTAAAGTTTAAGGGCATGAAATATCATGAAGGTGCTTTTTTCTTAAGGTTGTCGCCATGGACGGGATGAGCGTAATAACAGCGATTTTAATATATGTTCCCTCTTTACTTAACTGAGGATATTTGATAAGTCGGCTGCTTCCTGGACTGAGTCTGTACCTAGAGCAAATTTGACTGATAATGGAGGTAATAATTATGTGAATAGGATAAAATATATATAAAAAAGATGCTATAAAATATCTGTTTTCAGGATTATGCGATAATGCTTCTATATGATTTCATTTTAAAAGATGCTATGGGAAAATATACTGATTGGTTATTATGTTGTATAGCTTTACTTTTAAGGGTTTAGGGTTATTAAATTACCTCAGAGTATTAAGTAATTTGAAATGAGGTAACAGAGTAACGAAGCGTGAATAAAGTATATATCTCTTCCTTATGTCAGAATTCCATAACCAATGTCATACCCTACGGATTCCCCTGATTCTTCTTTTGTCATGTGGAACGTCTGAACGTTAACCTGCTCTCTCCTTCGTCGATCGATATTCCAACAAGGAGGTCCTCTCCACTTTTTTCACAGCCAACAAAGGTTACATTGTCAGAAGATTCGGGAATGAGCTTTTTCTCTGCAGCTCCTATAAAGGTTAAGCATAAGTTTTGCACCCTGGAGGTCGATTGGATTATGTAAACAATCTCATTCGGTGAATCGTGTATTTTTCTTATTCTTAACTTTCCACTATCGTGAGTTTTCGTCCACCAGTCGATGGTTTCATTAACAGTCCAGTTGACACGACCATCTTTAGGAAGGGATTCGGTAAAGTTTTTTAATATGTCAAAGTTCATGTCAGGATGGTTTGAGACTATTGTGTAGTAGCCCTTGTACAAATGATCTGCCTCCACTTTTAGTATTTCATAAATTTGCTCCTGTGATTTTCTTACTTTGTCAACTGTGCCTGTATACGAAAGAAGCCAGATATCTTCAACATGGCTCACCTCTCCTCCCTCCTTAAAATCTAGAAAACGGAAGGGATAATTATGCGTAAACTGGGTTATGGCGTACTTCATCCCCAATTCCCTGCAAAATATAATCTGCATAGGACCCAACCACTCATCGGAGCCACCGCCCTGGTGTGTACATTCTCCGTATATGTCGCAATCTACCTCTTTGCGTATAAGCTCGATCTCTTTTCTTTTGCGTTTTATCTTGACAGAGTGAAGACCTATCTCATGACCTGCCTGTTTGATTCTTAAAAGCTTGTTTTTATCGAGCCTGTTAGCTATCCAGTACCAGCTAACTCCGAGGTTTTCTTTTATCTCCCATTCAAGAAGCCTCTTAAATGTCTTTTCGTCTGGAATTCTGTCCACATCTTTTCTTATTGAGTAGCAAAACTTCTTGCCGTACGGCCATGGATTGACTCGGCATAACATCGCCCCGGAGTTTTTTGCTTCCTGTGTCAGCAAGTTAACAAAAAACTCTTCCAGAGCTATAGCGTTGGAGACGTCTATCAGGCGTGGGGGCCTTGTTGTGGGAGGAATCGTATAGTGGTAGCATATAAAATTAAATATCTGGAAATTAAAAGCGATTACAGAGCCTTTTCTAAATATGGCGGGTTTTTTTTCATTTCCCTGGTGCCACCAGGCCAAGGTCTCGATACCATCTCCCGCCACAGATTCGGCTAATACAGGAAACCGTTTCCATTTTTCAATCATTTCTTCTGAATAAAACCTACCAATCTCATCACTTCCCCTCTCCACATCAACAATCCTGTCACAGATAAGAGAGAGTAAAAACATAAACCAGGGTGATATGAGGATTAAATTAGACCCAAGTAGGTTTTTTCTTGGAACCCATTTGCCTTTATCATAATCGGCGCTTTGAACCGAGCCGGTGGAAAGATCAACAAAGTCCTTAATATAATTCTCTGTTAACCATATCACCCTTTCTTTAATACCCAGCGTCCAAAGAATTATAAGAAGCTGAAAAAGCTCATCCCCTTTCACCTTGATTTCACTCAGTATGTGATCGCCAAATTCTTTAAGTTGAAGTTTGTCAAGCAACAGCGACTTTGTTTTGTTTAATTCTGCTTCATCATTAGCCGATTTCGCTACAAAGGCCACAGTGATAAGGTCAATATAAGAAAGGGATTTGCCGGTCACTCCATTGAGAATTTTTTCAACCTCGCGCCCGGCCACTTCTGAATCTATTTCATGGGATAGAATAGCTTCGGTCAACAAATCCCAAAACTCCACACTATCATCCTCATAAACTTTTACGACTTCGGTGAGCTTGGGAACATCTCCCATGTATATCTTCAACTTTTCAATGGCGGCGTAATAAAAACTTAAGGCGGTTTTCGACTTTATCTTCTCAGGAAGGATATTAACAGAAACAGATTCACATATTTGTCTTAATTTGTCTTTATATGTGTCTTTTGTATCCCCTTCTGGAAGCTTATCAAGAACATCTACAACACAATAGAAGGCTATTACGTTTTCCAGCTCACCTCTATTAAAGACATTTTTAGCGATGTACCGATTATAGCAAATGTTTGCATAATTGTATAATACGTCACCTAAAATATTGCATTTCCCCTGTTCCTCTTCACATGGGGAATTTGCCCACTGTGCTTTAAAAATCTTACCAGCGTGAATTTTTGGAGGGTTTATAATTATTACTTTCTGTGGAGAAAGACCGATTTCTTTTAATGTCGATTCCTCAAACATTAGCTCCCCGCTTGCTTCCTGAATATTGGAAACTAAAGTTAGCCCAAGCTCTCTTTTAACGCTTTCATGAAATGGTCCCTCTAGAAACACGCGACCTTTAAATTTCTTTATTATATCCGTATACTTGTCCTTCCAAAGTACTTGAGGTAACCATGTAACTATAAGGAAGTCATATTGGTCAATGAAGGAAAAACCCGGCAGTTCTTCAAAGGTTATCTTTTCGTAATCCAGAAAGCCATACTTCTCCAGAATTATATTGAATTCCGAGCAGAAGTACCCGAAATTATATTTTTGGAAAACATATTCTTGAACTTGTAATCCACCGGTGATTAATAGAACGCTCATATCAGCTGCATGGTTTGCTATTAGGAAAGAGAAATAATAGACTATAGATTACAGGGTAACACTCTTTTGGTTGGGCTGTTTTTAAGTGATAATGGCATAATTGCTTGTAAAATTGTTAAAGTTCTGGTGCTTCGCATAAATAGTTGGCTGCTCATAGTCGTGAGGCATGTACAGGTAGTATTTCCGCGCCAGTTTTTCTACCTCTAGACTATTTTGCTTTAAGAACTCTTTGTACACTTCTTCGTTGTCTTTGGAATCATTTAATTAAACGATTACTTGGCCTCGTCAGTTCGATTACCTTCCTACTCTTCATGCATGCTTTCCCTCTATCAGAGACGGCTTCTTAACAACACCACTAGTATCTCATCTACGAAGACAACCGGAAAATTTATTCTCTCGCTTAGTAGTTGACCTAGGATTTTTTTAATTTTTTGTAAAAATAACAATCGACCCTGCGAACTTTGTCGATAGCTTCACCTTTGTAGAAGCTTTGTCGTACGAACTGCATCATCGGGTGATTCCAAACGTCTAAAAATGCCGTTTGTCAGCCCGTATGAAATACGATTAAGTGGCCATTTTGAGTGACAGCAAGTAAAAGTGTGTTCCACATCAATGATGAGATTCTGAAATGGCTTAATGCAAAAAAATCCCTTTGGTACGCTTTCTCCTAACGTGGGCCAAGGCCGATATTTTTCACCTACGGGAGAAATCTGTCCACTGGACGCAATACATGAGGGAGACAGTTTGTATCCTCTTTCGCTCTTATCAGGAAGAGCGGGAAAGGTAGGTTCGCCCCCTTGAGGCTTCCAGTAAGCCCTGTCTTCAGCCAGGTTTTTAGGAATGTTATTTCGAGCGGTTTCTACGTCATTAGGATGAAGTATGTTCAGATCCGCGTGTTCCATAACCAAATGAGGGAAGCGAGGCAGCAACCAACTCAATATTTTTTCTTCAAAACCTAGTCCAAGCTTGCTAAAATACAATACTTCCATATAGTTGCATAGTACGGACTGCGTCGCCTGAGCTAATATGGTCATCCATACTCGGTGGTAATAGCTTCATTTGTTGTCGATCTCCATTACGATATGCTATCACTGACCTCCTATATATTTTAAGATAACTTATAATAACATATTGTTGATATTAACTTAAGTATTTAAATCTAATTCACATAAAAATGTTGGTAATTGTGATACCAGCCTGATAGCTAGGGGTTAACCATGGAATTACATCTACCGGACTCTCACCATATTGCACACGCTTAACTGCCTGTATTCGGATGTCCTCAAGCGCCTTATGATGTAAACTACGTCAATCTCTTTTTTACATGATTTATCCACCCTCATTTTTTAAATGAGAAGCAGTATATTATATTTAGAAACTATTTCTTCAATTTTATATATCTTTCAACATTTCTATGCTTTAGTGTAGCAGTTGTTAATCAAGCAGAATCCAATTCTACTTCATCTTTATATCTACCCCACCCCAAACCACATATAACCCTCAATATCTCTGTGAATCCTGATGTTTATCCTTCCAGTCGCAATATACCCAAACATTTCACTATAAAAGCTAGATATTCTCCTTGACAGAAGTCCTTATTTAATTAGAATTATACCTGTATTTGCCGAATATTTCACCTACGTTTGGCTTGTACTTACTTTCAGTAAATTTTAGCAGTTGCATGCATTTCACACTTAAGGAGGGGTGATAATGCAAAAAGCAATTTTTGCTATTACTATTCCGCATTTTTTCTCACACCTATATCTGCATTCTCTGCAAAAAGCAAATCATAAATCATCAATTCAATCACTTATATCACGTTTCAAGGTTCACGAAACGCTTCAAACAAATCTAACTAATTTCCTGATTTTCTGTATTACCTTTCATTTAAGAGAGAGGACTCTTTAACTTTTATAGATTACCACTTTTGCGGGAATGACAAAAGCGTGAAATTGTCATTCCCGGCTCGATCGGGAATCTATTTTACAAAATATTCCTAATAGAATTATCACGATAAAGGCAAGCCCTGAGTGATCAGGTGGCGCAAAGTAAAGGGTCTTTAACGTACAAGGAAGTAGTTTTAGAAAAGACAGCCTTACTGCCGAAGGATACTTTTTGTGAATATCTTCAGCAGTAAGGCTTTTTCTATTTATAGGTTTTGCACGAGTGACGTATATGTTAGCAAAAAATCCTGTCAGGTTAAAACCGTTGACTTAGTGACGGTTTACCATGGCGAGCTTATAACTATTGACCACTTGAATGGTGTAGCCAAAGTGTTAGCTCGATAACATAGTCGGACAGGTATTTCAGTTGTGAACTTCTGTCATTATAATAGACAAAAATGAATTATTTAAAGAATAAGGAATCAACGAAAGAGTTTGTTAAGAATAAACATTCGCTAT
>JAZGCJ010000060.1:0-24568 GCA_036476895.1 Thermodesulfobacteriota bacterium
CTGAGGATGTGGATTATCATAAACCAACCTGTTTTGTTCTATAAATACTTATCAAACATCCAGGTTTGTAACATTTAGTGCATTTTTTTCGATGAACTCTTTTCGGGGCGCTACCTGATCACCCATCAAAACGGTAAAAATTTCGTCTGCCTGGACACCATCTTCTACCATTACCCTCTTTAATACCCTGGTTTCCGGATTCATGGTGGTTTCCCAGAGTTGTTCGGGATTCATTTCTCCAAGACCCTTGTATCTCTGGATAAATAACCCCTTCTTCCCACGCTCTAACACATAATCGGACACTTCTTTCAAGCTGTTTAATTCTGTTTCTTCCCCGTTTTGCACAATTATATAAGGCGGATCGCCTAAAACTTTTACCGATTCTGCAAGTCGTTTTAACTCCTGGAAATCAGGGGAGTTCAGAAAATCAAAATCGATTACGGTGTTCTTCACCATACTTTTTTCCTTAAACTGATAGCTGATCTTCGAGGAATTATGTTCCTTGTCCTCTTCCAGAACCCAGTCCAGCTCAGATATATCGGGATAAAATTTCTCAACCCAATCTTTAATATCTACCAAATGACTGTCGAGCTCATCTTCATTGCCTACCCTGAGAAAAGTCTTCCTGAACCCATTATGCTTGGAAAAGGCATTAACAATAGAAGCATATCTCCCCCACCTGGATATACGTTCAAGTGCACTTTCATATGAAATGGATTTCTTTATAGACTCAAGCAACTTGTTACCTTTAATCTCTTTAGTTTCTTCACTTCCATTCCCATTATGAACTTTTAGTACTACATCGTGCACACCGATATTTAAAAGATAGTCTTCATACTCAGGATCATCTTTAAGATAATTTTCGCTTTTGCCCTTCTTCACTCTGTAAAGCGGGGGCTGTGCAACGTATAAATACCCGCGCTCTATTATTTCTGGAAACTGTCTGTAAAAGAATGTTAAAAGCAGAGTCCTTATATGGGACCCGTCCACATCTGCATCGGTCATTAGTATTATCTTATGATAGCGGAGTTTAGAAATATCGAAGTCCTCATTTCCAATACCCGTTCCAAGCACGGTAATAGTAGCTCTTATTTCCTCATTAGAAAGCATCTTGTCGAATCTTGCCTTTTCCACATTTAAGATCTTGCCCCTTAATGGCAATACAGCTTGATTAAACCTGGCTCTTGCCTGCTTAGCGGACCCTCCTGCCGATTCTCCCTCTACTATAAACAGCTCTGCATTCTCCGGATCACGCTCCTGGCAGTCAGCAAGCTTCCCAGGCAGTGATCCTGAATCGAGGGCACTTTTTCTTCTTGTTAATTCCCTCGCTTGCCTTGCCGCATCACGCGCCCTTGCCGCCTCTACCGTTTTTTCAATAATCCTACGGGCAACCGAAGGGTTTTCTTCAAAGAAAATCCCTAATTTCTCGTTAAGCAAAACCTCGACAATACCTTTCACCTCCGTATTGCCTAATTTAGTTTTAGTTTGACCTTCAAATTTCGGCTCAGGCAGTTTAACACTTATTACCGCAGTCAGACCCTCTCTGGCATCTTCGCCGGACAACGAAATCTTAATATTCTTGAGAAGCCCTTTGTCTTCGGCATATTTATTTACGGTCCTTGTTAAAGCACCCTTGAAACCTGTGAGATGAGTCCCGCCTTCAATATTATTAATATTGTTTGCATAGGTAAAAATCGTCTCGGTATAACTATCGTTATACTGTAGTGCCACCTCTACAATAATGTCGTCGCGCTTACCCGATATATAAATAGGATTTGGATGAAGTGGTCTCTTATTTCTATTGAGTTCCTCCACAAATGCAACAATTCCACCCTCGTAATAAAACTCCTGTTTCTTACCAGACCTTTCATCTATAAGTTCTATCCTAAGACCCCTGTTGAGAAATGACAGCTCTCTTATTCTATAAGCCAGCGTATCGTAGTTGAAATCCTTTATTTCGAATATCTCACTGTCGGGTTTAAAGCTTACCTTTGTTCCCGTTCTCTTAGTCTCTCCTGACGGTTTTAACTCCTTAAGGGGTTCACCTTTTTCGTATTTCTGATACCAAACCTTTCCTTCCCTTCTTATTTCAAGAACCAGATATTCTGACAATGCGTTAACTACCGTTACACCCACACCGTGAAGACCGCCGGAAATCTGATAGACCTTACCCTCAAATTTTCCACCTGCATGAATTTTAGTCATAACTACCTCTGCAGCGGATAATCCTGTTTCTTTATGAATGTCTACAGGAATTCCCCTGCCGTTATCCTCAATTGTTACGCTCCCGTCAACATGAATCGTAACGGTAATGAGATCACAGAAACCTGCCATTGCCTCATCAACGCTGTTATCCAGAACCTCGAAAACCAGGTGGTGGAAACCTCTGGTGCTGGTGTCACCAATGTACATATCCGGCCTCTTCCTGATAGCCTCAAGCCCTGGAAGAACTTTAATTTGTTCTGCCGTGTAAGAATTTAATTCTTCGGAAAAAGACTTAATGTCGGGGTTCTTTTTGAGTTCCAAAAGACTCAACCTCCGTGATGGGATAAAGTGTTATTATTCTACCATGAAATGGATAAAAAATAAAATGAAATCAGGCACTTCTGTAAGATATCTAAATAAAAATATTAATTCCCTTATTCAATGAAAATCACATAAAATATTATCTATATTTTAGGGGGAGTTATGCCGGTTTGTTTATTGTATTTCCCCTTCTTATCGGCATAAGATACTTCACACATTTCGTCTCCTTCAAAGAAAAGTACCTGGGCTATTCCTTCGTTTGCATAAATTTTTGCAGGAAGTGGGGTTGTATTGGATATTTCGAGAGTTACAAAGCCCTCCCACTCCGGTTCAAATGGCGTGACATTTACAATAATCCCGCACCTTGCATAAGTAGACTTGCCAACGCAAAGGGTAATTGTACTCCTAGGAACTCTAAAGTATTCGACCGTTTTCGCCAAGGCAAAAGAGTTAGGCGGAATAATACAAACATCTGATTTTAATGTAACAAATGATTTTTCATCAAATCCCTTCGGATCAACAACGGTATTGAACACGTTGGTAAAAACCTTAAATTCATCGCTTACCCTTATATCGTATCCATATGCCGACAATCCATAGGAGATAACTCCCTTACTCACCTGATTATCCACAAACGGCTCTATCATCCTTTCTTCTAATGCCATCTTTCGAATCCAATGATCCGGTTTAATTCCCATACATATTGCTCCTCTTTAAAAATTCGGGGGTTGGAAATAATTTCAAGAATCTATTTTACTCGATTTAAAAAATTAAGTTAAATTACTGCTCATCTGGGAAACAGATCGTACGAATCTTTCGAATCATTAACTATCCATCCCTTTTTAAAAATACTTTGCCTTAACTCATCAGCCTTGCTCCAGTCTTTCTGTTTCCTCGCACTTAATCTATCATCGGCAAGGACTTTAACATCATCAGGCACCTCAACCTCAAGTGGTTCGGGCAACTCGAGACCGATTGCATTAATAAATATCAGCAGTCCGGTTAAATCTTCTTTTGCTTTATCGATACCAATCCTTGATTCAAGCAGATCATTTTCAATTTGATGAATTGATGTGAATACAAATCCAAGGGCCTTTGCTGTATTTAGATTGTCCAACAGCGCCTCCCATGCATGCCCAAACCTGCCAAGGTTCTCTTTAATGTTATCCCTTTTAACAAGTTCTTCATAAGAAGAATCATTTGCTGAGCAAATATCCTGCAGGTCCTCTCTTACCCTTGAGATCCTATTAAGGGCTTGTCTGGCTGCAACCAGTGAGTCAAACGTAAAATTTAATTGCTTTCTATAATGCCCGGATATTAATACATACCGAAGTTCCGCCGGTGTATATCCCTTATTCATAATATCTTTCACAGTATAAAGATTTCCCAGACTCTTACTCATCTTATGACCATCTACCAAAAGATGATTAATGTGAAACCATGTTTCGGAAAATGTCTTACCGGTAGCCCCTTCACTTTGAGCTATTTCATTCTCGTGATGAGGGAAAATCAGATCTACTCCTCCCGAATGCATATCGATAGTTTCTCCAAGGTATTTCATAGACATTGTACTACATTCAATGTGCCAGCCAGGTCTACCCTCGCCCCAAGGACTATCCCAGGAATTCGGACCATCCTCCGGCTTCTTTGATTTCCACAGAGCAAAATCTGCTAACGACTCCTTTGAATACTCATCTGATATATTAGCTTCAAGCTGGCTTTCCTTTGTAGTTGATATTTCATCCTGATCTAAATTACTCAACTTTCCATACTCGGGAAATGAGCTGATATTATAGTACACGGAATTATCAGGGCTAATGTATGCATGGCCAGTTTCAATCAACCTTTCAATTAACCTAATCTGATCGGGTATTAAAGCTACCGCACTGGGCTCATAATGAGGAGGCAGAATGTTGAGCAATTTACAGTCGATGTGAAAATAGTCCCTCCAATAATCCGTAAACTCCCTTAACGTTTTGCCTTCTTGTTGAGATTGTCTAATCGTTTTATCATCAACGTCTGTGATATTTCTTACGTGTATAGTTTCGATGCCAGAAAGCTCCATGACTCTTCTAAATACATCCTGAATAAGAAACGTTCTGAAATTTCCGATATGAGCAGGCCCGTAAACAGTTGGACCACAACAATAAAATCTGTATTTTTTATTGTCACTCGGCTTTAACTCTTTTAATTGAGACGACTGAGTATCAAAAATTCGCAGGGTGTTATTCATTTAAACCATTATTGTTGCTAAGAGTAAGGGCAAATGCATCATGACTGTGAATACTTTCAAAGTTTTTAACTAGTATTTTATAGTAGTCAAATCGTCTATCCCCCCTTAATTCCACAGCAACATTTCTAACTACATCTTCAACAAAACCGGGATTATCGTATGCATTCATAGTTACATACCTTTCATCCTCCCTCTTAAGTAATGGATAAAGGGGAGAGGATGCCCCTCTTTCGGCTATCTCTATTAAATCTTCAATCGTCATGTTAAGTTCTTTGTAGCCGTTAACTATATGCGTAACTGACACAAAAATGTTCGACCGTTGACTATGAGCACCGTAATCACTTATCGTTTTACTGCAGGGACACAGTGTTTTTACAGGTACGTTCACACCCTGTGTTATATCGGAGGTCTCTCCATTGTATGAACCCTCATAAACACATTTATACGCCTGAGGAGATGATTTTCCGCTAACCGGGGCAACTCTATCAAAGTAATAGTCAAATTCAATGCTAACAAATGACTTGGAAGCCTGTTCTCTTAAACACAGTTCCTCAAGTAATCCGCTAATACCACTAACCGAAAAAGAACCCATATAATCTATAAGAGTCTCAACAAGTCGACTCATATGGATTCCCCGCTGTGATTTTTGGAGATCAACACTTAAGCTAACCTTTGCAGAAACAGATTGCTCGTTTGATGGATCTATCTCACATCCTCTGATATTCAGTGGCATTTTTAGACTGCAAATTCCAACCTGGTCCAACTCTACGTTTCTGGTATCAACCTGAGCTTGCACATCTTCTATAAAATGATTCTTATCACTTAACTTTGTTTCCAACTTTTTCTCCTTGATCCAAAAAATAAGCCCTTAGATTTTGCGTTAAAAGAAAATGAGTCTAACACAGGACTTATTTTATACAAACGATTATCCAGAGCCGGAGTCGACAAAAAAATTAACTTAATTTAGGATTTTTCTTATGACGTTTTCTATCCCTGTCTGTTTTCTTCTGAAGATTTTTCTTCACCGCCGAAGATAAATCAACATTGGTCTGGTTTGCAATACAAGTTAAAACAAAAAACACATCGGCCAGCTCATCGGCAAGGTCAAAAACTTTGTCGGTAGATTTAAAACTCTGATCACCATACTTCCTGGAGATAATTCTCGCGACTTCACCAACTTCTTCCACTAAAACTGCCAGATTAGTAAGCTCTGAGTAATATCTTACTCCGTAATCTTTTATCCAATCGTCCACTACCCTCTGATATTCCTTTAAAGTAATATCAGTCATATCTGCACTCTCCACTTTCATTATATTAGTTTAATTAAAATTCTATTAATTGAAATTATTAAGCTTTTAATAAGACAAAGGAGAGGAATCCCGTTAAGAACAATATATTTAATAAAAATCCGAAGATCCCGGCCGTCCTTCTCCCTTTGGGGAGTATGATCGAATAAATTCCCAATCCCGCACCCAATATTGATAACGAGGCCGTAACAATTATTATGATATCTGTTTGGTTTGATCTGCCGGGGTTTGAAACCAGTACTGGAAAAAATAAAACAGCTATAAGTTGAACTAATAGGCCAACAATTAAAGAGACTTTACCCAGATCAATATTCATGGATTTAGTCTTATTAATTAAATCCCAATCTCGTCCTTATAATCTTTTAATGCAGCATTTATAACTTTATAGGCATGTTTATGGTCATAAATTTTCTCAATAGACACATTGAGCTCCTTTCCTATTACTGATTTGTAAGTACTAAAATAATGATTGAGCCTCTCCACAATAATATTCGGTATATCAGACAGTTTTTTAGCAGCGCCCATCTCAAAATCATTCTCGAGGACCGCTATAATTTTGTCGTCCGCTTCACCGCTATCAATCATCTGAAGCCCTCCGATTACCTTGGCATGAAGAATAACCTCGGCCCTATTAATTGGTCTTTCACTTATAACACAAATGTCTAATGGATCTTGGTCGCCTACATGGGATTTAGGTGACAGCTTGGAGACAGCATTCCCGCAAAATGTCCTGGGTATAAATCCATAAAGTGCCGGAGGTTGAGAAGAAGTTCTCTGAGGTCGGTCAACTCTCATATAACCTGTAACCTTATCAATCTCGTACTTCACAGAATCAAAAGAGGTTATTTCAATATAAGCATTAACTATCTTGGGAGGGTTTGGACCCGCATCTAATCCATGCCAGGGATGAGGTCTCCACTTATAATATTTATCTTGAAAAGACAAAATAGTCCTCCGTAAAGCACGTTTGATCACATATTTACATAAACTGCTTTAAAAATCTGATATCATTTTCAAAGAAAAGTCTTATATCATTTATACCAAATTTTAGCATAGTGATTCTTTCAATGCCCATACCGAAAGCAAAACCACTGTACTTATCAGGATCATACTTAACACTTTTAAAAACCTCGGGATCAACCATTCCACAACCGAGAATTTCAAGCCAACCCGAATCTTTACAAACCCTGCAGCCCCCTCCCCCGCATATTATACATTCGATATCCAGCTCCGCACTTGGTTCGGTGAATGGGAAAAAACTGGGTCTAAATCTGACCTTAGTCCCTTCCCCGAATACCAAGTTAACAAATTGAATCAGTACACCTTTCAGGTCTCCAAACGTTACTTTTTCATCGACCAAAAGACCTTCGAGCTGATGAAACATAGGTGTGTGAGATATATCGCTGTCACACCTATATACCTTCCCGGGTGCGATTATTTTTATCGGCGGGGACTTTTTTTCCATTATCCTGATTTGTACCGGGGAAGTATGAGTCCTGAGAACAATATCTTCAGTGATATAAAATGTATCCTGCATATCCCTGGCAGGATGGTTCTTCGGAATATTTAACGCTTCAAAATTATAGTAATCGTGTTCGACTTCGGGACCTTCTGCAACCTGAAATCCCATGCGTTGAAAAATAGTTATAATTTCCTCCATAACCTGAGTTATCGGATGTTTGGCTCCAGATTCCCTGCCCCTGCCTGGAAGGGTTACATCGATTTTTTCATGTGCAACAATCTCTTGCTTCTTCTTATTATGTATTTCTTTAAACTTTTTATCGAACAGATTTTCTAAAGAATCTTTTGTCTCATTAATCAATTTGCCCATTATCGGGCGCTCTTCTTCTGACAAATCCTTCATACCCTTAAGAACCTCGGTTATGATACCTTTCCTGCCTAAGAATTTTGCCTTAAGATTATTGAGATCTACTTCGATACTAACTTTACTTATTTCTTCGTTAGCCTTGGTCAGAACTCGTTCTAACCGATCTTTCATACTGTTTTCCGGGTCTTTCGACATATCAATCAACTTTAAAAACAGATATAACTACCATAATAATCATGACTATTCCAATAATGCTCTTTGCCAATGAACCCATAACACGTCCGACAAATGCACCCCAACCGGCTTTGACAGATTGCTTTAACTGCCTCTGCATTATATATTCAACCAAGAACCCACCTATAAAACACCCTATAAAGGCCCCAATTACGGATCCTATTCCAAAAAAAAACGGCGCACCAACAATTGCTCCTATTATCCCGCCAATTATTGAACCAATGACAGACTTGTTTGACGATTTGTATTTTTTGGCTCCTATTATTCCAAGGAAGAATTCCAGTACCTCGCTTACAACGGCTAATAATATCAGTAACACTATCAACTTTAAGTTAATAACTTGAAAATTGTAATACCAGCCCAAGAGTATAGAATCGACCAGTATCAATATATTTCCGGGTAACCCAAAAATATTCAGGAATAAGCCTGATACTGAAAATACAAGAAAAATAAAAAGAACCAGATATTCCATAAAATATATATGAGAATTGTCTAGCTTGTTTTTTTAGACCGCCCTCTCCAGTAAATCACAAAGGAGCTTGCTACAAAGATTGAGGAATAGGTGCCAACAATAACACCTACAATTAGCGTAAAGGCAAAATCGTGGATCACGGAACCCCCCAAAATAAAAAGCGGGATTAATACGATAAACACGGTAACACCCGTTAATATGGTTCTAGAAAGTGTCTGGTTAATTCCTTCATTTACGATCTGCTTAAAGTCGGTTGTTTTGGTTTTCTTAATGTTCTCCCTTATTCTATCGAAAATAACAATCGTGTCGTTCACCGAATATCCAATAACCGTTAACAAGGCAGCAACAATAGCCAATGTAAATTCCTTGTCTGTAATAAAAATGGCTCCACTAGTTATTATTGTATCGTGAATAAGCGCAATGACCGCACCCATTGCATATCCTATTTCAAATCTAATCATTAAGTATATTAAAATTCCCACACAAGCTAATAAAATCGCAATGATCGCTTTCTTGACTAATTCTTTACCAATCTTTGGCCCGATATAATCCACCCTGAGCACGCTAATTCCCTGTAACTGTGGATTTTCCGCTATCAATCTGTCCAATGTGGATTGAAAATCCTGGATTTTGTCAAAGCCAACAACCTCGGTAGAGAATCGCAAAAGGTATTCATTATCACCGGCAAGGCCTAATTGCTGAATAGCCTCTACCGGGTAACCGAACGCTTTCAACACACTTTTTAATTCATCAACATTCACTGTATCCGCAAGCTTAATGTGAATTTCAGTTCCGCCCGTAAACTCAACCCCCCAGTTAGGTCCCTTGTGGAATATTAGAGAAGCTAAGGAAATTAAAATGAGTGCTATTGAAATAAAAATTGCAGGCCTCATTTTACCCGCAAAGTCTATACTTGTACCAGGTTTTAAAAATTCCAAAATTTAATCCTCCAACCTCTACTCTATATGCTTACCTTCTCCCGCCTTCTCTCGCCATAAACCAGTTCAGTAATTACCCTTGCCACAATAATGTTACTGAATACCGTTGATACAATCCCAATTGAAAGAGTTGCGGCAAATCCCTTTATTGGACCAGTTCCAAACCAGAATAGTATCAGAGCGGTTAACAAGGTTGTAATGTTTGCATCCAAGATCGTCCATAAAGACCTTCCGTATCCTGCATCGATCGCTGCAAGCGGTGATTTGCCAAAACGAAGTTCTTCCTTAATCCTTTCAAATATAATTATGTTTCCGTCAACTGCCATCCCCAGTGTTAATACAAGTCCCGCAATACCGGGGAGCGTTAAAGTTACACCAAAGGCAGAGAGAAAACCCATAATAAAAAGCATATTGAGAATAAGGGCAATATTTGCGATAACCCCCTGCAGCTTGTAAAAAACAATCATAAATAGAATTACAAGTATTCCCCCTACAATCATGGAGGTCTTACCCTTCTCAATAGATTCCCTGCCCAAAGAGGGTCCAACTGATCTTTCCTGTTCTACTTCAACCGGAACCGATAATGCTCCCGATTTTAATACCAGTGCCAGATCCTTCGCTTCATCCGGTGTAAATACACCGGTTATTCTTCCCTGGTAGGAAATTTCATCCTGGATGGTAGGGGCCGATTTAATTACACCATCGAGAACGATTGCCAGTCTTCTTTGTTTGTTGGTACCCGTAAGCACTTTGAACTTGCTAGCCCCTTCTCCTCTAAAGTTAAAAGAAACGGCCGGCCTTCCAAATTCATCAAAAGTCAACCTAGCATCGGATATATATTCACCGGTTACCTGGGCTTCACTTTCGGTAACGAAAAAACCTTCATTCTCGTTTCCGGTTTCACCGGGATGGATTTTTAAACCTTTCTCGGCTAATTCCACCGGAGTGTTTACCTCATACTGCGCAAGCACTATTTCTTCAGTGGGCCCGACATTTTCAACGATCTTAAATTCTAACACTGCGGACCTTCTGATAATATCAATAATCCTTTCTCTATCTTTTTGTGAAGCTCCGGGAACCTGTATTATAATTCTATCGTTGCCGGCCTTTTGTATGGAAGGTTCTACTAGGCCAAATTCCTGTACCCTGTTTAGGATCACCTGTTGTACCTGGTCAATAGCCCTCTTTTGTATTTCTTTTACATAGCTATTTTTAAGCCTAAAGATCAACGATAGGTCACTCGAACTGATGTTAGCAATCTCCTGATAGTTCTGAGAAACCTGTCTTGCCTTGTCTAAATCTTTATTTGAAAAGAAATCAATGGTCAGCGTTTTCCCATTATCTTCAAATCCTTTTATTAAGACCTTATCATTCTTAAGTTCCTCCACAACGAGATTCTTTATAGTAAGTAGTTCGTATTCCACTGCTTTTTCAGCTTCAACACCGAGAACAAGAAATATACCCCCCCTAAGATCCAGTCCCAGTCTTATACCCGTATCGGGGAATATTTTTCCCCACCACGAGGGCAGCTTATCACCCATGAAGGTTGGCACTAGCAAAGTGGCAGATAGGATAGAGACAATAAGTATCAGAAGAATCAATCCTCGTGAAGCTCCTCTCATTTTTTAGGTTTGTCCTCCTTTGCATTTTTCCCTACCTCTGCACTCTTGGAAAGTCCCGTAATCCCATCCTTGGTGATATGGATACTAACATTTTTGGCAATCTCCAAAGTCACAACATTGTTTTCGCTAATATTCAATATCTTCCCATATATACCACCCGAGGTAATAACATCATCCCCTCTCTTGATATTCGCCAACATTTCCTTTCGTGCTTTATTTTGCTTTTGCTGAGGGCGTAAAATTAAAAAATAAAACAATGCAAAAATAACAACAAAGGGAAGGATTGGTAACAAAGACGAACCTCCTCCTTCACCCCCTCCACCCGGAACACAACCTAACATTAACAAAGAAAATAAAGAAATTGATAATATTGTTTTTCTCAATTTAAGAATTCACCTCCTGACTCAATAAAATGTTTTTTAAATTTATTATATGAGCCTAGTTTAATATGATTTCTTATCTCTTTCATCAATTTACTATAATAATGGAGATTATTTATTGTAAAAAGTCTATAAGCCAGCAATTCCCCGGACATAAACAGATGCCTTAGATACGCTCTCGAAAAGTTTTTGCAGGTATAACATTCACAACTATCATCGATCGGGTTCGGGTCATCTTTGTACTGGGCATTTTTTATAACTATTTTTCCCTTACTTGTAAAGAGTGTTCCGTTCCTAGCATTCCGAGTCGGTATTACACAATCGAACAAATCAACCCCTGAAGAAACCAATTCCAGAATATCCACTGGGGTACCTAAACCCATCAAATACCTGGGTTTATCAACCGGAACATGCTTCAGTGTCTGATCGGTTATTGTAACCAGATCTTCGGTTGTTTCACCAATACCCAGACCACCCACCGAATAACCATCAAAATCCATTTCAACTAAGTCTTGAGCTGATTTTTCTCTCAGGTCCTTATAGATGCCCCCTTGTATAATGCCAAACAGTGCCGCTTCTTTATTATTTTTACACGCTTTGCATTGATTAGCCCACCTCGTTGTAACAGCAACTGAATTTCTGATATATTCATATGAAGACTGATAGGGCGGACATTCATCAAGGCACATCATGATATCCGAACCCAAATATTCTTGAATTTCGATTGATTTCTCAGGGGTAAATAGATGTTCTGAACCATCTATATGAGATTGAAAGAATATACCGTTATCCAGTATCTTTCGTTTTTTTGAAAGACTTAGCACTTGAAATCCACCGCTGTCGGTGGCAATTGATTTATCCCAACCCATAAAACCATGAAGACCACCATAATTTTTTACCAAATGGTGCCCGGGTCTCAGATATATATGATAAGCATTTACAACTATCATTGAGAACCCCAGATCTTTAACTTCATCGGGTGTCAAGGATTTTACAGTTGCTTGAGTGCCAACGGGCATAAATGCAGGGGTTTCAACCGTTCCATGGTTAGTTTCTATAGTCCCTACCCTTGCACTAGAATTTTGATCTTTATAATTAATATGAAACTTGAGCATTAATAGATATATCGAATGGATTGACTTTAAAAATTTAAAGGTTAAGCACGTCCTTCATTGAATACAGTCCGGGTTGCTTTCCAAAAACCCATTTTACAGACCTAAGCGCCCCTTTAGAAAAATTTGAACGGTCTGTTGCTCTATGCGTCAGTTCAATCCTCTCTCCAATCCCGCAGAACATGGCCGTGTGCTCACCTATAATATCACCACCCCTGATAGTATTCATGCCTATCTCTTTTTTTGGCCTTTCCCCGATTCTCCCATGTCGCTCGTACCTTGCTATTTTTTCAAAATCCCGATCTAAAGCCCTTGCTATATCTCTGCCTAATTTCAGTGCTGTACCGCTTGGGGAATCCTGTTTTAAACTATGATGGGCCTCAATTATTTCAACATCGTAGTCATCACCCAGATAGGATGCCAGCTTAGTGGCAACTTCAAGAAAAACATTTACACCTATACTCATATTGGGTGAAAGCACACATGCAAAATTATTGGTCAATTCCCTGATAGTATTTACTTGATCCGCACTAAAACCTGTTGTTCCTATCACCATGGCCTTGCCGGTATTTGAAGCAAATTCAACTCGACTCACTGCCACATCAGGATTTGTAAAATCCACCAATACATCAGCATCTCTGGATGCCTCTTCAAAATCCGTTGTAACAGGTATATTTAAACTGTCTACTCCAATTAAACTGCCTATATTCACTCCGATGGTTTCATGTCCGTCCCTTTCACTCCCACCAACAATTACGATATCCTTATCACCGTTTAAAACTGAGAGAACACTTCTACCCATTCGTCCGGCTATTCCAGAAATTGCAACTTTTATCATTTCTAATTTAATTCAAGTGGTTGTTATTTAATCAAAATGTCATTCTTTATTTCTTTATCATTATTTTTTCTTCTTCACAGTTTTCAATACAACTATCCGAAGTTATTTTCCAGAAATCATCTATAGGGAATAGTATATATCGAATACCTGTTTTTTTACTCACTTTTTGACCTGTTTCAGCTGAATTATAATTAACTTCTAGATCAACTGCTATATAGGCTTGATCACCTAATCTACTAACCCCTTTTATATCAAAATTTTCAAGTTTATAATCATACTGTTTTACAAGATTCTCCATGTTGATCTTATAACTTTTAACATCTAAATTTTTTGCATATACTAAAGATAGGTATTTATAAGCTTTATTGAAGTCTCTCTTTTTCAGCGCTGTTAAATAACCCCTTATGCTATCAACCGGGGATTCAGAGGGAAGAGGCTGACTCTGACTCGTAGGAATACTACTGGTTTTTATGCAAGAGGTAGGTAACAAAATAACCAACACTAATAAAGCAAAGTATTTTAAATTCATCTTCAGCTCGAACTATATTATTACCTAAACTTTTAAAATACGAAAATTATCATTTTATTAATTAAAAACCAATATTAAATTGTGATGTCAACAATTATTTACTTGATTTCAATTAATAAAATACCAAATATATTATTATTTATGAAAATAATCTCCGAACCAAAACAGGTATTGCTTTTTATAGCAGCAATATATAATAAGAGCGCAGATATCTCAGACTGTACCAATAGAATGAGTAACCGGTTTGGTGGCATATTGTATTCAAGTGAACCTTATAACTTCAATGAATACACGGATTATTATAACAATGAAATGGGTGATGAACTTAGCAGGTGTTTTATATTTTTTAAAGACTTAATCGACAGAGAGGAAATAGTTAATATAAAGCTTAAAACTATGCAATTAGAGAACTTTTATTCAATCGACAGCAAGCGAACTATAAATTTAGATCCAGGATACATTGCCCAAGAACATGTTATCCTTAGCACAGGTAAGGGGTATTCACATCGTCCGTATCTTAGCAAAGGCGTTTACGCAGACTTGACTTTGATTTACAAAAACAAGTATTTTGAATCCTTAGAATGGACATATCCGGATTTTAAAAGTGATGAGATCAAAGAACTTCTTATCAATATGAGGAAAAAATATATAAGTATCGTTAAAGAGGATTAATTTTATGAAAAGTATGACTGGTTATGGGAACTCAGAGATGCAACTGAATCAATGTAAAGTCTCCATTGAGGCGAGATCGGAAAATCATAGATTCCTGGATATTAAATTCCAGCTGCCCGACTGCATGTTACAATACGAACCGAAATTACTGGAATTGGTAAAAGGTACCGTAACAAGGGGAAAAGTCAGAATAACAATTTCATTGATCCAAGCCAAGAGAAATTCGAACTCAATTAACATGGAAGCTGCCCAAGGTTTTTTTGCTAATCTAGAGAAACTTAAATCAAAATTTGGAATAGAAGAAGGTATTAAAATTGATCACTTTCTATACATGAAGGAAATATTTAACTACGGGACCAATAACAAATTGACAAAAGCCGAGTACAACAAAATATTAACTCATCTTAAGGAAACCATTGATAAGTTAGATAAAAACAGAATATCGGAGGGTAGAAATCTAAGAAAGGATTTCAATAAAAGGATCGCGAGGTTAGAGGTATTAATAAACAACGTCAACAAAAAAAGAGCAAAATTCACAAAGGAACTGAAGAATAGGGTTAAAGAAAGAATACAGACCATTTTTAACGATATTAAAATTGATGACGATAAGCTATATCAGGAAGTAGCAATACTACTTGAAAGAAGCGATTTTACAGAGGAAATAGTAAGAATCAAAGCTCATCTAAGTAAAATTAAAGAAAAGTTAAGTTCAAAAGAACCAATAGGCAAAGAAATTGATTTCCTTCTTCAAGAACTTAATCGCGAGGCAGGAACAATATCTGCCAAGGCAAAGGATGCACATATATCTCATTCTATTATTGAATTCAGATCTGAGATAGAAAAAATGAGAGAGCAATCCCAAAACATAGAATGATAGATTAAAGTGTATGTAAATCAAAGAATCTTAAATTTATGCATCATTCTTATTGTTTATCTTATCCGCATTTATTGAAAGAGCATTTAGGCTATGTTATATTCCAGTCCAAAAATTTGTCTTTTACCAAAGGAGTCGTAAAGAAATGAGCATTTTAGTTAACAAAGACACGCGCGTTATTGTTCAGGGCATCACAGGCAGCGCAGGGCTTTTTCATGCGACTCAGTGCAGGGATTATGGCACTCAGATAGTTGGAGGAGTTACCCCCGGAAAAGGGGGTACTGAGGTCGAGGGATTTTCTGTTTTCAACACCGTGTTGGAAGCCAAGAAAGCAACCAATACAAATGCTTCACTGATATTCGTACCTGCCCCATTCTGCATGGATTCAATGCTTGAAGCAGCGGACGCCGGGATTGAGCTGATTATTTGTATAACTGAGGGAGTTCCAACTTTAGATATGGTAAAAGTGAAAAACTACTTCAAAGATAAGGGGATTAGACTGGTGGGACCCAACTCACCGGGTGTTATAACACCCGGTGAGGCTAAAGTTGGAATAATGCCGGGATATATCCACAAGCCCGGACGAGTTGGAATAATTTCTCGAAGCGGGACCCTGACTTATGAAGCAGTATGGCAATTGAGCAACTTAGATATCGGCCAGTCCACGTGTGTGGGAATCGGTGGAGACCCAATTATTGGTTCCACCTTTATCGACATACTTTCGCTATTTGAAGCCGATAAGGACACAGACGCTGTGATACTTATAGGTGAAATAGGAGGAAGTGCCGAAGAGGAAGCATCGGAGTTTATTCAGAGCAATTTCAGTAAACCGGTTGCAGCCTTTATTGCGGGATCAACAGCACCTAAGGGGAAACGTATGGGACATGCGGGTGCAATTATTTCGGGCAGTTCGGGAAGTGCTAAGGATAAAGTGGCTGCACTTGAAAAAGCAGGTGTTAAAGTCAGCCCCAGCCCCGCCGAAATGGGCGAGACGTTAAAATCAATGTTGAATTAATATTTCACACTACTTCCACTTTGTTAGCCAGCCAATCGTAATGATTCTTCAGCCCGTCCTCTATGCCTACTTTTGGTATATAACCAAGTTCTTCCCTTGCTTTTGAAATATCAGAAAAGGTATGTTTTGCATCACCCTTCTGAACCGGACAAAATTTAACATCAGTACTTTTATTAGAAATTTCTTTTATTAAATTTATACAATCAATAAGTTTTATTCTCGATGCCCCGCCAATATTATATATTCCACCATTCCGCCCTTTCTCAAACGCCAAAATATTTGCCTCTACTATATCGTCCACATATGTAAAGTCCCTTGTCTGTTCTCCATCACCATAAATTTCGATATCTTCACCTCTCACAGTGGAACTTATAAATTTATGAAAACCCATATCCGGTCTTTGCCTGGGTCCATATACGGTAAAATATCTCAGAGATACAGTTGGAACATCAAAGTTCTTATGATATAAAACTGCCAGCTTCTCCCCACCTAACTTTGTAACCCCGTACGGTGATATTGGTACGGTTGGGGAATCTTCTTTAACAGGCAGCTCTGTGGAATCTCCATAAACGGATGATGAAGAGGCATAAACAAATTTATCTATTTTTCTCCCCTTTGAAGCCTCTAGAAGAAGTTGGGTAGCCAAAATATTGTTTTCAAGATATGTTTGAAAGTTTTTGCCCCAGCTTGCCCTTACACCGGCTATGGCAGCTTGGTGGAATACCCCATTCACACCGTTGAGAATTTCCTCAATATTCAGGGATATAATATTGTCTTCAAGAAAGGAAAAATTTGATTTTCTTTCAAGAATTTTTAAGTTTTGTTCTTTTAATTCCCTTGAGTAGTTATCAAGATAACAGTCAATTCCCAATACATCATATCCACTGTCCAGCAATCTTTCAGCAAGATGTGAGCCGATAAAACCACATACTCCGGTAACCAGTACTCTCATTTGTAAAATCTCACCGCCTGTATACTAACAATTGAAACTAGCTCCATATATATTAAAATTAAAGAAAACCCCATAAACGGGGGTAAATAATAATAATATTGAGAAATAAATCAAATAAAAATTATATATTCTTTTATCCACTCATTACATTGCTTTTGATTTCAATAAATAGCACTCATACCCATCCCGTCACATGTATGGAAGAAGAACTGTTCAGAACATCAAACTATGCTATTTCAAAATCGAATGCAAAGACACCTGTTGCTGATCAAATCAGTGTATTGGGAACATATAAACAAATGGATTCAAATCTATGCTCGTTTCGGACTGTATTGCCGAGATTGAGATGAACGAATAACTAATCAGGTAAGAAAAGAGGTGAAAACAGTAACCACATGGTTCGTGGGCTTCTGTTCAAAATTTAAATGCAAATTTATTAATTGATTAATAAGGTTTTATCAATTGGAGATTCCAGAATTAATGCAATAATTTCATATGAAGATTAATGAAATAAGAACTGCTTTTAAAACAGTAAAAACCAAAACACCTTTTTGGAGTATCGACTGAATGACTCTTAGCCCGTTTGAACTCGAGATTTTCCAGAATGTATTAAGTTCAATTGCAGAAGAAATGGGAATGTCCTTGATAAGAGCTGGATTCTCTCCAAATATAAAAGAAAGGAGAGACCTTTCATGTGCAATCTTTGATCAAAAGGGTGAAATGATTGCACAGGCAGCCCATATACCAGTACATTTAGGTTCAATGAGCTTTGCAGTCAAGGCAATCCTTGACCAAAAGGAAATACTCGAAGGGGACATATTTATTATTAATGATCCTTTTAACGGCGGAACACATCTGCCGGATATAACTTGTATAGCACCGGTATTTGTAAATAATAAAGTTGAGTTTTTTGTAGCTTCAAGAGCTCACCATGCCGATGTTGGAGGGATTACCCCCGGCTCCATGCCCCTTTCAACCCATATAAATCAAGAAGGTGTTTTGATACCACCAACGAAGCTTTACAAAAAGGGAAGACTCCAAACCAGGATTATGGCAAATATCATCAACTCAACCAGAGACCCCGAGGAAAGAGAAGGTGACTTTAAAGCCCAAATAGCCGCTTTGGAAATTGGGATTAGCAGATTGAAGCAGGTGATTAAGAAATACTCACTCAAAAAAATCAAACAAGCCGGCCAGGAGCTCTTAAACTATAGTGAAAAGATAATGAGAAATGTTATAAGGGACATACCAAACGGTAATTATTCGTTTAAAGATTGCCTAGATGACGATGGAGCAGGAACTAAAACCATACCAATCAATGTAAAAGTCATAGTAAAACAAAATAAAGTAGTAGTTGATTTCAGGGGAAGTTCCCCCACGGTGCGGGGCTGTGTTAATACACCTTTTAGTGTAACCACATCCGCGGTACTTTATTGCTTTCAATGCCTGGCACCACCAGAAATACCATTAAACTCAGGGCCTCTTAGATTGATTAAAATAGTGGCCGATAATAATTCTATATTAAACGCTAAATATCCTTCAGCCGTTGCGGGCGGGAATGTTGAAACATCCCAGCGGGTAGTAGATGTAGTCTTTGGTGCGCTATCAAATGCTATTCCCCAAAGAGTTCCAGCGGCAAGTCCTGGAACTATGAGCAATATAACCTTTGGTGGTATATTAAAATCCGGGAAAAAATATGCTTACTATGAAACTATAGGCGGGGGAATGGGTGCTAGGTATGGAATCCGTGGAGTAAATGCACTACAAACCCATATGACCAATACACTCAATACCCCAATTGAATCACTTGAAAGGGAACTCCCAATTTTAATCGAGGAGTATTCGATTAGAAGAAATTCCGGCGGAAAGGGCATGTATAACGGTGGAGATGGAATAACCAGATCTTTCAATTTCTTATCAAATTCAACAGTTACTTTAATAACCGAAAGAAGAAATTCTCAACCCTACGGGATTAACGGAGGAAACAAAGGTAAGAGAGGAATAAACAACATTATCAAGAATAATACAGCAATTAAACTTTCACCTAAAATAAGCCTTCAGGTAAAAAAGAATGAAATTGTAAAAATAGAAACACCGGGTGGTGGTGCATGGGGCAAACCAATTAAAAAAAAATAGTAATTTAATACCATTATAAAGATCATGGAAAAACCAAGACCAACTAATGTAGAAGTATTTCCTGTAGAATACCAGGGACAAAATCGTATATGCCTTAGAGACCCAAGAGCCATTAATGGAAAGGCCTTGTTTGTATCTCAAGAAGCCCTGTTTATTATCAGTCACTTTGACGGGAGACACAACATTTTAAAAATACAGGAAAAATACCTTAAGAACTTTGGCAGAATACTATATAAGGCAGAGGTTGAAGTAATAATACGCACGCTGGGTGATTCATTATTACTAGAAAATGAAAACTATTTTTATAACAAACAGAAAATTTTAGATCAATATCGAGAATCAGAGATAAAGGAGTCTCATCATGCCGGAATCTCTTATCCAAATGATCCAACTGAATTAAGAAACTGGTTAAACGGTTTCTTCGAGGAAATCAATGGTGTACATGAACCTGAAAAGGTCAGTAAAGTTAATAGTATTAAAGGTATAATATCTCCCCATATCGATTTTAAAAGGGGTGGCAAATCGTACGCCCACGTGTACAAAGAATTAGCGAACATTAGCAATGAGCCTACTTTTTTAATATTTGGCACTTATCACTTCACAGAATCTACAAACCCTTTCATCCTGACTAAAAAGAAGTATTCAACCCCTCTGGGTAACGCAGAAATTGACAGCAACATAATTAGAATAATCGAAAGCAGTTTTGACTGGGACATATATGAAGGGGAAATTGCACACCTAACGGAACATTCAATAGAATTTCAGGTGGTTTTTTTGCAATACATTTTCTCAAACAGGCTGAAAATAGTACCAATATTATGCAATTCCTTCCATCAATATATAGAAAAGGGTGTTTCACCAGCCACAGACTATAAAATTACCGAGTTTCTAAAAACGGTTAGATCCATTATTAAAAATTACCCGGAAGTCTATTTAATAGCCGGAGCCGATCTCGCGCACGTAGGCAAAAAGTTTGGC
The DNA here is from genome assembly GCA_036476895.1 of Thermodesulfobacteriota bacterium. Lineage (GTDB taxonomy): Bacteria > Desulfobacterota_D > UBA1144 > Nemesobacterales > JAZGCJ01 > JAZGCJ01. Next base: position 20,647 of record JAZGCJ010000060.1, read on the forward strand.
GATAAAGAATCGGTTTATGACAAAACTGTGGATTGGATAAAGGAAAGAGATCTCCTGAGTTTATCCTTCAGTGAAAAAATCGATGCTGAAAATTTCTACAATGCAATTAAAGAAGAAAAAGATATACGGAAAATATGCGGCCTATCGCCAATATACTCCCTGCTGTCAACAATTGATGCAAGAGAAGGCGTATTATTGGATTACAATCAGGTATTGGAACCCGAAACGGGCTCTGTGGTTAGTTTTGCCAGTATGGCATTTTATTCCTGATCAATAAGTTTAGCCACATATGAAATCAGATGGTATATAGCTAACAAGTTGCGACGTGTATCCTGTATCTTGCATCATGTATCATGTATCATTTATCATGCTCGACAATCTATTCATAGTAGACGCACATCAAGATATTGCATATCATCTCAACTTTTTTAAGAGAGATTTTATAAATCCGAAGATCCGTTGCAAGATTACCCTTCCGAATTTAAAGAAAGGAAAAGTAAAACTACTATTTAACACTATCTTCGTCCATCCCAAAAATAAACCACAAAAAACCTATGAGGATGCCTTAAGCCAATTCACTACATATAAAATGCTCTTTGAACTCTATAAAGATGATATTAAAAAGGTTGATACATTCTCGAAAATTGAAGAACTAAAAAATAGTGATAAAGTCGGATTTCTAACAATGATGGAGGGCGCAGATCCTATCGAGAGCCCAAGGGACTTAACAGAATTTTACAACAAAGGCGTCAGGATAATAGGACTAGCTTGGAACGATAAAAATCACTATGCATCGGGCTACGAAACTAATTCGGAGCTTTCCGATCTTGGTAAGGAACTCATTCTAAGAATGAACGAACTGGGTATTACACTGGATTTATCTCACTTAAATGAGATATGTTTTTGGGAATCGATCGATTTAACTAAGTTGATTCCAATCGCTACTCATTCAAATGCTAAATCTTTAACTGATCATCCAAGAAATCTAAACGACGATCAGTTAAAAGCAATTGCAAGCAGGGGAGGAGTAATAGGCATTGTACTTTTTGATACTTTTCTCAAAATTGAAAAGAAAAAACCCACACTGGATGAATTATTTCAGCACACAGACTATATAATCAATCTCTGTGGGGAAGACCACGTTGGGATTGGCAGTGATCTCGACGGTGCTCGTTATCAAGACTTTCCAAAAGAGATTGAAACTGTGGCAGATTTACCAAAAATAGCGGACTTCTTTGTGAAAAAGGGCTACAATGAGGGAAGGATTAAGAAAATAATGGGCGGAAATTTCCTAAGGGTATTGGAGCATAATCTGAAATAGGTATTTTCTGCTAAAATCCAACTATAATTCTCAAACTAAAGTTTCATAGCCATAGCAATTGCACCCAAAATACCAGAGTTGTTTTGCAATTTTGGTAAAACTATATAATCGTTAATATCACTTTCCAGAAAAGGAGATTGCAAATAACCGTTTAGATAATGCTTAACCCTGTTTCTGATCAGCTTTATTAAACCATTATTGTTCATTACTCCCCCGCCAATCACAATTCTTTCGGGTGAAACAGTCAGTATAAAATCAACCAATCCAATTGCGAGGTAACCAGCCTCTAGCTCCCACGCGGGATGATCTTCCGATAAGTGCTCTGCTCGTACTCCCCACCTTTTATTCAAAGCGGTACCGGAAGCCATACCTTCAAGACAGTTTCTGTGGTATTCACACGCACCGACAAAATCGTCTCCCTCAATCCTTGGAACATATACATGGCCCATCTCAGGATGAATCAGCCCCCTCAAAGAACTTCCATTAATTATTATAGACCCGCCAATGCCCGTTCCCACGGTTAAATAAATAAAGTTATTACAATTTTTAGCCGCTCCCCACTTAAATTCAGTAATACCTGCAGCTGCCACATCTGTATCGATCTTGACCGGTATTTTTAAAGCACTGCTTATTTCTCCAAGTAAGTTGATATTTTGCCAGCCAATTTTTGGAGTTGATGTTATAAAACCGTAAGTTTCAGAGTTTGGATCAAGGTCAAGCGGGCCAAACGAACCAATCCCCAATGAGGTAATAGGATGAGAGGATTTGTTCTGATTAAAAAATCCTATGACCTCGGCTATTGTTTCATCAGGACTGGTTGTATCTATCCTAACCCTTTTTCTAATATCATCCGGGCCACTGCCAATCGCACATACAAACTTAGTTCCACCTGCTTCTATACCGCCAAATAGTTTTTTCAAATCTCTTCCGATTCTTAAAATTACATAAGTTTTACAATTGCTTCTGCAAATTCCACGGTTCCCAAATCTCCTCCTAGGTCCCACGTTTTCAAGCCCTTACTGAGTGCTTTGTTATAAGCTGTCTTTCTCTTCTGGGCAGCTGATCTCATTTCGTTGGCTCAAGGAGTTATCCTACTGAATTTCGATTTAAGTGCTATTTAACTAACCGGCTCGGTTATTGCATTCATGGAACCCCTGCTTCTATTAAGCCGCCAATCCGCACCATAGGCGAGTATCTGTTCTCTTTTTAGTTCAGATTCCTCCTTAGTTGATGTATAGACAACAACCCTGCTTATAGAGTCAACTGTAAAAGCCATCTCAAATGCTGTTTCTGCATCGTAACCAAAAATGTTCATCAACATCTCGATAACATAGTCATAAGTGTGATCATTATCATCTAATAAAACCACATTGTATTGCGGTTTATACTCAGTTGATTCTTTTATTTCGTAGAGTTCTTCAATTTTTATACTTGAATTCTTCTTAGACTCAGAATCAAAAGAAATAAGATGTTCATTTAACATAATTATTAATTACTGAAACGTTATGTATTCCGTACTAAATAAATTGTAATTCCTACAATCGATTTTTTCCACAACTATCCCGCCAGCAAGAAACTTTGTCGGTCCTGTCTATAAATATACGTTCAAGATGATCTTTTCCTATATTCCCTATTAATAAAACAATTTCACAATCTCTCAAAAATGACCCCAAGAAATTGTTAAAAACATACAGATAATCCAGTATTCATCTGTAATGGAAAAAATCAAAAAATTTACCGATATGTCAACCTAGACCCGAAATTCTATAAATATACTCGGAGTCTAATAAGTTTAGAACAGATATTGAGTTAGGTACAGTTTGAAAAAATCTGTCAAAGGAATGTAAAAGGATGCACTAGAAATAAACCGTAACTTAATTTATTGGGAACTCTGCTTCGTACCCTGGCAATCATATAATGACCTCCATCCATCACCCAATTAATGCCATTCTATTAAAATTTGCAATAATAGTCAAATAGAAAATAAGTGTAATCAATCTAAGAAATAATAAATAAAGAATATAGAAAAATTTTGAATATATTTATATCCTTTAGCATATTCTATATTTGATTTTAAGTGAAAAAAAACTATAGGAATGAAGGGTTAATTGGTTGTATTGATTAATTCTTCTTCAACTTAATATTTTTTTGCTGAGCTTCTTAACGTAGATTTGGTAATTATCAAACCCCACAGTTAAGCCTCACGGTCAATTAGTACCCATCAGCTCAACTCCTTACAGAGCTTACACCTTGGGCCTATCAACCTTGTAGTCTTCAAGGGACCTTAAGGAACCTTACGGTTCGGGAGACTTAATCTTGGGGCAGGCTTCCCGCTTAGATGCTTTCAGCGGTTATCCCTTCCAAGCATAGCTACCCAGCACTGCCGTTGGCACGACAACTGGTACACCAGAGGCTTGTCCACTCAGGTCCTCTCGTACTATGAGCAGACCCCCTCAAGTCTCCTGCGCCCGCTGCAGATAGGGACCGAACTGTCTCACGACGTTCTAAACCCAGCTCGCGTACCGCTTTAATGGGCGAACAGCCCAACCCTTGGGACCTTCTTCAGCCCCAGGATGCGATGAGCCGACATCGAGGTACCAA